>NZ_JBQUYP010000021.1:0-511 GCF_056314305.1 Acinetobacter sp. DMC2 | reverse complement strand
AAGCTCGTCTGCATTCAAGATACCGTCGCCATTTAAGTCTTCAGGAATCGTGATCGCACCGATCAAGTCTGCAGGTACTGTATCAATAGTAAGCGTCGCTGTATCTGTAGCTATATTTCCAGCTGGATCAGTTGCAGTTACAGTCACTGTATGTGGACCGTCTGTTAAGGCAGGCAGAGTATTGTCTGCAAGTGACCAGGTGCCATCGCCATTGTTAGTCGCTGGGTAGTCAATACCATCCACATTCACAACAACTGTTGCTGTTGGGTCATTAATCGCTCCTGTTAAAGCAGGAGTCGTGTCATTAGTAACCACATCATCTAAAGATACAACTGGAATGCTAGTATCCACTGTCACCACAGCTGTATCTGTTCCTGCATTACCTGCAGGGTCAGTTGCTGTCACGGTAATGGTATGTGGACCGTCTGTTAATGCAGGCAGTGTATTGTCTGCAAGGGTCCAGGTGCCGTCACCATTGTTGACTGCTGGATAGTCTGTGCCATCGACAGTC
>NZ_JBQUYP010000020.1:0-540 GCF_056314305.1 Acinetobacter sp. DMC2 | reverse complement strand
ATTTTATTGCCCAGAACGGATGATGTAATCAAACGCAGAGAGTGATGCTTTAGCACCTTCACCTGTAGCAATAATGATTTGCTTGTAAGGTACAGTCGTACAGTCACCTGCAGCAAATACACCTTTGACATTGGTTTCGTTGCGATCATTGACAATGATCTCACCACGGTTGGTTAACTCAACTTCACTGTCTTTTAAGAAGTCAGTATTTGGCAATAAACCAATCTGTACAAAGATCCCTGCTAGCTCGACTACATGCTCTTCATCAGTCGCACGGTCTTTATATTTAAGACCAGTCACTTGTGAGCCATCACCCAACACTTCTGTACTTAAGGCATTCATAATCACTGTTGTGTTTGGCAAGCTATGCAGTTTGTTTTGCAAAACTTGGTCAGCACGTAGTTTTGTATCGAACTCAACCAAAGTCACATGTTCAACAATTCCTGCAAGGTCAATTGCAGCTTCAACACCTGAGTTACCCCCACCAATCACCGCAACACGTTTGCCTTTGAACAATGGACCATCACAGTGTGGGCAGTA
>NZ_JBQUYP010000019.1:0-1463 GCF_056314305.1 Acinetobacter sp. DMC2 | reverse complement strand
GAGATTGATCCAATCAATGGTACAGACCCGATTACAGGTACGGCAGAACCCGGTTCAACAGTAACAGTCACGTTCCCGGATGGCACCACAGCAACAGTTGTGGCGGGTACAGATGGTAGCTGGACAGTACCGAACCCTGGTCTTGAAGATGGCGATGAAGTTAAGGCAACGGCAACAGATCCGGCAGGTAACACATCACCACCGGCAACTGAGATTGTTGATGCCATCGCACCGGCAGCGCCAGAGATTGATCCAATCAATGGTACAGACCCGATTACAGGTACGGCAGAACCCGGTTCAACAGTAACAGTCACGTTCCCGGATGGCACCACAGCAACAGTAGTTGCAGGCACAGATGGCAGCTGGACAGTACCGAACCCGGGTCTTGAAGATGGCGATGAAGTTAAGGCAACGGCAACAGATCCGGCAGGTAACACATCACCACCGGCAACTGAGATTGTTGATGCTGTAGCACCAACTGTAACGTTTGATGAATTATCTAGTCATGATAATACACCTACATTAACTGGTACCGTAGATGATCCTACGGCCAAAGTGATTGTAACTGTAGATGGTGTAGAGTACACAGCCGTAAATAACGGTGATGGAACATGGACACTAGCAGATAACACCCTACCAGCCTTAAACGACGGATCACATACAATCCTTGTGACTGCTACTGATGCTGCGGGTAATGAAGGCTCTGCAACAGGTACGTTAATTATTATCGGTGAATCTGACAGCGACTCTGACAGCGACAGTGACTCTGATTCTGACAGTGACTCTGATTCTGACAGCGACTCTGATTCTGACAGCGACTCTGACTCTGATAGCGACAGCGACTCTGATTCCGACAGTGACTCTGATAGCGACAGTGACTCTGATTCTGACAGCGATTCAGACTCTGACAGCGACAGTGACTCTGACAGTGACTCTGACAGTGACTCAGACTCTGACAGCGATTCGGACTCTGACAGCGATTCGGACTCTGACAGCGACTCTGATAGCGATAGCGACTCAGACTCTGATAGCGATAGCGACTCTGATTCCGACAGTGACTCTGATAGCGACAGTGACTCTGATAGCGACAGTGACTCTGATTCTGACAGCGATTCAGACTCTGACAGCGACTCAGACTCTGACAGCGACTCAGACTCTGACAGCGACAGTGACTCAGACTCTGACAGCGATTCGGACTCTGATTCCGACAGCGACTCTGATAGCGACAGCGACAGTGACTCTGATTCTGACAGTGACTCTGATTCTGACAGCGACTCTGATTCTGACAGCGACTCTGACTCTGATAGCGACAGCGACTCTGATTCCGACAGTGACTCTGATAGCGACAGTGACTCTGATTCTGACAGCGATTCAGACTCTGACAGCGACAGTGACTCTGACAGTGACTCAGACTCTGACAGCGATTCGGACTCTGACAGCGATTCGGACTCTGACAGCGACTC
>NZ_JBQUYP010000018.1:0-1494 GCF_056314305.1 Acinetobacter sp. DMC2 | reverse complement strand
GGCGCTGCCGGTGCGATGGCATCAACAATCTCAGTTGCCGGTGGTGATGTGTTACCTGCCGGATCTGTTGCCGTTGCCTTAACTTCATCACCATCTTCAAGACCAGGGTTCGGTACTGTCCAACTGCCATCTGTACCCGCCACAACTGTTGCTGTTGTACCATCCGGGAACGTGACTGTTACTGTTGAACCGGGTTCTGCTGTACCTGTAATCGGATCTGTACCATTGATTGAATCAATCTCTGGCGCTGCCGGTGCGATGGCATCAACAATTTGCGTTGCCGGAGGTGAAATGTTACCTGCCGGATCTGTTGCCGTTGCTTTAACTTCATCGCCATCTTCAAGACCAGGGTTCGGTACTGTCCAGCTGCCATCTGTACCCGCCACAACTGTTGCTGTTGTGCCATCCGGGAACGTTACCGTAACTGTTGAACCGGGTTCTGCTGTACCTGTAATCGGATCTTTGCCGTTAATTAAATCTATAATTGGAGCATCTGGAGCAGTCGTATCTTTTTGTTTTGTGTCATCTGTTTTATCATCGCTATTATGAGCCCACCACAAAATTCCGGCTGCGGTTAGCGGTACAGATAACCATGCCCATGGAGATGCAGCACCGTCGTGATAAAGTAGTGGTTCAATACTATCAAGATAACTATAAGTAATATGTTCTAATAATACGCCATTATTATCAGTAAACTGTACCCACAATAACTTATGATTATCATCTTCGAAAACTAAACTATTATCTGTTGAATAATTACTATCATTAAAGAAATCAACTATTACTATTTGTTCACCATTTTTTAAAGTAATAACTGCATTTCTACCGTCTTGTCTAATTTCAGAAACATCATCTTTATTTACTTTTATTAAAATAACTGATGCTTCAGAAAGAGAGACTGTATCCTTTGTCGTAGTTTCTAAGGTTTCATGACTCTCCTTAGAAACCACCCTTATCTCAGACATATTTCTTCCCCTTCGTAGGATTATTTAATTAAACCAATCCAATTTAGAGCTCTTAAATTTTATTAAATAAGAAGAGCCCAAATTAAGGGATAAATTAGATAAAACAAAGGTCAACCTCAACGCAAAAACTAATTATAAACATGAATTGCATCACAAAAAAAACAGTAAAAATAAGTTTATTTATTAACCGAAATAAAACCAAAATTATTAATTATTATTTTTCAAAGAATTATGATCATATTAAGATATAAATATGCTTTTAATTTTTTTATGTTTTAAAGCACAAACAATAAAAACCACATATTTAAAACAAGATATTATCCTTATTAATAACTATATAGCTTTTAAGCATTTAAAAGCTATATAGTTATATATTTATTTATCTTTCTCTTAATGCTTCTTTCGCTTTATTAAACGGTTTAAGTAAGTAATCCAGTACGGTTTTTTCACCGGTACGAATATCTACTGTTGCCACCATACCCGGTGTAATACCAAAAGCCTTACCTTCTTTATTATAAAGCTTGTCAGA
>NZ_JBQUYP010000017.1:0-1665 GCF_056314305.1 Acinetobacter sp. DMC2 | reverse complement strand
CGGATATAAACACGATAATAGAATTGGTCTTGTTTCACTTCATCACGAATCGTGTCTGGTGAAATAACCGTAACCTTACCTTTTAAACCACCATAAATTGAGTAGTCATAGGCAGTAATCTTAACCAGTGCTTCTTGCCCCGGACGAATAAAGGCAATGTCACGCGGTAAAATACGCGCCTCAATAAGCAACTGCTCATCAATCGGTACAATGGTCATCAATTTACCGTTTTGCGGAATAACACCACCATGCGTAGTAACCGCAATTTCTTTGACAACACCACGTACCGGTGCTTTAAACACTGCACGATCTAAACTGTCACTACGACCCAGCACGATTTGTTGTTGCGTTTCACTATCCGTATTTGCTTTCGATAACTCTTCACGAGCCTTAACATAATACTGGTTCTGCGCATCATTCATTTTGTTTTGCAAATCATTTGCTTCACGACGTAAACGTAAAACTTCCACCTCACTTGCCGCACCTTTAGCAACTAACGGTTCTGTCATCGCCAGTTCTTGTTGCACCAGTTGCAAAGCCTGTTTTAAACCCGAAAGTGTTTGCTCAAGATCAGCACGACGTGAACGATATAGCGCCGTTTCTTCATGTACAAGTTTTGGTTCTTTCATCACAATGTCGGGAAAAACCAATGGCGTACCATTAACTTCCGCACGCAAACGCGCTGCTGTTGCCTGAGCAGAGATCAGTAAAGATCGAGATTCACCCACATTAGACGCAAAACGGGTTGGATCTAATTGCGCAAGAATTTCGCCCTTTTGAACAATGTCGCCTTCTTGTACATTCAGCTTGGTTAAAATACCGCCCTCTAAAGACTGAATCACCTGCTCTTTAGACGATGGAATCACTTTACCCGTACCAGTAGACACTTCTTCAAGTTTAAATACCCATGCCCAGATAAAGAAAATAACTAAGCCAATCCCCACAATCCAGATTACTAAACTGGCACGTGGTAATGGTGGCTCACTATAAGAGACATTCATTGAACGGGTGAGTTCTTGTTCTTTTTGTGGTTCGCTCATGAATTACCCCCTTGCACTTGTTTTTGTTGGGCTATTGATTGATTAAGGACCTGATCTCTTGGACCATCCATTACGATTTTGCCATCGTTAACCACAATAATACGGTCCACCAGTTCTAAAACAGCTCGGCGGTGAGTCGCAACCACCAAAGTCCGATGTGCCAGCCATCCTTTTAAATGATCAATCAATTGTTTCTCGGCCACATCATCAATGGCTGCTGTTGGTTCGTCTAACAATAAAATGTTAGGTTGACGAATCAATAAACGAGCCAATAATAATGCTTGTTTCTGACCACCCGAGAAACCAACGCCACCCTCTAAAATCAGGTGATCTAATCCTTCTTTTTTCTCTTGAACAAAAGGCAATGCACCCGTCACCACTAAAGCCCGAAGAATCTCTTCATCGGTTGCAAGCGGAGCACCCAAAGTAAGGTTCTCACGAATCGTACCGTAGAAAAGATACGCATTCTGGTTAAGTAAACCCATATCACGACGTACATCAGATGGATCAATTAAAGACAGATCCAGACCATCTAAATGTACTGAACCTTGAATAGGAAATTGCATTCCTGAGAGAAGCTGAAGCAGTGTTGATTTACCCGCCCCATTGCGCCCCAGAATTGCAA
>NZ_JBQUYP010000016.1:0-5525 GCF_056314305.1 Acinetobacter sp. DMC2 | reverse complement strand
AATAATGAGCTGGCGATGACTTACTCTCACATGGGAAACCCCACACTACCATCAGCGCTAAGAGGTTTCACTTCTGAGTTCGGGAAGGGATCAGGTGGTTCACTCTTGCTATGGTCGCCAGCACAACTGGTATGGATACTTGCATAGGTCTTAATGTGCCGATGCGTTTTCCAAATCTTTACAGATGGGCTGATTGAATCTTACTTTATTTGTTCATTTTAGCTAAGCATATAACTAAATCAAGTTGCTTTGCATATTAATGAATCGATTGATGCTTTATATACAACTGCTTGGGTGTTGTATAGTCAAGCCTCACGAGCAATTAGTATTGGTCAGCTTCACATATCACTATGCTTCCACATCCAACCTATCAACGTCCTAGTCTCGAACGGCTCTTTAGAGGACATAAAGTCCTAGGGAAATCTTATCTTGAGGTAGGCTTCCCGCTTAGATGCTTTCAGCGGTTATCCCTTCCGAACATAGCTACCCGGCGATGCGACTGGCGTCACAACCGGTACACCAGAGGTTCGTCCACTCTGGTCCTCTCGTACTAGGAGCAGATCCTCTCAAATTTCCAGCGCCCACGGTAGATAGGGACCGAACTGTCTCACGACGTTCTAAACCCAGCTCGCGTACCTCTTTAAATGGCGAACAGCCATACCCTTGGGACCTGCTTCAGCCCCAGGATGAGATGAGCCGACATCGAGGTGCCAAACACCGCCGTCGATATGAACTCTTGGGCGGTATCAGCCTGTTATCCCCAGAGTACCTTTTATCCGTTGAGCGATGGCCCTTCCATACAGAACCACCGGATCACTAAGACCTACTTTCGTACCTGCTCGACTTGTGGGTCTCGCAGTTAAGCGCGCTTTTGCCTTTATACTCTACGCGTGATTTCCGACCACGCTGAGCGCACCTTCGTACTCCTCCGTTACTCTTTAGGAGGAGACCGCCCCAGTCAAACTACCCACCAGACATGGTCCTCGCCCCGGATTACGGGGCAGAGTTAGAACCTCAACATTACCAGGGTGGTATTTCAAGGACGGCTCCATTGGAACTAGCGTTCCAACTTCAAAGCCTCCCACCTATCCTACACAAGTAAGGTCAAAGTTCAATGTCAAGCTGCAGTAAAGGTTCACGGGGTCTTTCCGTCTAGCCGCGGGTACACTGCATCTTCACAGCGATTTCGATTTCACTGAGCCTCTGCTGGAGACAGCGCCGCCATCATTATGCCATTCGTGCAGGTCGGAACTTACCCGACAAGGAATTTCGCTACCTTAGGACCGTTATAGTTACGGCCGCCGTTTACTGGGGCTTCGATCAAGAGCTTCGCTTACGCTAACCCCATCAATTAACCTTCCAGCACCGGGCAGGCATCACACCCTATACGTCCACTTTCGTGTTTGCAGAGTGCTATGTTTTTAATAAACAGTTGCAGCGGCCTGGTTTCTGTGGCTGCCAATAGCTCAGACCGCAAGGGTCATCACCGTCAGCAGCGTACCTTCTCCCGAAGTTACGGTACCATTTTGCCTAGTTCCTTCAGCAGAGTTCTCTCAAGCGCCTTGGTCTACTCGACCTGACCACCTGTGTCGGTTTCGGGTACGATTCCTGTGTAACTGAAGCTTAGAGACTTTTCCTGGAAGCATGGTATCAGCCACTTCACTGTACAAGTACAGCTTGCTATCAGATCTCAGCATAGAGCACCCCGGATTTGCCTAAGATGCATGCCTACTTCCTTCCACCTGGACAACCAACGCCAGGCTGACTTAACCTTCTCCGTCCTCTCATCGCATTACACAGAAGTATTGGAATATTAACCAATTTCCCATCGACTACGCCTTTCGGCCTCGCCTTAGGGGTCGACTCACCCAGCCCCGATTAACGTTGGACTGGAACCCTTGGTCTTTCGGCGAACGGGTTTTTCACCCGTTTTGTCGTTACTCACGTCAGCATTCGCACTTCTGATACCTCCAGCATACTTCTCAATACACCTTCATCGGCTTACAGAACGCTCCCCTACCACTTGACTAAAAGTCAAATCCGCAGCTTCGGCACATAGTTTTAGCCCCGTTACATCTTCCGCGCAGGCCGACTCGACTAGTGAGCTATTACGCTTTCTTTAAAGGGTGGCTGCTTCTAAGCCAACCTCCTAGCTGTCTATGCCTTCCCACATCGTTTCCCACTTAACTATGATTTTGGGGCCTTAGCTGGCGGTCTGGATTGTTTTCCTCTTGACTACGGACGTTAGCACCCGCAGTCTGTCTCCCGGATAGTACTCATAGGTATTCGGAGTTTGCATCGGTTTGGTAAGTCGGGATGACCCCCTAGCCGAAACAGTGCTCTACCCCCTATGGTATTCGTCCGAGGCGCTACCTAAATAGCTTTCGGGGAGAACCAGCTATCACCAGGCTTGATTAGCCTTTCACCCCTATCCACAAGTCATCCCCTGGCTTTTCAACGACAGTGGGTTCGGTCCTCCAGTTAGTGTTACCCAACCTTCAACCTGCTCATGGATAGATCGCCTGGTTTCGGGTCTATACCCAGCAACTAAACGCCCTATTAAGACTCGATTTCTCTACGGCTCCCCTATACGGTTAACCTCGCTACTGAATATAAGTCGCTGACCCATTATACAAAAGGTACGCAGTCACCGAACAAGTCGGCTCCCACTGCTTGTATGCATGCGGTTTCAGGATCTATTTCACTCCCCTCACAGGGGTTCTTTTCGCCTTTCCCTCACGGTACTGGTTCACTATCGGTCAGTCAGGAGTATTTAGCCTTGGAGGATGGTCCCCCCATATTCAGACAAGGTTTCACGTGCCTCGCCCTACTCGTCATCATTATGTGTGCCCTTTCGTGTACGGGAATATCACCCTCTACGTTCGCACTTCCCAGAGCGTTCCACTAAAACACACATAACTTAATGGGCTGATCCCCGTTCGCTCGCCGCTACTAAGGGAATCTCAATTGATTTCTTTTCCTAAGGGTACTGAGATGTTTCACTTCCCCTCGTTCGCCTTGCAACACTATGTATTCATGTTGCAATACCTACCTTAAAGTAGGTGGGTTCCCCCATTCAGAAATCTCCGGATCAAAGGATATTTGCCGCCTCCCCGGAGCTTATCGCAGGCTATTACGTCTTTCATCGCCTCTGACTGCCAAGGCATCCACCACATGCACTTAATTACTTGACTATACAACCCCAAACAGTCGTCAACACTTACAAGTGAGTGTTGTCCGTGCGATTCTTCATCGCTACTATCTGTTGTCTGTGTACTTAAACACTGTACAGCTTCAATCTAAATTCATATACCAAAACGCTTGATTCAGTTAATTTGCTAGTTCTCAATTCATTTAGATCAATTGCTTAATCTAAACTCTTGAGTGAACAATTTATTTCAGACTCAATTTTGCCAATCTGTTAATGAATAAACATGCCTTCGTCAGGTCATGCTTAATACCGTGATACTTAAATCACAGAAGTTAATAAACCAAGATCTAAATCTTTATTTACTAATTTCTGTAATCCGAACTTCTCTTAAGTTCTGGTGGAGACTAGGAGAGTCGAACTCCTGACCTCCTGCGTGCAAAGCAGGCGCTCTACCAACTAAGCTAAGTCCCCAGCTTACATCATCAGTCATGTATCTTTTATCTATAACTTCAACCAGTCAAAGTCATGGTGGGTCTGACAAGACTTGAACTTGTGACCCCACGCTTATCAAGCGTGTGCTCTAACCAACTGAGCTACAGACCCTCAGATACATCTATGAAGAACAACTTGTTGTGGATTCTTACCAATCGTCAATCTTTCGTTAAGGAGGTGATCCAGCCGCAGGTTCCCCTACGGCTACCTTGTTACGACTTCACCCCAGTCATCGGCCACACCGTGGTAACCGCCCTCTTTGCAGTTAGGCTAGCTACTTCTGGTGCAACAAACTCCCATGGTGTGACGGGCGGTGTGTACAAGGCCCGGGAACGTATTCACCGCGGCATTCTGATCCGCGATTACTAGCGATTCCGACTTCATGGAGTCGAGTTGCAGACTCCAATCCGGACTACGATCGGCTTTTTGAGATTAGCATCCTATCGCTAGGTAGCAACCCTTTGTACCGACCATTGTAGCACGTGTGTAGCCCTGGCCGTAAGGGCCATGATGACTTGACGTCGTCCCCGCCTTCCTCCAGTTTGTCACTGGCAGTATCCTTAAAGTTCCCGACATTACTCGCTGGCAAATAAGGAAAAGGGTTGCGCTCGTTGCGGGACTTAACCCAACATCTCACGACACGAGCTGACGACAGCCATGCAGCACCTGTATGTAAGTTCCCGAAGGCACCAATCCATCTCTGGAAAGTTCTTACTATGTCAAGGCCAGGTAAGGTTCTTCGCGTTGCATCGAATTAAACCACATGCTCCACCGCTTGTGCGGGCCCCCGTCAATTCATTTGAGTTTTAGTCTTGCGACCGTACTCCCCAGGCGGTCTACTTATCGCGTTAGCTGCGCCACTAAAGCCTCAAAGGCCCCAACGGCTAGTAGACATCGTTTACGGCATGGACTACCAGGGTATCTAATCCTGTTTGCTCCCCATGCTTTCGCACCTCAGCGTCAGTGTTAGGCCAGATGGCTGCCTTCGCCATCGGTATTCCTCCAGATCTCTACGCATTTCACCGCTACACCTGGAATTCTACCATCCTCTCCCACACTCTAGCTAACCAGTATCGAATGCAATTCCCAAGTTAAGCTCGGGGATTTCACATTTGACTTAATTAGCCGCCTACGCGCGCTTTACGCCCAGTAAATCCGATTAACGCTTGCACCCTCTGTATTACCGCGGCTGCTGGCACAGAGTTAGCCGGTGCTTATTCTGCGAGTAACGTCCACTATCTCTAGGTATTAACTAAAGTAGCCTCCTCCTCGCTTAAAGTGCTTTACAACCATAAGGCCTTCTTCACACACGCGGCATGGCTGGATCAGGCTTCCGCCCATTGTCCAATATTCCCCACTGCTGCCTCCCGTAGGAGTCTGGGCCGTGTCTCAGTCCCAGTGTGGCGGATCATCCTCTCAGACCCGCTACAGATCGTCGCCTTGGTAGGCCTTTACCCCACCAACTAGCTAATCCGACTTAGGCTCATCTATTAGCGCAAGGTCCGAAGATCCCCTGCTTTCTCCCGTAGGACGTATGCGGTATTAGCATTCCTTTCGAAATGTTGTCCCCCACTAATAGGCAGATTCCTAAGCATTACTCACCCGTCCGCCGCTAAGATCGGTAGCAAGCTACCTCTCTCCGCTCGACTTGCATGTGTTAAGCCTGCCGCCAGCGTTCAATCTGAGCCATGATCAAACTCTTCAGTTAAAAATCATTTTGCACCTTATTAAAGACAAGGTGCCAATTCTGGCTCATCAATTTTCTGACTTAAATTTCGCTCAAATAAACTTCGAGTAATTTAAACCAATCAATCAATGATAATATTTCGATTAATCAATCAGTAAAAATCCACACAAGTTGTTCTTCAATTCTCTTAATGAT
>NZ_JBQUYP010000015.1:0-10546 GCF_056314305.1 Acinetobacter sp. DMC2 | reverse complement strand
ACCCCTTAAACCTATCTTTATCACCCCTTAAACCTATCTTTATCACCCCTTAAACCTATCTTTATCACCCCTTAAACTATTGCAAACAAAGAATTTCAGCCTGTCTAAAAGCATTAAAAACTATTAAAAATAATTAAAAGCCTCATCTGGTCAAAATTGCCCTTGGTTTTCGCTACGCTCAAACTCTATTGAATCTCGCTTTCGCTCGATTCGGGGGGCAATTTTTTGGTTCTTTTCGTTGTGAATTTGAGAAAAAGCAAAGGCAAGAGCAAAAGCAACTCGGAATTCGCTTCGCTCATAAAGCTTTATGCTCGCTTCGCTCGGTCTAGCATCAAATTTTTGCATCTAAACTTCACTTTTTTAGGTTAATCAACCTAAAAAAGCGGTTTTTCAGAGGGCCGAGGCGCGAATTTTGGGACTGTCGCTCGTAGACACTCGCTTGGTTAAGCCGTTCTTATCGCTTATAGATGTAGTGTTATTTGCTTCTATTTGCGTTTAGAGACACTTTTTTGTTTTTTGGGTACTGATCTCTAGTTCGGTTTGAAATGATCGCACTATGGCGAAAATACAGCGTTTAAACGTGATGTTTGTTCATTGCTCTGGTGTTTTGTTGAATGGATTTCTTGGATCTGTTTTTGCTGTTTCAATAAGTCGATTCATATTTTTTGTGGTTGGCATACGTTGAACGAAAGCTTCGATTTCTTCAATTGTTCCAAGATTCTTTTTGAGCTGTCTAAAACTGAGATATGCATGAATCATGTCGGCCAGTTTATCTAAGTCGCTATTATCCTGTGAAAAACTAATCGATGCCTTTCTCAAAGATTCGATATAAAGCGATCCTATAAAGTATTTGATCTGGTCTTCTCGTTTTTTCTGTTGTTTCTGGCTTTGTTTTTCCTTTTGTTGTTCTGGATTCAGGGCTTTTTCTATTTTCTGATTCAGGTTTTTCGCTGCGGTCTGGTGGCGTTGCGTTTTGAGGATCTCATCTAGTGCATCGTGCATGGCAAAGTAGGCATCGATGTCATGTTTTTGATGGAGCTTGAGGATGTTTTGTTCCAGAGCGGTCTGTTTGGCAGGTTCTGTCTGTTGGATCAGTTGCAGCTGAAGCATGCGTTTGTTGTAGGCATTGCGTTCATAGCGACATTTTTGGATCAGTTGTCGGTCTTGCTCACTGAGATCCTGAAGACTTTTTTTGTTTTTGAGCATGTGCAAGCAACGTTCTTCAACTCGACGTTTGAACGGTAGATTGAGGATATGCGTGCCGAGTTCGTTGATTTCTTTTGCTGTGAGAACTAACGCTTTGCGTCCTGCCATTTGGATCTCATTTTGCCGTGGATTGAGACCATGTTAGCGTCATGTTATGGGCGTTTAAACTATTTTTTCTGCTATGCATAAAAAATAGTTTATCTCGTTTCCGTGTCTTTTTTTGACAACAATCGCTAAAGCGATTATTGTCAAAAAAAGACACTCCTCCTCGCTCCTGCGGAGAGCCTCCTTTGCGAATTGGATCTCAGGTGAATTCGGCATGTTTTACATGAATATTCGGCACAATGTGAAGAAGGATTCCAGTTCCAAGAATACCTTCCATTATCTGACTCGAACCGCGCATTTTGCCGAGCAAAAGGCCGATGAAGAATTGGAGTTCGTGCGTTCTGGAAATATGCCTGCTTGGGCTGTCGATGCACCTGCGACTTTTTGGCATAGTGCGGATCGTTATGAGATTGCTCGAGGTCGAACCAGTTCAACGTTGACCGTGGCTTTACCAAAAGAATTGTCGAAACAGCAGCGTAAAGAATTGGTCGAGGCCTTTATTCAGGAATTTGCTGATCAGTATCAGTTCCCTTATACCGCAGCGGTGCATAATCATCCGAGTGAGCTGACAGGTGAAGATCAACCGCATTTGCATCTGATGTATTCTGAACGGAGTCTGGTCGATGGGATTGAACGACCACCAGAGCAGTTTTTTAAGCAGTATCGTCCAAAGAATCCCACCAAGGGTGGCGCACAGAAATTAACGGCTGATGCGTTGGGCTTTGGCCGTGATCAGGTCAAAGCCTTTCGAGAAAAAACTGAGCAGCTAATTAATCAGGCTTTGGAAAGGCATGCACCGATGAAAACCGTGATTCTGGAGGGTATGGAGATTGTTGTTCCGAATCGAGTGAGTCATTTGTCCAATCAGGAATTTAACCAGAAGTACGGAACGCAGTTGCAGGATGTTCCGCAGATCCATCGGTGGAAGTTGAAAAGTGCTGATCCAATTATTCAGCTTGAAGTTGAGGCACAGAAGCAAACCATTCAACAGATTCGGCAATTTAATAAGCTCCAGATCTACCAAAAGGAGTACAACCAAGCCTTAGAGCAGCGTAAAAATCAAGATCTAGATCGTGATGATGGTTATACGCCATCATGGTTCTAGGAATATTGTGAAGTTTTAAATAAAGCTTTTGGAGGTCGTATGAAGACTGGAAAACAAATTCTTGAGGGTTTATTTGAAGATCAACGTGCTGCTGCACATGATCCCCATCATCCAGTGAATGATCAGCTTCGGGCCAGTCTATTGTGGAAGAAACATTTACTTGAGTTGATTCAGATCCCACGGCATCAACTGAAATCAGATGATAGCTATGTTTTGGTGTCGGATATTCCAGAGTATTTTAAAGCACAGTTTGAGCAGTTTTTTTTAGGTCAGAACCTATTGCAGCATGTGGATCATCCTGAAGAATCACGATTGGATAGCAAATGTTTAGACAGTTTTATTGCCTATCTGAAAGATCATCCAAGTTATCAATCAGAGCAGCGTGGCCAAGCATGAAAAATCCAGTAGATGCAGATCGAATTCGAGCTGCTTTTAAGGCAACGCAAGGGATTGTGGAGCATTCATTTGAGCAGCATGTGATTGATGCCAGTCAAGTGGATGTCAATGCGATGATTGAACGGATTGCTTCAGGTGAGTCGAGTTTTGAGGAGGAAGATGCTGTGTTAATGATGAAGTGGCGAGCTATAAAGTATTTAAGAAAGAAATAGCTATATTTACTTTATATAAAATTAAAATTTAATTCGCAAATAGCGAAAATAAATATTGAATTTGCGAATTTTTTGTTTATATTAATAAGTGTTGCTGCTAGATGCTCACAACCCGTTTCTTTATTTAAACCGTAAGGTTTGGAGGCTTAGCCTCAAACTCTGGGGGAATACAGTTCGTTCTGGATGTACAGAACAGAGTAGACCACAGGAGTGACACTTGCTAACGGTAGCAAGTGTCACTTTTTAGAGGGTTAAAATCTGAAAACATGATGTCATTCCATAAGTGATAACGGGACCAATTTTGGTTCATTTATGGAGTTAAATAATGATGTTCAGTAACTTTCAGATGCCATCTAAGCGCGATAAGGTTAAAGCAAAATCTGATCGTAAGTTTTGGTGGATTATTATTAAATTACTTATCTATATTGCACGCTTAATTGTGCGATTTTTAGGTGGTGATGATTTTGATGATCCTTCTAATTCAGCTTAGGTGGTTCTCTTTAAAAAAGAATTTAATAGGAACATATTATGATTCACAATGCCTTAGTTGCTATACGCAAATATCATGGCATATCTCAATCTGATTTATCAATTAAGCTTGGAATTTCAAACTCATATCTATCAGAGATAGAAAAAGGTAAAAAAAAACCTAGTTTAGATATTTTAGAAAAATACTCCGAGCAATTCGATATGCCACTTTCATCACTTCTATTTTTCTCCGAAAAATTAGATGAAGGTCAGCCATTATCTATAGCAACAAAATTCAAACTAGCTTCAGCTAAAAAAATTATTCGTTTAATGGAATGGTTATCTGATAATGAAAAAGCTTAGCTATGTATCTTTTGACTATGTTGAACATATTAAAGATTTGGCAATTTTTAATATCCAAAGTAAGAGATACTTAGCATTTGTTTTAAAAACTCAGTTGCCTTTGCTTAAAGATATAAGCAGAAACCCTAATAATTTTTACAGATTCAAAGTAAAAGAAATTGTTAAAAATGAAAAGTTGAAAATTAGACGTATAGAAGAACCAAATTCAATTCTAAAACCTATTCATAAACAAATACATAATTTAATCTCACAGCTACCTGCACCAGACTATTTGTTTTCTAAAAAAAAATCCTCTTGTGTCCTAAATGCGAAAGTACATTCGTTAGCTAAAGGAAAAACATTAAATATCGATATTGAAAACTTTTTTCCTTCTACTGCGAAATGGAAAGTACAGAATTTTTTTGGATATTATTTACAATATAATAGAGATGTTGCTGCATTTTTTGCTGATATTTGTACAGTTGATGGCCATATACCGACAGGAAGTCCATTAAGCTTGATGTTAGCTTTTTGGGCTAATCAGCCAATGTTTAATGAATTGAATAAACTCTCTAAAAGTCGTCAAATCACTATGACAATATATGTTGATGATATTTCATTTACTGGTGAGGCTGTCAGCGAAAAGTTCAAGAATAAAGTGATAGAAATAGTTAATAAACACCATCACACTGTGAATGCAGATAAAGTGAGATTTTTCGGAAAAGATTTAAAATTTATCAATGGTATAGCAATTGTTAATAATCAGTTGGAGCCAAGTAATGAGCTATCTGGAAAAGTTAGAAATTTAAAGAAAAGTAAAGAAATTCAATATATTAAAAACTTAAATGGTAAGATTGGGTATATTAAGTATATTAAGAAAGTAGATAGCTTAAATCGAGATATTACTACCGAATGTAAGTGATTTTTCGTATATAATATTGTTCTTATAAATCAGATAAGTAGGTGTATTTTGGCTACGATATTAGGTGACCAAAAAAAATTTAATGAGTATGGTCTATCGAAGCTAAAAGAGTTGCCTAGTGTATATTTTCAGGCAAAGCCAAATTTACTAGATCATGGTGAAAATGAGAGTGATGCATTAAATACTCTTGCCTCGGCATTTGGCGTAACGCCTGAAAATCCTATCATTAGAGTGCCTATTTTTAATCTCGAAATCACAATTGATATAAATTTATTAAGTCATATTGTTGAAAAGCGAGCAAATGGTCGTGAAAGATTTGCATTGTTTGCTAAGCAAACATTAATGCAGCCACATGAGGTTTGGAGAACAAAATATGACGATAACTCATATAGATATATATACATAGCTCTTTTTGATGGTAGTAAATATCATATAGCCGTAATAATTAATATTATGGCTAATGGAAATATTCTGTGGAATTATATGAACAGTGAGTTACGTTCATTAGATAGACTTAGAGTTGGTGAATTATTGTATTGTGCAAGTCAAAAATAAAAAAAAGCGACAATTTAGAAAAAACTGTCGCTTGTGACTCCGATATTGAGGTTTCGCTTCATCCAATAAAACCAAGTATTGTGAAGCACCGCCACAGATTGAAGCTCTTGGAAGCATCTGTTTTGCGCTCATCAGAGTCGGAATCTGATTTAGATTATAGTTCAAATTTTCATTTTGACAAATCAATTTTGCAAAATAATAAAAAAATGCAATATTAAGTTGGATTTTTACTTTTAGTTTTTTTTAGTTCATGCAAGCGTTCAGCCTCAACAAAAGCCATTAAAAGTTTAGAGGTAAGTTTTGTTTTATTACATATGATATTGAAAAATATAAAAATAATTAAACCAGTGGTAGAAATGGTTAATTGTGATGCATCAGGCATTAGATACTGAATATTAAAATTTTTTAAAAAACTAACAAAAGTGAAGCTATACAAAAATAACAAGAATATAGGCAGTTCAAATGTGATCTTCAATTAAGTTCCTCCAATTAAGCAATAAAACACAATACTTTTTAACCCACTTTAATTGGCAGAAGATATCAAAAATGATTAAAAATCATCCAATATGTTTCAATATCTGTTTTTCTATAGTTTTTAGATTGTTGATTCTATTTTAAGAAATTGATTTTAAATAAAAATTTAAAATCAATTTCGCATAAGCGCCATTATGTTAAATGGACATAAATCAATTCTAAAATTATCTATGATAATTCTATACTTTTACTTCGATACTGCGGTTAGGGTGGATAGAAAAGAGTCTAACTGCTATCATTGCCCCCGAAATCCTCCAAAATAGATATCTTTCTTAATATGACACTTACGCCACCATAAGTTTATTTACCTCTTAATTCAGTAAATAACTCATCACTGTCTAGTGATGTGGTGTAGTAGCTTGTGTGTCATATATCACATCACTAGCCTTTCCTAAAATTTAAAAAAATAGGCTATTTTCATGTTATCCACTATTCGAGAACAATGGTTCTCCAATATTCGCGGGGATGTTCTTGCGGGTATTGTTGTTGCTTTGGCTCTAATTCCTGAAGCAATTGCCTTCTCCATCATTGCAGGTGTCGACCCTAAAGTCGGGCTATATGCTTCATTCTGTATTGCAGTCGTGATTGCTTTCGTAGGTGGTCGCCCTGGTATGATTTCTGCTGCAACTGGTGCAATGGCTTTATTAATGGTCACACTGGTTAAAGAGCATGGTCTGCAATACTTATTAGCAGCCACAATTTTGACAGGATTTATTCAAATCCTAGCAGGTTATCTAAAATTAGGTGCTCTGATGCGGTTTGTATCAAAGTCAGTCGTGATTGGCTTTGTGAATGCCTTAGCTATTCTAATTTTTATGGCTCAATTGCCTGAACTCACCAATGTGACATGGCATGTCTATGCGATGACAGTTGGAGGTTTAGCTATTATTTATCTATTCCCTTATATCCCAGTGATAGGGAAGCTTTTACCCTCTCCTCTCATTTGTATTGTCCTCCTTACGCTCTTTGCCTTGTTCATTGGTTTAGATGTAAGAACCGTAGGCGATATGGGGCAATTACCAGATACGCTACCAATTTTCTTACTTCCTGATATTCCTTTAAATCTTGAAACTTTAGCTATTATTTTGCCTTATTCACTGGGATTAGCAGCCGTCGGTTTGCTTGAATCTATGATGACCGCAACAATTGTCGACGATTTAACAGATACCACCAGTGATAAAAACCGAGAATGTAAAGGGCAAGGTGTTGCCAATGTCGCTTCAGGCTTCTTAGGCGGAATGGCAGGCTGTGCCATGATTGGTCAATCCATTATTAATGTGAAATCTGGTGGACGTACCCGTTTATCATCATTTAGTGCAGGGGTCTTTCTGTTAATTATGGTGGTGTTTATCAGTGACTGGCTTAAAGCCATTCCAATGGCTGCACTGGTTGCTGTCATGATCATGGTAGCAATTGGAACATTTAACTGGGATTCACTACGCAATATCCGCCAATATCCCTTATCTAGCAATATTGTGATGATCGTTACAGTCATCGTGGTCGTTGCGACACATAATTTGGCTTATGGCGTATTAGTTGGTGTACTTCTTTCTGCATTATTTTTTGCCAACAAAATTGAACGCTACATGGCAATTCAGTCCGAATTTAATGAACCTGAAAATACCCGTATTTATACGGTAACAGGTCAAGTGTTCTTCAGCTCAGCAGATAAATTTACTTCTGCATTTGATTTCAAAGAAGCACTTTCAAAAGTTGTGATTGATGTTAGTCAGGCTCACTTCTGGGATGTGTCTGCGGTCGCTGCCGTAGATAAAGTGGTCATTAAGTTTAGACGTGAAGGAACAGAAGTCGAACTTATTGGAATGAATGAAGCTAGTAAAACATTAGTCGATAAGTTTGGTATCCACGACAAACCAGATGCTTTAGATCGCTTAAATAGCCACTAAGAGGGATTAGTTATGTCAAAAATTATTGCATGTATTGATGGATCATTAGTAACAAATACTGTGTGTGATTATGCAGCTTGGTTTAGCGATAAACTTAGTTCACCTATTAAACTATTGCATGTCATTGATAAGCCAAAAGCGAAAGCCCCACAAGATTTAAGTGGTGCAATTGGTCTAGGAAGTCGAGAAACCTTGCTAAACGAGTTGGTTGAACTGGAAGAACGTAAGGGAAAAATTGAGCTAGAGCATGGTCAGATTCTTCTTCGGGAAGCAAAGAATTATCTATTGGAGAAGTTTTCTATTGATGCTCAAAGTTTTCAACGCCATGGCAGTCTTTTAGAAACAATTATGGGAATGGAAGAAGACATTCGAGTTCTTGTTATGGGTAAGCATGGGACTGAAACTGAGCATGATTCCAGTAAAGTTGGAACCCATATTGAAAATGTTGTTCGTGCCCTTCATAAACCCGTATTAATAACATCTGCACTTTTTAGTCCACCTAAGTCTTTTTTAATTGCTTTTGATGGAAGTCAGACTGCACGCATTTGTGTAGAAAAAATTGCCAATAGCCCTTTATTAAAAAACCTGACAGCTCATGTGGTATATGTTGGTAAGCCAAATAGTGATATGACATCTCAAGTTACTTGGGCAAAAGAGCTGCTTGCAAATAATGGTTTTAATGTAATTGATATCGTACTTGAAGGTGATGTCGAGAAATCAATATTAGATTACCAAGAGAAAAACGCTATTGATATGATGGTGGTTGGTGCATATGGTCACTCAAAAATACGCCAGTTTTTTATTGGTAGTACGACGACCAAATTGTTATCAAGCTCTACAAAACCAGTATTATTACTAAGATAATTCTTACAAGATAAAGGGATAGTTTTTAACTATCCCTTTTTTAGAATTTCTAAAATTAACATAATACACCTTATGCGAAATACTTGAACTTTTCCTTTTCGCATCAATATCTTAAAGTAAGCCGTTCTAGGGTTCAGCGCACTGGAACGGCTTTTTCGTGACTATTCACGTTCAACGTATGTTTTTTAATCAATGTTCCACAATTTTGATTAGCTACAGTCAACAATGCTCTCACCCATTCGGTAAGAAAAAGCGACTGAGAAAGCCTCTTTTCGGCTGCTCTGGTTCTACGTGCTCTGGCACTGGAATACGCTTATTTTCTGTTTCGACTGGAGTAGTCAATCCGTCATCTTTCGGTTCGAGTTCTGACCGAGTATCTGTTGCTATATCTGGAGCAGATTTCTGATCGGTAAACGTAGTCATATTGGATTGTGGGGGCTTCATTTCAATGAGTGTTAGCAGTGTATCTATACGAGCATTTGCCTTGGCTTCACGATCTTCGGCTTTTTCTAACTGTTTTTTTAGAAAATCAATTTGGTTTTTGAGTTCTACAACTGTTTTATCAGTGTATTCAGATGTATTTTGATTTTGTATTGGAGACGTATCGATACGTTTTACTTGTTTTACTCCAAAAGGTTCTCCATAGACACGAAGAAGTTCTGAAAAGTCTATAAAACCATCGTGGTCACGGCTTAACACACCGTTTTTTATATCTTTATATAGCGTAGCTCGAGATTTTTTATACAGGGTTGCAGCATCACTAACACTGTATTTTGTAGCTGTATTCATAGTGTATTGCTGTGTATTTTGAAAACGTATTGGAGAATACAATATGTGTATTCTCCAATACACTCAAGCTTTAAAGCCTAAGTTTTTTAGATGAGGCAAAAACTGTTTTTGCTGTATTGGATCTCTTAGCATTTCTTTGATTTTCGCGGCTAGGCTCTCATAGCTTTCATTACCATTTGCTAAGTTTGAAAATTCAGGTAGTCGTGAAAGCTGATTGCCAAACATATTGATTTGAGCATCTGTCATTTGTTGGAATGCTGTTTGGGGCGTTCTAGTTAATTCTTGTTGAGATGGCCTAACTTTCGATTTAATTCTGAATTGAATGTCAGTGATAACTCGTCCTTTTTTGAATTGGTCATAGTCAACGGTAATATCAGTGTGTTTATTAATTTCACTTACTGCTCTGTCTAATACGTTGGATTTAAAGTTAGACATTGTTGAATATTCAGTCGCGTCAAGACCTAACTTTGATCTAAGATCGTTAATACTATATTTCTCAGTTTTTGCGACATTCAACCATTTAATTAATAGCTCATATAGTCTTATGCTATATTTACTTCTAAAATCAGATACTTGCTCTATATGATATTTGGTAAATTGTTCGCTTAATCGGCTAATTAAGCTGATAACTTCGTTGCTAAGGTATAAAACAATAAGACCATTAGAATCTACATAGGTCACTTTGTTTACCCAATTTGCTGTAGTAAGAGCCTCTAGGCCCTTATATCTATCTAAATAACTGAACTCCCTTCTTTTTAGTGTTTTTGCTGCCTCTCTGAGCAAGCCATAGGCATTATTACTATCCACTTTAAATTGATGAATGTAGTCGCTTACAAGCACTTCTATTGGTGTATCTGGCGTGAGATTAGAAGACTCTCTAGCTCCAACTATGGCCAAGAGCATAATACGTTGCTCTATGAGTGATAAGTTAAAAGAAGCATCGATAAGAGCATTATCTTTAACAACTAATTTATTGTTATTTGTCATGATATGAAGCTTATTAATTCATTTAACTAGGTTATATGTCATATATTTTAAATAGTCAATAATCTATCTATTTATATACCCCTTAAACCTATCTTTATCACCCCTTAAACCTATCTTTATCACCCCTTAAACCTATCTTTATCACCCCTTAAAC
>NZ_JBQUYP010000014.1:0-23665 GCF_056314305.1 Acinetobacter sp. DMC2 | reverse complement strand
CAAGTAACTGTTTTTCAACAAGTTCTTATCTGCATCACCGCCGATGGATGTGCATTATAGACCATTAAAAACCTTTGACAACCCCTTTTTTAATATTAGTGCAACAACAGTTCGCTTTTTAATCAAAAACACTAAAAACAATCATTTTTTATATAAACATGGCTGTAAAAGCATCAATTTATCTAAAATTTTCTCGTCTTGATTCTTTTCCTGCCATCTAAGTGGGCGACAATCAATATATTCACAATATCCACCCTCACCTTGTAGACATTGTTCATTCCAACTTAATTGGTATTGAAAGCTTCCTACATATCCAGCAGCTAACCCAAACTTGTAGTCGCCCCGGCTTTGTGCATAAAGTTCAAAAATAATTTTTCCATTTTTCTTACACTGCCAAGAAAATTCTCTGGGTAAATACATCTCTTTACCGTTCGGTGTTCTAACTTTTGGATAAACGCGATGGATATGTAAGTTTACATCTTCAGTAAAGCTCTCAACAGGCTTCCCAAGTTCTTGAATATCTAATCTTGAACACAATATGATATTCCACTGATTTCTTATTTGTGAAAATGCAAGCTGAGTCGTTTCATTTAAATTAATAATTTGGCATGTGTAAAAACATAAAGATAAGAACGGTAAATGCAGGGCTCTTGCGTGTTTAAATCGTCCCAACCCTTCAACTTGATACTTTTGCCCTTTATAAAAAACTTCACCTTTACATAAACATAGTGTTGACCAATAGTCCGAAACACCCCACTGCAATGCAGAATTATTAGAGATATTTTCTGAAATATGAATAGTAAGATTACAACCCATTTCTAGGTCTAATCTCTGAAGATGGATCTTTGGGATTTTCCACTCAATCAAGTCTGTTTTATCAAACTTGTATTGTTCTGAGTCAAACTGGCACTGCCGCCGAATAGAATAAGTTTTTAAATGTCCCACACTATGTTGGCTATTACTTACAAGCACAGTTGCAGTATCAATTGCCGAAGTTGTAATGGTGTGAGCGTTATAACAAAGAGGAATTCGTGGCTGCCCAACTAGACTAATGTAATTAAAGTAACGCAGTGGAGCAGGTAAATTTGGAAGGATTAAGCCTTGATAAACTATTTTAAAAAAGCCGCGAGAAGGCTGATATACAACCCCCTCTTTAGCATTCAGGCCCAGCTGCTGTAATTGATTAATTTGACTTATCAACTTAGGCATACTGAACCTCTTCTATTTTATGTTTTTATTGTTTCGTTACTCTTGCGTGCAAATAGTGTCGTAACAAAACCAGAAAGAGCATAGAGAATTGAAACAGTCAAAATGCCCATTGGAATATTATAAGTGATTGCTGCAAAAATCAGTACTACTGGCAACATAACTACAAAGGGAACGCGCTTACGGTCCATTTGCTTGAAAGAGTAATATTTAATATTGGAAATCATGAGCAACCCCACAACAACCATAATCACAGCATTAATGGATTTAATCGCAATATCACGTAAATCAAAAATGAAAGGATAATCGCGAGCAACCCACACAAGGGAAATAATGATAATGGCAGCGAGTGGACTTGCAATCCCAATAAAATAGCGCTTATCAACAACACCAATTTGTACATTGAAACGTGCTAAACGGAAAGCTGCACATGCTGTATAAACAAAACAACATGCTAACCCAATACGGCCTAAATCATGCAAACTCCAGCTATACATCAGCATTGCCGGAGCCACACCAAAAGCTAATAAATCAGAAAGGGAATCATATTGCTCGCCAAAAGCACTTTGTGCACCAATCGCGCGAGCAACTCGACCATCTAGACCATCAAGAAGCGCTGCTATAAAAATGGCATAAATAGCTTGGGTAAAATCCCCATTCATACTTGCAATGATGGAATAGAAACCAGACAACAAAGCGGCTGTCGTAATTAAGTTAGGCCAAAGATAAATACCTCGGCGCTTCACTTTTTGTCCTTCCGGATTATCCTCTTCTTCAACCACTTCGAATGTAATCCCATCAAATGAATGTTCATTATGAGTTAAATCTTGCTCTGGTTTAGGCGCATTTGTCATTATTTTCTATTCCAAACATGTGCATTGATTTAAGTTAACTGTTACTCACCTACTAACCAGCGAACAGCAGCATGACCACCAGTTTCTTGCATGCGTAGATGCGGGAATAACCACTGTAGAGCCTGGTCAGCTTGTTCAGAGAACTGCCAAGGTGGGTTAATCACTAATAGACCACAACCATTCAAACCTACAGGTGTGTCATCTGGCCATACACAAATTTCGCAGACTAACTGACGGCGAATTCCTGTTTTAAACATTTTCTTTTCAAAACGTTCAATCATCGCTCGGTCTTTAATTGGATACCAAACTGCAAAAACGCCTGTTGGCCATTTCTTATGAGCTTGTTGTAACAGTTCAACTAATTGCGGAAAATCTTTACGCTCTAATTCATAAGGCGGATCAATCATGACCAAGCCACGTTTTTCTTTTGGCGGAATTACGCCAAGCAAACCTTCATAGGCATCACGTTCATGTAAACCTGCACGTTTATCATAAATATTGTGTCGCAATTGTTGAAAGACATCGCGTTGCATTTCAAAAATTGTTGCCTTATCAATTTCACGCATGCCTTGCAAAGCAAACCATGGTGAACCTGGATAACTACCTTTGCCTTCTTCAGAGCGTAGCTGTTCTACCAACTTCAAATATTGCTGGATTGCTTCAGGTGCCTGACGCTTTTCCATTTCAGATATTTGAACTAGACGGTGAATGCCTGTAAGAAACTCTCCAGACTTTTGTGCAGGCGCCAGAGATAAATCATATTTTCCTGCACCTCCATGCGTATCGATATAACGATAAGGTTTATCTTTAGCATTTAAACGGTTGAGAAGCTGTAGCAAAAGCACATGCTTCATAACATCTGCAAAGTTGCCCGCATGGAAATGGTGACGGTAATTCATGTTGACTTTAATTCCTCAATTCAACAAATAGTTTAACATGAAAAAAATATTCTTTCGTAAGGTTGTGATCATCTAAAATAGAGCGGCTTGATATTTTTACGATCTACTCGAGGTTATATGCTCTCTCACCCGCTTCCGGACTCATGGAATCTGGATCAAATTCTAGATGATTTAAATACGCATGGCTTTGCGATTATTAATCAAGCCTATTCGGATCAATATCGCGCTCAAGTCGCTAATGAGTGTAGCCATCATATTGATGAATTTAGAGAAGCTGGTATTCAAAACGGCGTGATGAGTAATATCCGTAGCGACCATATTCTCTGGATTAATGATCAACTTCCTATTGCTCAACAGCATATTGAGACCTTAACTTCTTTCTCACAAAATCTAAATCAAGCATTCTATTTAGGAATTAAAGAAGTGGAAGCTCATTTCGCCCGTTATGGTTTGGGTGAGTTTTATGCTTTACACCGAGACAATCCTCAGCAAAAAAATGATCGTATTATCTCAACCGTTTATTATTTACATCCAGAATGGCAAGAAGATTGGGGTGGTCAACTGCGACTGCAAGATAAAAATGAGAAGTGGCATATTGTTAATCCAGAGCCCAATCGACTTGTAATATTTCAAAGCAATTTATTACATGAAGTATTAACTTCAAAACAACAAAGACTCTCTATCACAGCTTGGCTTCGTAGCGGAAATTCGATTTGGGTTTAATGATTACTCTTTAAATTTGGTAAATGAACCCGATATAAAAGCTATTGATTAAAGAAGGTAATGGCGTATGTCTATTGAAAGTAAAACAATTGTGAACCGAATTGGTGAAACAGACCAACTTTATTTGACTGAAAATACGCCTGAACTTGCTTTGGAGCGTGCAGAGTTACGCATGCAACTTGTCGTATTAAGTCGTGTTCGCCAAGAACAACTTCATTTTTTACAAGAAGCGATTGTTTTGCTTGAACAAGCTCGTATGGAATATGAAGAAATGCCATTGAGCTTATATCTTAATTTGTCTCTACACTTGGCCAAAGCGTATATGCTTTATTTTGAACTAAATAAAGAAAAACGTTTTGCGTTGATTACTCAACAAATTTTGAAGCCATTAGCACATCATGAACATGCTGATATTTATTTCTTCTTGGCTTATGCGTCAGCCGCTCGACAAGAGTCGGCACTGACACGCCATTGGTTAACTAAATATCTATCAACAAGCACGTGTGATCTTGAATTGCTTCATGGCCAACCTGTATTTGACCTTGTGCGTCATGAGCCATGGTACAAGGATCAATTAAAAATAAAGACACATTAAACAGTTAATGTAATTAGGCCTGTTTTATATATTGAATATAAAACAGGCCTTTGTTTTATTGGTTTATTTTTTCACACTATCTTCATGTAGTTGTTCATTAAGTTCATCAATTACCACAATCCATTCATCATCTTTTTCCCAATGACTCTTTAAAAAATCACTTTGACCTTTTGACCAAAAAGAGGCTTCATGCAATTTCTGTTCAGCAGGCAATTGATGTGTTTTGATAAAGTTTTCGATGCTTGCTTCATCTGAATCTAAACCCAGCTGATCAAATAAAAGCTCTAAAGTAGGTTGCTGCTCAAACATTGTTATTCTCCTATAACTTGTTTTAAATCATCTATTAACTAATCTAACAATAAAACCTTTTTATATGCATGATAATGTTTATATTTTCTTGTTGTTTTTTGTGTTTTGTTTCAAATGATTAAATATAAAAAAGCACTCTAAAAAGAGTGCTTTTTTTAACTTATCAAAAAGATAAATTATTTCAACATGTCAGCAATTGCTGCACGTTCTTCTTCAAGCTCATTTAACGTAAAGTTAATACGTTCACGGCTGAATTCATCAATTTCTAAACCTTGAACGATTTTGTATTCACCGTTTTCAGTTGTTACAGGGAAACCAAACATAACGCCTTCTGGAATACCATAAGAACCGTCAGATGGAATACCCATAGTTACCCATTTGCCGTTTGTGCCAAGTGCCCAGTCGCGCATATGGTCAATTGCAGCGTTAGCAGCAGAAGCAGCAGAAGACAAACCACGTGCTTCGATAATCGCAGCACCACGTTTACCAACAGTTGGAAGGAACACATCTTTGTTCCATGCCGCATCGTTGATTTTGTCTTTTAAGCTTTCGCCATTTGCAGTTGCAAAACGGTAGTCAGCATACATTGTCGGAGAGTGGTTGCCCCAAACTGTTAAGTGTTCGATATCAGCAACAGCAACACCAGCTTTTTGAGCAACTTGAGTCAACGCACGGTTGTGGTCAAGACGCAACATAGCAGTAAAGTTTTTCGCTGGAAGGTCTGGAGCAGAGTTCATAGCGATGTAAGCGTTAGTGTTTGCAGGGTTACCTACAACTAATACTTTAACGTCACGACTAGCAACTTCGTTTAATGCTTGACCTTGACCGATGAAAATTTCACCGTTAACTTTTAACAAGTCAGCACGTTCCATACCAGGACCACGTGGACGAGAACCTACCAATAAAGCGTAGTCAGCATCTTTAAATGCAACTTTCGGATCATCAGTCCCGATCATGCCAGCCAATAAAGGGAAAGCACAGTCATCAAGTTCCATCATTACGCCTTTAAGCGCTTGTTGAGCTTTTTCAACTGGAACTTCAAGCAATTGTAAAATAACAGGTTGATCTTTACCTAACATTTCACCGCTTGCGATACGGAATAATAAGCTGTAACCAATTTGACCTGCAGCGCCAGTCACGGCAACACGAACGGGTTGCTTCATGTAATTGTCTCCAATGAGTGTCCTTAATCGGGCTAAATAGGAATTCCATCTAACCAAATCATCATAAACGGCAAAGATTGTACTCTAAAGATGTGGCAGATGCATGTAAAAGCGACTCATTTTCACCAAAAGTCTGATAGAAAATACAAATTAATCTTTACAAATAGATTCAATGTATGGTCAGCATTTTTTTACGAAATGATAATTACCTTTAGTAACTACCTTTAATCGTGATTTCACCAGGGCAATTCGATACCACATGATTTGCACATTGTTTATATTGGCCTTTTACCGTGTAACACACCTTCACTTCCGTTAAAACAACATCTGAACGTGATAGCTGACAAGTCAAACGAATACCATTTTGCGGCAAGCTCGGATTAAGACGAATAAATTGCTGTTTTAAGGCCGATTGTTGAATTTCAACATTTGTCGAACTGGTAAGGCTAGCTGGAATTTTTAAACGTTCAGCAAAGTTAATGACCGTCCGGAAATATTGACTTGCATTCATAGGAACGCATCCCCCTACACTTTTCCAAAGCTGTACACGCGCATTATTGTCAGGCATGACCCGAGCTACGACTTTGGCTTGCAATGGGGAAAGAGCGGCCGAACTTTCTGTTGAACAATCGGTCTGATTTGTTTCTGGCATAAGGCCCGTAATTGTCAATGAATATCCTTCAAGACATTTACGTTGTTTTTGTTTAGAGGGATCTAACGCACATGCGGCAGGTGTCATTTGTACGTGCATAACATATCCCTGTAAATTAACAGGTTCGGCATGCAAAACGGAACTCATCAATCCTACCCCTGCACAGATAAGCCACCATGCAAGTTGCAAAATTGAACGAAGTTCCAAATATCTATATTTCATTTAATTAAAACTTGAATATGCCAATTAAAAGAAGATCCATCATCAACCACCTAAACTTAAGGCGATGTACGCATTGGAATGACTTTCATACGTTGTGATAATGATTGAGCTCCTTGCCCCAATATCACACCATAATGTGTTGCATTCGTCATAACATGCTTGACATAGTCTCTGGTTTCTAACAATGGAATTGTCTCTGTATATTGGTCAGCCGAAATTGATTGAAAGTCCGGTTGCCAACGTCTTGCCCGATTAGGTCCAGCATTATAACCTGCCGTTGCCAAAACTGGATTATTGCTTAATTGTCCCTGAATCATCGACAAATAAAATGTACCATAACGAATATTGGTATTCATTTCATTTAATGCCGCTGGATTATAGGTTTCGCCCATTTGACGTGCAATCAACTTTGCCGTATCAGGCATAATTTGCATAAGTCCACCCGCTCCAACGTGAGAACGTGCGGAAGTAACAAATCGGCTTTCTTGTCGCATTAAACCATAAGCCCACGCTGGATCAATTCCTGCATTGTAACTATGACTTACGACATTAGTCTTATGGGGTGTCACATAGCGATACGTATCATTATGTTTATTTGTTGTACGATCTGCTGCGTAAATCGCACGGTCATACCATCCCATATCATGAGCACGCTTTGCAGCAGCTAACAACACACCATCATCATGTTGAAGATAAGCTTGTCGAACTGCCCAGTTCCATTCTCGATTGGTATAAGTTGGATTTGCATTAATACGTCTTAAAGTAAAAGCACGATTAAAGTGAACATTCTGATCTAAACGTCTTAAATCACTTGCTGTTGGCTGATCATCATAAGGCTGGTGATTATAACGTTCGCCCAAACGATCTTTAGCTAAAAGGTTGTGATAGTCATCGCCACTTTCAGCTAACTTCTTATAAATACGTTGCGCAGTATTTTTTGAATTACTGTCATTGCGCTGCTCTGTTGCACGAGCAAGCCAATATTGCCAGCGATCTTCTTGTTTTTGTGTCACGCTCATAGCATCAATAGCACGAATTAAACTTTCCCACGCACCAAATCGAATTGCCTGACGCGCATAAATTTCAGCTTCTTCAGGGCTTAGAGGATAACCGTAACTTGCATCAAAATATTGAAGAACTTCACGATTGAAATTATTTTTCATGACCGTGGTGCCACCAATATAAGCCACCGTTCTATATAAATACTTTTGTATATTCTCTGGTGTACCTTGAGCGACACGTTGTACGTTTGAAAAAGCATTAGGTAAGTCATTATTAGCCAAACGACCTAATGCAAAAATCAAATAAGCATAGTCTGTATCATTTGTTTTAGGCGCGCTCCACAAATAATTGAGTGGGTTAGCCTGAATTTGATTAAGCTGAGCCAAGGACAGATTCATACCTAAAGTCTGCGCCGTAGCAAGGGCCTGCCCTGTTAAACCAGAACGTAACTGCACCCAAAGGCGCTGTTGCTTATCTTGCTGACTCATTAATGGGCTAGATAACATCAAGCGTCCTAGACCCACACAAGATTCAGGTTGCGATTCGGTGGCTAACCATACATCTTTATATTCAGCAAAAACTAATGCATCACCGGTTTTGGCTCTCACCTGTGCCAATGCACAGTTTTCGGCCTGATCTGGATTGGTGACATAAGATAGTAAAGGTTGTGCAGATGCGAAGTCAGCTTGTTTAACTTTTTCTTCAACATAATCGGCTGCTAATTTCTCAGCCATTGCAGATTGAGGATAACGTTGAGCAAAACTTACAATCGAAGCTGAAGGTTGAAAGCCAAGATTGGTATTAAGTTTCCAATATTCTGGATAGTACCCCAATACATCATTTTGCATAGCAAGCTGATATTGGTCTAATAAAGCGGTATTGCCACTATTTGCAGCATTTAACGCATCATTGAACTGCTCTTCGGCAGCATAGGTAAATGAACAACCAAGTAAACACATAGCTCCTAACCAGCTACGATGCATATATTTATTTTTCATTACACGACTATGGATTGATGAGCTCTTTCTACTTGGTCTCATAAATGTGTTAAACCCTGACTATTCACCTTCAAAGCATAGTTTAATTAGTCTTCGTGCTTTCTTTTGTTGTGTTATGTAACTCTATGATTCAACATCATTAAAATTCACATAATTTACTTCAAAAAAACGGTGTCACGTTCTAAAGGTTTACTGTTATCGGTTCGGTCCAAATACTGCTATAATGAATGGTTTGACCCATTTTGGGCAAATTTATTCTTTTTTAGATCGATCTGTTAGGAGCCTGCATGACGGTTCAAACCTTCATTCCCAATGGTGCCAAAGCTGCCTCAGAAAACACTGTTACCCAGCCAACGCACACCACTGATGTTTCAATAAAAAAACTTTATATTGAAACTCAAGGGTGTCAGATGAATGAGTATGACAGTCACCGTATGGCAGACCTTTTAGGGGACTCTCACGGTTACATTTTAACGAGCAACCCTAATGAAGCAGACATTCTGCTCATGAATACGTGTTCTATCCGTGAAAAAGCACAGGAAAAAGTATTTAGTGAATTAGGGCGCTGGCGCAAACTAAAAGACAAAAATCCAGATCTTGTGATTGGTGTCGGTGGGTGTGTTGCCTCTCAAGAAGGCGACAATATTCAAAAACGTGCGCCTTATGTAGACATGATTTTTGGCCCTCAAACATTACACCGTTTACCACAAATGCTTGATCAACATAATGCTCAAGTAGAAAAACCTAAAAAAGACAAAATCAAACTCGTTGATATTTCTTTTCCAGATATTGAAAAGTTCGACTTTTTACCAGAACCACGCGTAGAAGGCTTTAAAGCATTTGTTTCTATTATGGAAGGCTGTTCTAAATACTGTTCTTTCTGTGTAGTTCCATATACACGCGGTGAAGAAGTTTCTCGACCTCTAGACGATGTACTTGCAGAAATTGCAGGCCTTGCTGAAAAAGGTGTGCGTGAAATTTCACTTCTTGGTCAAAATGTAAATGGTTATCGTGGTGAAACCTTCGAAGGTGGCATCTGTACTTTCCCTGAATTGTTACGACTCGTTGCAGAAATTCCGGGTATTGGACGCTTACGCTATACAACATCGCACCCACTTGAGTTCTCTGATGAGCTAATTCAGTGCTATGAAGATTTACCTCAAATGGTGTCACATTTACATTTGCCTGTTCAAAGTGGTTCGAATGACGTTTTACAGGCAATGAAGCGAAATCACACGATTGATGTTTATATCGATAAAATTGCGAAGCTACGTAAAATTCGTCCAGATATGCATTTATCAAGTGATTTTATTATTGGCTTCCCTGGTGAAACTGATGAAAATTTTGCAGAAACATTGCAATTTATCAAAGATTTAGACTTCGACCATTCTTATAGTTTTGTTTATTCGAAACGCCCAGGTACACCTGCATCAGACTTGCCAGACACCACACCTGAGCAAGTTAAAAAAGAGCGTTTAGCTCAAGTTCAGAAAGTCATTAAACAGTCTAGTATTGAAAAAACAGATGCCATGTTAGGTAAAATTGAACGTGTACTTATTGAAAAAGTATCTGATCAAGACCCTAATATTTTAATTGGTACTGCTGACAATACACGCCTAGTCACTTTCGTTGGTGATGCAACTTGGGTTGGTCGTTTTGCAGAGATCGAGATTACTGAAATTAAAACTTTAAATTTTGTTTACGGTGAGCTCTTGAATCTTGAACCTGACGTGGCGTAATGTAGAGGTATTCTAAAGTCTACTGAAAGGTTTTCTCTTGACTGCAGCGATTCGACGTACCGTAACATTTCCTGAAATTTCAATGGAACGTTTAAAGAGCATTCTAGGTGCCTATAATGGGCACCTGAAGCAAATTGAACAGCGTTTAGATGTCAAAATTACTCATCGTGGAGATGTTTTTCACATAGATGGTGAAATAGATGCTGTTGGGAGAGCCGAAGCATTATTGCAACGACTCTACGAAGAGTCTGAGGTATCCCAGCAAATCAGTGCTGATCTATTACACCTCCTCATTCAATCGTCACAAACTGAACGCAATTTCGAGTTGGTTGGTGACGAAATGGATGAACACGATGCGCCGCTTGATGTCTATTTCCAGACTCGAAAAGGCCGCATTAATCCACGTGGTGCCAATCAAAAACGTTATGTACAACGTATTTTACAAAGCGACATTTCTTTTGGTGTAGGCCCTGCTGGTACAGGTAAAACCTATTTAGCAGTTGCTGCCGCCGTAGACATGCTAGAACGTAACGAAATCCAGCGGATTTTACTTGTACGTCCTGCTGTGGAAGCTGGAGAAAAGCTGGGTTTCTTACCCGGTGATTTAACCCAGAAAATTGACCCCTATTTACGTCCTCTTTACGATGCACTTTACGAAATGCTTGGCTTTGAAAAAGTTGCTAAGTTAATCGAGCGTCAAGTAATTGAGGTTGCGCCTCTTGCATATATGCGTGGTCGTACACTTAACCATTCATTTGTCATTTTGGATGAAGCTCAAAACACAACACCAGAACAAATGAAAATGTTCTTGACCCGTTTAGGTTTTGGCTCTCGTGCAGTGATTACAGGTGACATTACTCAAGTAGACTTACCTCGAGGTCAACAATCTGGTTTGGCACACGCACTTCGCGTACTCGAAAATATTACAGAAATTCATATTACCCGTTTCCATTCCCGTGACGTTGTACGTCACCAACTGGTTCAAAAAATCGTTGAAGCGTATGAAGGATGGGATGGTGAACAACAGCGTCTTAATGCTGAAGCACGTGCTGAACGCAAAGCACGTCAAGAGGCATTAGTTGCTGAAAACGATACAGCAGCAGACTTGCAACATCAGGATGCTTAAGGATTTATTTTGAAAATCAGTTTAAGTTTACAACAAGACTTTCAATCACCTGAGTTAGAGCTCAAACGAGCTCAACTCAAAAAAATTATTGAGACAACTTTACGCCACGTTGGCTATAAAGAAGATTGCGAAATTGGCGTTGCTTGTGTCGATTTAGCAGAAAGCCAACAACTTAATCTGCAATATCGAGAAAAAGATAAACCAACTAATGTTTTATCATTTCCAAGTGATATTCCTGAAGAAGTTTTACCAATGCTTGATGCCTTACCTCTAGGTGATTTAGTTATTTGTATTCCAGTGGTATTACAAGAAGCATTAGAACAGAAAAAAACTGCCCAAAACCATTTTGCACATCTATTAGTACATGGTGTTTTACATTTGCTTGGTTATGATCATGAAACCAGTGATGAAGATGCAGAGGAAATGGAAGGGATTGAAGTCGAAATTCTAGCAAAGCTGAACATCGAAAATCCTTACCAAGAACAGATTTAATCATTATTGATTAGAAGAAAAACATAATCTGTCTTCAGATGGGATTTGTTCTAATTGATTATAATCAATGTGGATAAGCTAAGACTTATCCACATTTTTTATTAATGTACTTCAAATTCTGCTTGAGCCGGATCGAAACGCCACGTACGTACAATACGTAATTCAGAAATATCTTTCATATTGGTATCGAAATGCCCAAATGGTGCACCACGACGTACTGAAGACTTAGCTGCTTCATCTAATATTGAGTGTCCTGAGCTTTCAAGTAATCGAATTGCACGAATTCCGCCTTGAGCATTCAAAATCACCATTAAACGGACTTCGCCTCTTAGCTGTTGTTGTTTGGCTTCTTCTGGATAATAGCGATTACCATACAACTCTACTTTTTCACGGAACTTATCTAAATAAACAGCCGAAGCATCTTTCTTCGCTTGAATTCCATCTACAGTTTTGATTTTTTGTTGCCGACTGAAATCTTGTCTACGTTGTAAATATTGTGCTTCAAGACTCGCAACCATCGCAGCTTTTGCCTGAAATTGACTTTGTAATTGTTCTAGTTCTTTTTTTCTTTGACTCGCATCAGCTTGTTTTTGCCAACTCAAAACAGTCATTAAGACTTTTTCTTCAAATTTAAGCTCTCTTTGCTGCTGAACCTTTTGTAAACTTTCTAACTCTGCATTTCCAGTTGAAGCATCATTAGGCATCGGATTTGGAGTATCACTAGAGGTACGGTGGGCTTCACGAAATGTGCCCGAACCCTGCTGGTCCGCTTGTGCTAAAAAGTCTGACTGCTGAACTGGCTCATTGCTTGATCGAATTGAAATTGCAATTTCTTTAGTAGATTGCTCTGACGGGCTAGGCATGGCAAAGTGGATGAGCAACACAAAAACATGCAGTAAGATTGCCAATATTGTTGCAGCAATAAAGACTCGGTCTTGCCACCAATGGTAAAAAGGCTCTATAGATAGACTTCTTTTGTTCAACATAATCTTAAAAGCATATAAATGCCTTATCCCCACGGTTTAATACCGAATAAAATATAAACTGATATTCAAATCTGGATAAAAGTGTGATTCACTTCAAATATAGAGTTTTATCCATTTTCATTTTGTCAAAATGTATCAATTAAATTTGTTACACTGCAATATCAAAACTCGTTTTTTATCATAATAAAGATTGTGTTGGTTCTTAAGTAAATTATCTTCTGGAAGTTCTTTTATGCAAACGCTATTTTCCTCGTTAGTCAGACGCCTTAAAAAGGTCTACCAAAAAGCAGAAGCATTCATCGAAGAAGAAAGAGATTTTACGTTATCACAAACCTTTCTGAATGCGACTTTACAACGTTATGTTACCAATAATGTTGAATTTCTAGATGACCTTCACGCGGATCTTTATCATGACTGGTTAAGGTTATATGCAACCATGCATGTAAAAGGCCTAGAGACGACACTATCTGTTGATTTAAAACTGATTCAGATGGAATTTAATCAAGAACAACAGCTTTTAGTTTTTGAACAAATTAGTAATACACAAATTATTGAAGCGAAATATAAAAACTTTTGGCAGAAGATTGCCGTAAAAGCCGCTGTTTTTTACTACCATAAAATTTTGAAAAAAGATCCTTTAGGGATGATTCTGGAACGTTTTAATGTAGCAGAAGAACGTGATGAACTCATATTCCTTGATCTCAATCGCTGGTTTGGTAAAAAAGCCAGTATTATCGAGACATTAAGTAAAGTGCATGTAAATTACGCACGAGTTCGTGAGGCTGAGTTAGTCGTATTTGGAAATGTGAATTTAGCTGCGTTACTTTACCGTGATCAGGACGATGATTTTGAAGATGAATTAGAAGATTCTGAAATCACACCAATCCAGCAAAAAGATGTATAGCGCTGTGATGAATAAAAATGAATTAACTGCCAAAAAACACAAATAGATTACACATTTAGCATAAATCCTGATTTTTTCTCCATGATCAACAGGCATAATATGTTTAAGTTATAGATGCATCAGCACTGACTTTTCAGTCTGTACAAGGATATTTACTTATGGCAACAAAATTTCTGAAATCGTTTGGCATCGCAACAGGTATTTCAACAACTTTGCTTTTTGCAGGTTTCTCAAGCCATGCACTTGCCATGAGCCCATTTCAGGCAAATTATCAGTTCACTTATAATAATAAGGGTATGGGTTCAGCTACACGTACCTTAAGCCAGCAAGGTAATAATTGGACTTATAATTTCACAGCAAAAGCAGGTGGAATTGCTTCAGCAAGTGAAACAAGTAAATTTAGTTTTGCTAATGGTAAAATTGGATCTCAAAGTTTTAGCCGTACCAGCAAAATTTTGATTCATAACAACACCATGAATATTAACTTTAATCCAAACAGCAAAACTATTTCTACCAAGAAAGATGATAAAGCTCGTTCATTTGCTTGGCAGGCTGGTGTACTTGATGAGTTAAATGCAGAATTACAAGTGCGTGAAGATTTAAAAAATGGTTCACTTAAAACCTCATACCCTCTTGCCGATGCAAAAGAAGTTGAAAACCGTCGTTTTGTAAAACAAGGCAATGAGAAAATTAAAACTTCTTATGGCACATTCGATACCGTAAAAGTTGTTTTAGAACATGGTAAACCAGACCGTAATACTATTTTCTGGTTAGCACCTAAATTGGACTACTTACCAGTTAAAGTTAGCCATGTTGATGGTAAAACTTCTTATGGCCTGTTATTAACAAGTTATACAGGTAAAACGAATTAAAGCTTGCATTTTTTCGGATGCTTTTTAAAATACGCATTTGCTTTAAAAGCATCCGTCTAGAGGATTCTCCCGTGCACGCACTAGAACAGAAAATCTTAACAGAAGGTATCGTTCTATCTGATCAAGTCTTGAAAGTCGACGCTTTCTTAAACCACCAAATTGATCCTGTATTAATGCAGCAGATTGGTAAAGAATTTGCCGCTCGCTTTAAAGATGCAGGGATTACCAAGATTATTACCATTGAAGCATCAGGTATTGCACCTGCAATCATGGCAGGTTTGGAACTTGGTGTACCTGTAATTTTCGCTCGTAAATATCAGTCATTGACACTAAAAGATGACTTATATCGCTCTAAAGTATTTAGTTTTACTAAACAAACTGAAAGCACGATTGCGATTTCAAACAAACATCTTCATTCAACTGATAAAGCATTAGTTATTGATGACTTCTTGGCGAATGGCCAAGCAGCATTAGGACTAATTGATTTAATTCACCAAGCAAATGCAGAAGTTGTGGGGGTTGGTATTGTGATTGAAAAATCATTCCAACCGGGCCGTGATTTATTGCTTGAAAAAGGCTACCGAGTTGAGTCATTAGCACGTGTTCTTTCTCTTACAGATGGCAAAGTTACCTTTGTAAAAGAATAAATTGTGCAAAAGAAAAAGAGCGGATATCCGCTCTTTTTTTTAACTGTTTAAAGCGAAACTAAAAGCTTTTTAACAACCTCACCCAAACGTTTGCCCTGAGCTTCACACAAAATCTTTTCATCCTGACTTAAACTCTGGTCATGGCGGGGTCCGCTTACATGACTTGCCCCATATGGTGTTCCACCTGTTTTAGTATTGGATAAAGCTGGAATTGCATTTGGTAATCCCAAAATCATCATCCCGTGATGAAATAACGGCGGTAGCATCGTGAGTAAAGTACTCTCCTGCCCACCATGCATTGATCCAGAAGTGGTAAAAACACAAGCAGGTTTACTGTGTAATGCCCCATTTAGCCAGAGACTCGTCGTTTGATCCCAAAAATACTTCATTTCACTCGCCATATTGCCAAAGCGAGTTGGTGAACCTAAGGCCAAACCAGCACAATTTGCTAAATCATCTAAAGTACAATAAATGTCACCTTCTGCCGGAATACTTGGTTCGGCTTCGACGACTACTGGAGCTATATTCGGTACTGTACGAATTTTCACCGCCATGCCCGCAGATTCAACGCCATTGGCAATTAAATGAGCCATTTCTTTAGTAGAACCATATTTACTGTAATAAAGTACAAGAACGTAAGGTTGCATCGGTTTCATGAATTTTGTTAAAAAGAACACTATACGGTATTTTTTATTTTTTTGGCGAAGCCAATTTTATGAAATTCTAGAGGAGATTGATTGTTTAGCGTTAAAGGCAACACGAGCAAATTTCTCAAATTCGTTGAGTAAAAGGTTCACCAACTTTTGATGAAACTTATGATCACACAACAGAAAGCCAACTTTTTTGAAAAGATTATGGCTACAATTTTTTCTATAGCGCATAGTAAACTTACAGAACGACTTTAATTCTATAAGTTATTATTTTGCTTTAATCTACGATTTGAGTTCTTCAGCTCATACTTTGATAAGCTATTAATCGCCCAACATGATGATTAAAAAAATCGGGATAGACAACGCATGTTACAACGTTTTTTAAAGAAACTTCCTTTTTATAATAAAACCTGGTTTCAGTTCGTTTTATATGTATTTAAACGTTTTGAAGCTGATCGGTGCCGTGAACAAGCAGGTTCCCTCACCTATACAACACTATTCGCAGTTGTACCGATGTTAACGGTTTTTTTAGTTATTATTTCTTCAATTAAAGCGTTAGAACCAGCTAGACAACAGCTCCAACATTTAATCTATAGTAACTTTTTACCTAAAAGTACCATCGCATTTGATAAAGCTCTAAATGCTTTTACCGAAAAATCCAGTAATTTAACTGTAATTGGTGTGCTGTTTTTATTTGTCACAACAGTTCTAATGCTGACAACAATTGAAACTGCCTTTAATCGTATTTGGCGAGTAAAAGAAACCCGCAGTGGTATTGTAGGTTTTATGCGCTACTGGACCATTATTTCGCTTGGTCCCATTATCTTAGGTAGTGCCTTTGTTATTTCATCAACTGTTGCATCGATGAATTTATTAAGTAATAACTTTACAGGTTATCAACTTGATGGTGCCTTTCTACTTTGGCTCATTTCTTTTCTTCTTACTGTTTTGGGGTTCTTTATTTTATATTGGACTATTCCCAACCGCACAGTTCCGCTATTTTCAGCAGCAATTGCCGCATGTTTGAGTGCTGTATTGTTTGAAATACTCAAGAACTTATTTGGCTTTTTGATGTCAAACTTTACCAGTTATGAAATTATATACGGAGCATTTGCAGCAGTACCTATTTTTCTATTATGGGTTTTCTTGTCTTGGAATATTGTTTTACTTGGGGTCGAAGTGAGTTTTGCACTTACCGCTTTCCATTCAGGCAAAGAGCAAAAAAGACATCCTGTACTAATGTTACTCGATATTTTAGAACTATTTTATAAAAAGCAAAAAGTTGGTGAAAGTGTAAGTGACAAAGAGGCTTTAGAAATTTTAGGCCGTGGAGAGATTGGGCGCTGGCCTTCATATGTCCTTTTACTTGAAGAGCAAAATTTAGTTAAACGCACAGATAAAGATGAATATGTTCTTGCACGTAATTTGTCTCAAGTCGACTTTTGGACTTTCTTTACCGCTCTTCCATACCCATTACCTTTACGCCAAGATGTTCAAAATGTACATGATGACGATGAATGGATGGAAAAAATTGGTCCTGCCTTAATCGAGTCTAATGATTATTTAGCTGCAAAACTTTCAATTCCTCTTTCAACAATTTTTGAAGAGAAATAGAAAAAATAAAACTATTTATTAATATAAATATCTCCCACTTCTAGACAATAAAAAACCCTACTATTGAAAAATAATAGGGTTTTTTTATTGGAAAATTTAGGAATAGCTTATACTTTCACAAAAGTTTTCCATACAAAATCTTGCGTTGCACCTTTCAATGTCATTTTTAAGTGATCACCCGAGTGTAATGGCCCAACACCAGCAGGTGAACCTGTCATAATTACATCACCTGGTTCTAGTGAAAAGACCTGATTAATATCAGCTAATAGATCACCAATAGTAAACATTAATAATGCCGTATTACCATCTTGACGTAATTCATCATTAATATGGAAAGTGAATTTAGTTTCTTGCCAATCTGTAATTTCGCTCACATCTACCCAATCAGCTAATACACAAGCACCGTCAAAAGCTTTTGCACGTTCCCATGGATGACCTTTACTTTTTAGATCATTCTGTAAATCACGCATTGTTAAATCCAGACCTAATGTTACCGCACCAATTGCTTTTAATGCTTTTGCAGGATCTATTTCACCTTTTAAAGGTTGGTCAATGCGTAAAACTAATTCACACTCAAAATGACAACTGCCCCAAGCTGGATTCCAGGAAATACCGTCATTTAAACCAATCAAACTACTAGGTGGTTTAATAAATAATATAGGCTTGTCAGGCATAGCATTATTTAATTCTTTAACATGATCAGCATAGCTTCTGCCTACGCAAACGATTTTTGAAGGACGTGTATTCATGAGGCTTCCTTTGTTGTTGCGGCTAATAATTCCAATAATTTATTTCTTAAATGTATTTTCAAATATCGTTTGATCTGAAACCTGTGCAAATGCGCGCTTTGGCACAATAATTACAGTTTTATTTTTTAACTCAAGCATGTACGTCAGCTTACCTTTAGCAAAGGTTTGCACATCCGCATATTGCACTACTTGCTTACGTTCACTGGAATAAAGCTCAAAATAATCTTGATAAAGGTCGATTCCCTGCTCACTCTTTCCAAACTGGTAACGAACAAATTGACGTTTAAATAGCATCGGTAAAAGCCAATAACGCATCAACCCTTGCATCACCAGAAAAAACAAGCCTAATCCAACATAATATCGGCCAACCCCAGAGAAACCTAAATAAAAACCCCAAATAATAATTGCAATACTAATCGCAGGTGTTAGAAAACGGGTAAATTGTTTTTTCCCAAATGTTACTAACGAAAATCCATCTTGTGATTCTTCTAAATTCAAATAGTAACGTAAAGATAAAGCTGTTTTTTGCTCAGTCATCGCAATGCATCAATACTCAATAAATCGAAACTATTAGAGCATATTCATTTCAGCTTTAAAATGAATCAAAGGCTATTTTTTGTTTTGTTTAAAAGAAGCAGTTATAGTTAAGTTGCAAAATATTTTTCGTTGCATATATGGAACGTAGATTCATATTTTTTGAGCTTATTTCACTTTTTAAAATTTCTACAATAAGAGCATCACCTTCTTAGTGGAATGTCTCATGTCTTTTTTTGCAAAATTATTTGGCTTAAATCAAAAAGCAACAGTCTCAAAAGATGTGGTTACGTACACCACTCAAGAGACTAACCTTTCAAATGAACCAAGCTTTTTAGAATTAATTAAAAAACGTCGTTCAATTTATTCAATAGGAAAGAACTTAAAACAGTCCCCAACTGAAATTGAAAAATTAATTCAAGAGGCTGTAAAACATAGCCCATCTGCATTTAACTCCCAGTCTTCTCGCGTTGTGATTTTATTTGATCAGTCCCACCAAAATTTCTGGAATATTGTTTTGGATGTATTAAAAACGATTATTCCAGCAGAAGCCCTAGCTGGAACTGAACAGAAAATTCAAAGTTTTGCGGCAGGTACAGGTACAGTTTTATTTTTTGAAGACCAACATGTGATTAAAGGTCTACAAGAGCAATTTGAAGCATATGCAGATAATTTTCCAATCTGGTCTGAGCACTCAACAGCAATTGCACAATTTGCAGTATGGAACGTACTGGCTGAACAAAGTATTGGAGCTTCTTTGCAACACTACAATCCAATCATTGATGAGAAAATTAATGCTGCTTTTAATGTTCCTGCTCATTGGAAATTAAGAGCTCAATTGGTATTTGGTTCAATCGAAGGAGAAGCCGGAGAAAAAGCTTTTATTGAAGATGAAAATCGTTTTAAAACATTTGGTTAATTTTCTACTTTTAATTTTGTTCAAAGCTGGTTGCCACGGGCACTAGCTTTTAATAGAAATTACAAAAAATAGGCACAAAAAAACCGCTATATATAGCGGTTAATTCTTCAAGTTGGTGCGCTCAGAGAGATTCGAACTCCCGACCCCTTAGTTCGTAGCCAAGTGCTCTATCCAGCTGAGCTATGAGCGCGTACTTGATGTTGCGCATTATACGCATTTTTTAAGGCTTAGGAAGCCTTTTTTCATCTTTCTGTCATCAACCGTCTAGTTCTTAGCCACACTCCTCTTTTACATAAAATAGTAGCTAAAATTATTGAAGACTTTCTTACCTAAGATGTATTTGAAATATTTTTTTTCAAATAAGTTTTATAGACTTTTTGATGTATTTCGCCATATATCTAAAAGCTAAAGTCGACCATTTCACTCAACATTATAGAAATAATATATTTCTAGCTAAGCCTTAACATTATAGACTTCAGTAAAATTTATCTAATATACTGCTTTAAATAAGTGGAAATATAAGAAAAAATATAATTAATTAAAAAAATATTATATAAAAACCATTATTATTTTTACGTCTAAATGAAATGAATTATTCTTTCTTTAAATATTATTTAATATTAAAAAATGTGACCAAAAATACACATTGACAGCTTTTGATATCTAACCAATACTAAATTCCAATTATTGAGATATATATCTCATTAATTATGTAGCGCAATAAATAATACTTACTTAAAAATACATAATTATATAGGAAATAGACCAACATGTTTTTATTAAAAAATCTCGTATCTTCGATTTCAAAAGTTACTCAAGATTTGGGTAATGTTGTATCGGTAAATACCACGGTAAACACGGACTCCTCTGTTGATGCACACGTTTCAACATCAGGCTTACTTTCAAATGTTATTTCTACAGTAACGAATACTGTTACCCACACAACAACAGGCTTAGTTTCTGATGTGATTGGCACTGTAACCGGTACTGTCGGCTCTACAAACCCATTAGAAACAGTAACCAATGTTGTAGGTGGTGTGACTGGCGGAACTTCACCAATTTCCCCAGTCATTGATGTCGTTCAAGGTGGTATTGATATTCTTCAGGGTGTCGAAAGCCTAAAAACTGAAATTATCAACACTGGCATTGAAACTGTTGCTGGAACAATCATTGGAGTACTCCCACAAACTGAACATCCTGTTTCTGAAATTGCAGAACTTGGCACATTAACTTTTGAAACTTCTCGCGACACGGTAAATGGTGCTCTTGAAGTTGTTTCTGATTTAGTCGGTGGAGATATCTCAGGCGCAACTGCGTCAGCAACAGGTATTGTTGAAACACTTATCAATAATGGTACAACTGCTACAGGTATTGTCACTGGTGTGGTTGGAAGTGTTACAGATGTAGTTGGTGGCGTAACAGGCGGTGTTAGCGGCAACCCTCTTGAAGTTGTGACTGACATCATCGGTGGCGTAACAGGTGGTGTTGGCGGTAATCCTCTTGAAGTCGTAACCGACATCATCGGTGGCGTAACGGGTGGTATCGGTGGTGGCACATCACCAATTTCTCCAGTGATCGACGTAGTTCAAGGCGGTATCGATATTCTTCAAGGCGTTGAAAGCCTAAAAACTGAAATTATTAATACAGGTATCGACACTGTTGCCGACACAATCATTGGTATTCTCCCACAAACTGAACATCCTGTTTCTGAAATTGCAGACCTCGGCACATTAACTTTCGAAACTTCTCGTGACACGGTAAACGGTGCACTTGAAGTTGTTTCTGATTTAGTTGGTGGAGATATCCAAGGTGCAACTGAATCAGCAACTGGTATTCTGGGTACACTTATCAATAATGGTACAACTGCTGCTGGTATTATCACTGGTGTTGTAGGAAGTGTTACAGATGTAGTTGGTGGCGTAACAGGCGGTGTTAGCGGCAACCCTCTTGAAGTTGTGACTGACATCATCGGTGGCGTAACAGGTGGTGTTGGCGGTAATCCTCTTGAAGTTGTGACTGACATCATCGGTGGCGTAACAGGCGGTGTTGGTGGTAATCCTCTTGAAGTTGTGACTGACATCATCGGCGGTGTAACGGGCGGCGTTGCTGGTAATCCTCTTGAAGTTGTGACTGACATCATCGGCGGTGTAACGGGCGGTGCTACTGGTAACCCTCTTGAAGTCGTAACTGACATCATCGGCGGCGTAACAGGTGGTATTGGTGGTGGAACATCTCCGATCTCTCCAGTGATCGACGTAGTTCAAGGTGGTATCGATATTCTTCAAGGCGTTGAAAGCTTAAAAACTGAAATTATTAATACTGGTATTGATACCGTAGCGGATACGATTATCGGTATTCTTCCACAAGTAGAACATCCTGTTTCTGAAATTGCTGACCTCGGCACATTAACTTTCGAAACTTCTCGCGACACAGTTAATGGTGCTCTTGAAGTTGTATCTGACTTAGTGGGCGGTGATATTCAAGGCGCAACTGAATCAGCGACGGGCATTATCGGTACACTTATTACTAATGGCTCTACTGCAACTGGTTTATTAACAGAAATCCTTGGCGGTGTAACAGGCACTATTGGTGGGGTTACTGGTGGTGATAGCCCTCTTGGCGTAGTGACTGATCTTCTTGGAGGTTTAACTGGTAGTGTTAGCGGTGATAGTCCACTCGGTGTAGTGACTGACCTTCTAGGCGGTTTAACTGGTGGCGTTACAGGTGGCACAGAAAACCCTATTGGTATCGTAACGGATATCGTGGGTAGCTTAACTGGTGGGGTGACTGGTCAAGGTGGCTTAGATGTCATTTCTAATTTACTTGGTGGATTAACAAGTGGCAGCCTACTCGGTGGAGTAACGTCTACAGTAACTAGCGTAACAAATACAACGCATACTATCGTACCCCAGTCATTATTTACTGATAACTTCTTAGATAATTCTTTCCATACTGTTTAATATCATTAAAAGAAAGCCACTTTTATAAGTGGCTTTCTGATTTAATATAGTTTCAAATATTAATTTAATACTAATCAATCTCTTGCCATCTATAATACTTTTTATGTGCTAATTCCAACATTGCATAATCATTAGGAGTATCACCATAAGCATATATGGTCGGGTATTGGCTTAAATCATATTTATTTTTTATTCTATTTACTTTTTCCAAATAACCACAATCACCATCAATAAAATGACCAGTTAAAATACCATTATGTGTTTCAAGTTGGTTGCATATAACATCTAAACCTAAAGAATGACACCAACTTTCTAAATAAACGCCTAATGATGCAGATACAACAACAATTTGATCACCTTGTTGTTTATGCCAGAAAATACGCTCTAAAGCATTTTCACGAACACATGTAGGAAGTACCTTTTTAGCAAACTCTTGCCCCATATCTTTTAGGGAGTTCGCGTCATAACCTACATATCCTACTTGGCAGAGCTTAGTTCGAATAGTTTTATCCGTTACCCAACCAAGTTTATAGCCAGCTATATAGGGTGCAAGCCGAATACCACCGATGAGTTGTGTTTTGCTGTCTAATGAAAATTTAAGAAACAAGCTGAATGTGTCGTTATGAGTGATGGTGCCATCAAAATCAAATAAAGCTAGGTTCATTTATGATTATCTCTAATATAATTAAAAAGTTATAAATTTAGATTTATTAAAATTACTAAAAAATAAGCACAAAAAAACCGCTATAAAAGCGGTTAATTCTTCAAGTTGGTGCGCTCAGAGAGATTCGAACTCCCGACCCCTTAGTTCGTAGCCAAGTGCTCTATCCAGCTGAGCTATGAGCGCGTA
>NZ_JBQUYP010000013.1:0-29797 GCF_056314305.1 Acinetobacter sp. DMC2 | reverse complement strand
TATTCAAACACCCCGACCCCGAAAGAGGCCGGGGTGTTTCCTTATGGGAAATTAATTAATAAATTGATTTAAATGCACTAAGTCAATAAAAAAAGGACTCTATATGAGTCCTTTTTTTATAGAGGAAGGAAATTTCGAATCCGTTTTAAGTTAAAAATGCGCTGCAAGGCCTGCATCTTCTAAATCAATATTAAGTAGCTCGATTACATTTTTATATGGAAACTTATTCTTTAAACTGGAAAAGTAAATAGGATGAAAATTATAAAGAGTAAGAACAATGAAATATCAAGGAAGTTGCCATTGTGGTCAGATTAAATTTGTAGTGGAAGGAGAGTTGTCAGAGGTTTTATCTTGTAATTGTTCAATATGTCAAAAGAAAGGGTCTTTACTTTGGTTCCTACCCACTAACCAAGTTACAGTTACTTTAGATGCTCCTGATATTTTAGCGAATTACACTTTTAACAAGCATGTGATTAATCATCATTTCTGTAAAAATTGCGGTATTCATCCTTATGCTCAAGGTATAGATCCCCAAGGTAATTCTATGTTTGCGATTAATGTTCGATGTATAGATGATATAGATTTAGAAAAAATAAAAATAAATTATTTTGATGGACGTTCAGTTTAATAATTATAAGGATTTATTCAATGACAACTAAAAAACAATTAACTCCAACAGAATTAGATTCACTGCTTGAACTATTAAAGAAGAGATTTGAAAAGAACACACATCGCCATAAAGAAATTGATTGGACAAATGTGCGAGCTAAATTATTAGAATCGCCTGAAAAAGTATGTTCATTGCAAGAAATGGAAAATACTGGAGGAGAACCTGACGTTGTCTCTTATGATCAACAGAAGGATGAGTATTTATTTGTTGATTGTTCTCCTGAGAGTCCAAAAGGCCGTAGAAGTTTTTGTTATGATCGACAGGCTTTGGAGGCTAGAAAAGATCATCCTCCCAAAAATAGTGCAATCGATTTAGCTAAAGAAATGGGAGCTGAGCTTCTCACAGAAGAGCAATACCATGAATTACAAAGGTTAGGGGAGTTTGATCTTAAAACATCAAGTTGGCTCAAAACCCCAGATGAGATTCGACGGTTAGATGGAGCTATTTTTGCTGACCGTCGCTATGGTCGAGTCTTTATTTATCATAATGGAGCACAATCATATTATGCTGTCCGTGGTTTTCGCTGTTGCTTAAGAGTATAGGTGTTTTACTCAAATAAAAATAATTCTGTTTGATGTTTTATGCCAAGAAAATGGAGATTCTTGCAACTTTTGATTGACGGCAAACATGACAAGATAGGTGCTGGATTTAAATAAAAACATCAGGACATTTCTACACATGCAACTCAACCCAATTTACTATAATGAACAACATATTGCTTTTGCTGATAATGTTCGTCGATTTGTACAAAAAGAAATGACACCTTTCGTTAATGAATGGGATGAAGCTGAGACATTTCCTAGAGAGCTTTATAGAAAGGCTGCTGAAATTGGTCTATTGGGATTAGGTTTTTCTGAAGAATATGGTGGTATTCCTGATGCAGATCCATTTTATTCATTACTGGCTGGTATTGAAATGGCAAAGGCGGGTTCTGGAGGAGTACATACCTCACTCATGGTACACACAATTGGCGCCCCTCCCATTCAGCATTTTGGAAGTGAGGAGTTAAAAGCTAGAGTCCTCCCAGAGATTATTTCCGGCGAAAAAATTTCTGCTTTAGCTATTACAGAACCTGGTGGTGGCTCGGATGTCGCTGCATTACAAACTAAAGCCATTCGTGATGGTGATTACTACATTGTCTCGGGTGAGAAGACCTTTATTACGTCGGGAATTCGTGCAGATTACTATACCGTTGCAGTGCGTACAGATCCGACAAAAACAGGTGCTGAAGGTATTTCAATGTTGCTCGTTGATGCGCACAGTGAAGGAATTACTAAAACACCTTTAAAGAAAATGGGATGGTGGGCTTCTGATACAGCTCATTTGCATTTTGATCAAGTACGAGTTCCTGCATCACATCTTCTTGGCAAAGAAAATGTCGGTTTTAAAGTTATTATGAATAACTTTAATATGGAGCGGTTCTTTTTGGGAGTAGTGGCTTATGGGTATGCATTAGTCTGTTACGAAGAAGCTTTAGAGTGGGCGCAACAACGGAAAACTTTTGGTAAGCGATTAATTGATCATCAAGTGGTTCGTCATAAATTGGTAGATATGGCAACACAATTGACCTCAACACGGGCATTACTTGAAGAAACTGCATGGAAAATGACTCAGCCGAAGTTACAAGGGCCTGAATTAGTGGCGCAAATTTCAATGCTTAAAAATGTTGCGACTCGTACTATGCAATTTTGTGCTGATGCAGCAGTACAAACGTTGGGAGGCATGGGATTTATGCGTGGGACTAAGTCTGAACGTATTTATCGTGAAGTGAAGGTCAATATGATTGGTGGTGGTGCTGAGGAAATTATGAAAGATTTAATTAGTAAGCAGTTAGGTTATTAATTTTAGAGTAGGTTTTGCTTGTATGAACCATCTCATCCAGAGTTTACTGAGATGGTTCTATCCATTTCTCATTTAAAATTGCCCAACGTTCATGATCTTTCCATGTTTTTCCTCCAATTTGAAGATATTGCCGAGAAAAACCTTCTTTAATGAAACCAGCTTTGGAAACTAGTTGAATCGAAGCAATATTGTCAGGTTGTATATTCGCTTCTAACCTATGTAAATTTAAATTTTCGAATGCCTCTTTAAGTAATAATTTTAGGCCTTGCTTCATGTAGCCATGACCTTGATAGGGATGAAATGCTTCATAACCCAAATAGGCTGAATGAAAGTGACCGCGTATAATATTTGAAATATTAAATGTTCCGGCAATTGCATGGCTATCGGTTAAGCAGACAAAATAGCGATGCTCTTGTTCTAAATATGTTTGAAAGTTAGCTGGTGGATATGTCCACGGTTGATGTAATTGAACACTACGTGCATAAGCTTCTTTAATTTCTGCAAGGTCATTTTTCTTGGGTTTACGTAAATAGATTAGACTCATTTCAACGCCATTTCCCAAACCATTTCCGTTAACTCATCAATTTTAACTTTACCCTCAGATTTATACCAAGTTACGGTCCATGAAATCGCACCACCAACTAATCTTCGCCAAATAAAAGCATCATGTTTTATTTTGCCCTGAGTGCGCAACTTTTCAATAATATTTAGCCAGATTTGTTCATATTGATTACGCATTTCTAAAAGATAATTTTGTTTTTCTTTTGACAGAGCAAACCACTCATAAACCAAAACAGCCATGGCTGCACCTGTATCTCCAGTAATTGAAATGAGTTCAGCTTTAATAAGGGCACGTAATTGTTTTTCTGGATCGGTAGATTGAGCTGCGGCCTCTTCTAAACGAGCAAGATTGTAAATAATGGTTTCCTCCATCACGTGAGCGAGGATGTCATCTTTACTTTTAAAGTGGTGGAATAAGCTTCCCGACTGGATTCCAATAAATTGAGCAAGTTCGCGTACAGTAGTTTTGTCATAGCCTTGCTTGTGAAATAAATAGGCCGCCCCCCGTAATAAACGACCACGTGGGCTATCGTCAAAGCAAGAAATATTTGGAATCTGTTCAATTGAAGTAGCAATCATGCGAAAGCTGGTTCCTTTATATAAAAATACTTAACGGAAAAATTTGCCAAATCTCATCATGTTTTAGGTGAATTGTCGAGTTTGGCAGTTTTAGTCAATTTCACAATAACATTTTGCTCTTTACAAACCAAGCGCTTGCTTGGTAATGTTGAGTTTAATTTTTAAACAAAATAATGAGAAATAAGATGGCAAGTAATCAACAGGATGATGAGCGTGTCGTGAAAATAGGTTGTGCCTCAGGTTTTTGGGGAGACACCAATACTGCCGCTTTCCAATTAGTACATCTAACCGATATTAATTATTTGGTTTTTGATTATTTGTCAGAGATCACCATGTCTATTATGGCAAAAGCGAAGATGGTGGAACCAAAGCATGGCTATGCTTTGGATTTTGTCAGCCGAGTCATGGCACCTCTACTTAAAAAAATTGCAGAGAAAAAGATTAAGGTGATTAGTAATGCTGGTGGTGTTAATCCACTGGCGTGTCGAGATGCCTTACAAAAAATAATTAAAGAATATGGTCTAGATCTGAAAGTGGCTGTGGTGTTAGGCGATGATCTTTTAGCGCAGCATGAACAACTTAAGCAGCAAAATATTCAGGAAATGTTTAGCGGTGAAGCTTTGCCGGAACAGGTGGCGAGTAGTAATGCTTATTTAGGAGCAGTGGCTATTCGTGACGCTTTAGACGTAGGTGCAGATATTGTGATAACTGGCCGTGTGGTTGACTCTGCTGTGGTGCTTGCCCCTTTACTTCATGAATATCAATGGTCTTTAGATGACTACGATAAGTTGGCACAAGGCTCGCTGGCAGGTCATGTGATTGAATGTGGTGCGCAATGTACAGGTGGTAATTTTACCGACTGGCGCTTAGTTCAAGGCTTCGACAATATGGGCTTTCCAGTCGTTGAAGTGAGTGAAGATGGCTCATTTATTGTGACCAAACCCCAGGGTACAGGTGGGCTGGTATCTACTGCCACGATTGGTGAACAAATTATTTATGAAATTGGTAATCCGCAAGCATATTTACTACCCGATGTAATTGCGGATTTTAGTCAGGTGCATTTAGAGCAAGTCGGGGAACATCGAGTTCGTGTGACAGGGGCAAAAGGACAAGCACCGACTGCGCAATATAAAGTCAGTGCGACTTACCCAGATGGATATCGGGTTTTAGTCAGTTTTTTAATTGCAGGTCGCGAAGCTCCACAAAAAGCACAAGTCATTGCCGATGCGATTTTGACTAAATGTGAGCGAGTTTTAGCAATGCGCTCAGTGCCTCCTTTTAGTGAAAAATCGGTTGAAATCTTAGGGAGTGAAAGTACCTATGGTGGGCATGCTAAAGCATTAAATAGTCGTGAAGTGGTAGTTAAAATCGCTGTAAAACACATGTTTAAAGAAGCCTGTATGTTCTTTGCTTCTGAAATTGCACAGGCCTCTACAGGCATGGCTCCAGCCTTGGCAGGAATTGTTGGTGGACGTCCAAAAGCGTCTCCAGTTATCAAGTTATTTTCATTTTTAATTGATAAAAATCAAGTTAATGTCGAAATCGACTTTGAAGGCAAACGTTATCCAGTTGAGGTTCCACAAAGAATTTCTACAGAGCAATTGTCTACATTAACAGCGGGCGAAAATGCAGTTTATCAAGGGGATGAAATTGAAGTTCCTTTGATTGAAATTGCACATGCCCGCAGTGGTGATAAAGGCAATCATAGCAACATCGGCGTGATTGCGCGTAAAGCAGAATATTTACCGTGGATTCGTGCGGCACTGACTGAACAGGCAGTTGCAAGTTATATGCAGCATGTTTTGGATGCTAAGAAAGGACGAGTGATTCGTTATGAGTTACCAGGTTTAAATGCACTGAATTTTATGTTGGAGAATGCCTTGGGTGGCGGTGGTGTTGCAAGCTTACGTATTGATCCACAAGGTAAAGCATTTGCACAACAATTATTGGATATGCCTGTCAAAGTTCCGGCAAATCTTTTAGAAAAATAAAATGAATGGATGAAACAAAGATGAGTTATCAATCAATTTTTAGACCAGATGCTTTTGCTAATAAAGTCATTATTGTGACAGGTGGCGGCTCAGGAATTGGTCGTTGTACTGCACATGAGATTGCTGCCCTTGGTGCTCAAGTGGTGATTACAGGACGCAAAATTGAGAAATTAGAGAAAGTAAGTCAAGAAATTATAGAAGATGGTGGTCAGGTTCATTTCATTGTTTGTGATAATCGTGAAGAAGAACAAGTGAAAAATATGATTGCCGAAGTGATAGAGAAATTTGGCAGTCTGGATGGCTTAGTAAATAATGCGGGTGGTCAGTTTCCATCAGCTTTAGAGAATATCTCAGCAAATGGTTTCGATGCGGTCGTACGTAATAACTTGCACTCAACTTTTTACCTGATGCGTGAAGCTTATAACCAATGGATGGCAAAACATGGCGGCAGTATCGTCAACATGACTGCTGATATGTGGGGTGGAATGCCGGGAATGGGGCATTCAGGTGCTGCGCGTTCGGGAGTTGATAACTTAACCAAAACAGCATCGGTCGAATGGGGGAAATCTGGTGTACGTGTAAATGCGGTTGCACCGGGATGGATTGTGTCATCCGGTATGGATAATTATAGTGGTGATTTTGCCAAAGTGATTATTCCAAGTCTTGCTGGCAATGTGCCGTTAAAACGTATGGGAACCGAGTCAGAAGTATCCTCGGCGATTTGTTATTTACTATCTGATGCTGCGGCTTTTGTGTCGGGTGTGACTTTGCGTATTGATGGTGCTGCATCACAAGGTACACGTATGTATCCACTAGGCGAAGCCACAAATAGTCAGTCTTATAATGGTTTTCACCGTGCATTTATTCCTGAAATCTTTCAGAAAAAGACTGAGGCTGAGGAGGAATAATAGTGACTATTCTTCAATCCGAAATTGCTGTTGGTAGTGAACAGTATCAAAAAAATAAAGAGGCACTGCTTACTCAACTGAGTGAAGTCCGTGCAATTCAGCAAAAAAGTATTGATAAATCTTATGCTGCCAAACCGAAGTTTGATAAGAAAGGCAAGATTCTGCCACATGAGCGGATGCGGTTGTTACTCGATGCCGATTCACCTTTTGTTGAGCTGTGTGGTTTGGTCGGTTACAACATGCATGATGATAAAGATGGCTCGGAAGCTGGGGGCGGGGTGATTGCTGGCATTGGTTTTGTCAGTGGTGTGCGTTGTCTTGTTTCTGCAAGTAATAGCGCAATCAAAGGCGGAACCATGTCACCTATGGGTGTGCAGAAAACCTTACGTTTGCAAAAAATTGCATTAGAACAAAAGCTCCCGCTGATTACGCTGACCGAAAGTGGCGGCGCTAACCTAAATTATGCGGCGGAAGTATTTACCTATGGCGGTATGACCTTTGCCAATCAGGCACGTCTTTCTGCGGCAGGTATTCCCCAACTTGCAGTGGTGCATGGTAATGCAACGGCAGGTGGTGCTTACCAACCCGGCCTTTCAGATTATGTCATTGCTGTGCGTAAGCAAACCGAGATGTTGCTTGCAGGGCCACCTTTACTTTTAGCAGCAACTGGTGAAGTTGCAACAGCTGAGGAATTGGGCGGTGCAGAAATGCATGCGCAGGTTGCCGGAACTGCAGAATATTTGGCTGAAAATGATGCCGATGGGATTCGACTTGCACGTGAAATCTTTGAACACCTAAATTGGAAAGAGCAAATCAAGCCAGTTGATGTGACTTATAAAGAACCTCGTTACGATACCGAGGAACTGTTAGGTGTTATTCCAAGTGACCCTAAACAACCATTCAATATGAAAGAAGTGGTTGCTCGTATTATTGATGATTCGGATTTTCTAGAATTTAAACAGGAATATGATGATTTAACAGTATGTGGTTGGGCAAAAATTGGTGGCTTGCATATCGGTATTATTACTAATAATGGACCGATTACACCTCAAGGGGCAGCGAAGGCGGCTCAGTTTATACATCTGTGTGAACAGACTAGGCGCCCCTTATTATTTTTGCATAACACCACAGGTTTTATGGTAGGAACTGACGCAGAGCAAAACGGTATTATCAAGCATGGCTCGAAACTGATTCAAGCTGTTGCGAATTGTTCTGTACCTAAAATTTCGATTGTTGTGGCAGGCTCATATGGTGCAGGTAATTACGCAATGTGTGGTCGGAGTTTATCGCCAGACTTTATTTTTGCATGGCCAAATTCGCATGTTGCTGTAATGGGCGCTGCACAAGCTGGAAAGGTGCTACGCATTGTGGCTGAAGGAAAGCAAAAAGCTTCTGGTCAGGAGCCTAATCCGCAAATGCTCGATTTTCTTGAGCAAAGTACGGCCATGAAATTAGAGCAGCAATCCACCGCGCTTTTCAATACGGCCATGCTACATGACGACGGCATTATCGATCCGAGAGATACCCGAAAATTATTAATTTTCCTTTTACAAACCATTTATGAAGCACAGCAACGAGAGCTAAATCCAACTCTTTTTGGTGTGTCCCGTTTTTAATCAACCTTTACCGCAATTAAAAAAATTAATAGGAATAACACAATGAAATTTACTGCCGAACATGAAGCATTACGCCGTACAGCTCGTCAATTTGTTCAAAATGAGCTGAATCCACATATTCCGGAATGGGAAGCTGCAGGGCAGTTCCCAATCCACGATGTATTTAAAAAGATGGGTGATCTTGGTTTATTGGGGATTTGTAAGCCTGAGGAAAATGGCGGTTTAGCTTTAGATTATTCTTATAACCTTGTAGTTGCAGAAGAAATTGGCTATGCAGCTTGTGGTGGCGTGCCTTTGGCGATTGGTGTGCAAACCGATATGGCAACACCAGCTTTGGCCCGTTTTGGTAGTAAAGAATTACGTGATGAGTTTTTAACACCAGCGATTGCTGGGGAATATGTCGCATCGATTGCGGTATCTGAAGTGCATGCTGGTTCAGACGTTGCTGCTATTAAAACCACAGCTAAAAAAGATGGCGATGACTACGTTATTAACGGCAGCAAAATGTGGATTACCAACTCATTGCAAGCTGACTTCTTTTGTCTGTTAGCCAACACGTCTGATGATAAACCTCACGTGAATAAGTCGATGATTATTGTGCCCGCAAAAACGAAAGGGATTAGTTTTTCAGAGCCACTTAATAAATTAGGGATGCGTTCAACGACCACAGCGCAAGTTTATTTGGATAATGTCCGTGTACCACAGCGTAATTTGGTTGGCGTTGAAGGCATGGGCTTTATGATGCAAATGATGCAATTTCAGGAAGAGCGTTTATGGGCTTGTGCTAATGCTATTGGTGGTTTGGAAAATTTAATCCAGAAGACTATCGACTATACCAAAGAGCGTACGACGTTTGGCCAGCCACTCATCAATAACCAATATATCCATTTTCGTTTTGCCGAACTCATGACTGAAGTGGAAGCGCTTAAAGCCTTAACCTACCAAGCGTGTGAACAGCACATCGCGGGTGAAGATGTGACCAAGCTGGCATCTATGGCAAAACTAAAAGCAGGACGTTTAACCCGTGAAGTTGCCGATAGTTGTCTGCAATATTGGGGTGGTAACGGCTTTATGTGGGATAACCCTGCATCACAGTTATATCGTGATGGTCGTTTAGGTTCTATTGGTGGTGGTGCAGATGAGATTATGTTGGGGATTATCTGTAAGTTAATGGACATTCTGCCTAAAAAGCAGAAATAAAAATAAGGAATCGACCATGACACTTTCGACTTCTCTACAAGCTTTAGATCTTGATGACAGCATTCAATTAGAACAAGACGGCAGTATTTTATATCTCTGGTTAAACCGACCGGAGAGCCATAATGCCATGAACTTGAAGATGGTCAATGCCATTCAACAAGTCTTTAATGCTATTCGCGATGACCTTTCAATTCGCGCGGTAATTATCCGTGGTGAAGGTGGAACCTTTTGTGCAGGTGGTGATATTAAAGATATGGCTGCTTTACGCGTTGAAGCAACTCATGTCGGTAGTCTACAACCTTATGCTGACTTTAACCGCCGTTTTGGTGCCATGCTTGAGCAAGTTGAAGCTGCACCGCAAACTGTTGTAGTGATTTTAGAAGGTGCTGTTTTAGGTGGTGGTTTTGGTTTGGCTTGTGTTTCTGATGTTGCCATTAGCCGTGACAATGCTAAGTTTGGTTTACCTGAAACGGGTCTAGGTGTGATTCCTGCGCAAATTGCTCCTTTCGTGGTGAAACGTATTGGTCTGACTCAGGCTCGTCGATTAGCTTTATTAGGCATGCGTTTTGAGGGCCCTATAGCACTTAGTGCCGGAGTGGTTCATCAAATTGCACATAATGAAATCGAACTAGAGCAAGCTCTAGAGGAAACCATTCAACACATTAAACGAGCAGCTCCTCAAGCTTCACGTGTGACTAAAGCACTGTTACATCGAACGCTCAATGAGCCTTTGAGTGATTTACTCAATGATGCAGCTCAGCAGTTTGCCCAAGCGGTTGGTGGAGCTGAAGGACAAGAAGGAACGATGGCTTTTATCCAGAAACGATTACCGAATTGGGCCGATGAATCATAAGAGATAAGGATAAAAAAAATGAAATTTTCAAAAGTACTGATTGCCAATCGTGGTGAAATTGCAGTTCGAGTCATGCAGACTGCTAAGGCAATGGGCTACCAAACTGTCGCAGTTTATTCTGATGCTGACCGTAATGCCCGCCATGTGCAAGAGGCAGATGAAGCTGTTTACATTGGGCCATCTAAAGTATCTGAGTCTTATCTCGCTATTACCAAAATTATTGAAGCTTGCAAAAAAACAGGTGCTGATGCGGTTCACCCTGGTTATGGTTTTTTGTCAGAAAATACTGAATTTGCTCAGGCCTGTATCGAGAACCAGATTACGTTTATTGGGCCTACTGCTTCTGCAATTGAGTTAATGGGTAGTAAACGTCTCTCAAAAATTGCCATGATTGAGGCGGGCGTCCCTTGTGTACCGGGCTATGAAGGTGACCGACAGGATCTCGAATACTTAGCAGGACAAGCCGAACAGGTTGGTTTTCCAATTATGGTCAAAGCTTCTGCGGGTGGTGGTGGTCGTGGAATGCGTTTGGTACAACAATCATCCGAATTGATTGAAGCTTTACAAACTGCGCGTTCAGAAGCTGAAAATGCATTTGGTTCAGGTGAGCTTATTTTAGAAAAAGCAGTCATTGCTCCGCGTCATGTCGAAATTCAGGTTTTTGGTGATACTCATGGCAATTATGTTTATTTGTTTGAGCGTGATTGTTCAATCCAACGCCGCCATCAAAAAGTAGTTGAAGAGGCACCATGTCCAGTGATGACGCCTGAACTACGTCAGCACATGGGGGAAGCTGCTGTAGCAGCAGCGAAAGCATGTGCTTATGTGGGAGCAGGGACAGTTGAGTTTTTGCTTGATGCATCGGGTGCATTTTATTTTTTAGAAATGAATACCCGTTTGCAGGTAGAGCATCCTGTTACTGAACTCATTACAGGTTTAGATTTAGTTGAGTGGCAGTTGCGTGTTGCCAATGGTGAACAGTTGCCATTAAAGCAACAAGAGTTGACCTTACATGGACATGCTATCGAAGTGCGTTTGTATGCAGAAGATCCGCGTCAGGATTTTTTACCACAAACAGGTCGTGTCTTACGTTGGAACCCTGCAACTTTGCCAAATGTGCGAATCGATCATGGCATGTTAGCAACTGATGAAGTCAGTCCATTTTACGATCCGATGGTAGCAAAAGTGATTGCATATGGGAAAACCCGTGAGGATGCGATTCGCTTACTCGCTCGTGCTGTGGATGATTGTGTTTTGCTGGGTGTAAATAGCAATAAACAGTTTTTGGTCAATTTACTGCGTCATCCAATTGTTGTTGCAGGAGATACTAATACTGCGTTCATTCAACGGCATTTTCAAAACGATAGCAGCCTACATAAGCAGGTTCTATCTTTAGAAAATTTAGCGATTGCTGCTGCATTATTTAGTCAAAGTAAAGTCGCTGCGGTGTGGCAAACTGGGCTTGGAGTGCCACTACCATTAAAACTTAAATATGATGATCAGCAAATTCAATTGCAGCTTTCATCTGTAAATAACACGTTTACAGCACAGCTTTGTGATCAAACAGTTTGTATTGAAGTGCTGGAGAGGACGCCAGAGCAATTAGTTTATTTAATTGATGCCGTACGCCGCCGTGTGAAATATGTATTAGATGGCGATCAGCTTTACTTAGATCGAGAGAATGGCAATGTTGCGATACGCAATGTGACTTATGCTGCTCCAGAAATAGCTGATGTGGCTGGTGATGGCAAAATTCGTGCACCGATGGATGGTGCTGTAGTGAATATTTTGGTTGATAAAGGTGATCAAGTTGTGAAAGGCCAAACCTTACTAGTGCTTGAGGCTATGAAAATCCAGCAACAGATTAAATCTGATGTGGATGGGGTAGTTGAAGATGTGTTAGGGCAACAGGGTCAACAAGTAAAAAAACGGCAAATGTTATTTAGTATTCAAACTTAAGTGAAAAATACCGCTCTATTTGAGCGGTATTTATTTTCGGTCAGTAGTTTTGAGTTATTCTCCATCCGCTTCTGCGATCAACTGACTTGCTTTTTTTAGGCTATATAATAGTTGTCCTAAAAGTACCTCTTTATTACTTAGCGTGACCATGACCATCGGGTGATGAGTTGCTGGAATAGCCGTCAGAATAGCCTTACCATTATCTGCATCTAAAGTAATGTTGTTACAGCCAGTGAGCTGAATCTCTTTTAAAAAAGCAGTGACCATTGCCAAAATTGAGCTACTCACCGCCGCTAATTTGGTGGTGTTATGGTAGTTTTTATGACTTACTGTTGCTAATTCAAAACCATCAGAAGAGCAAATCATGACAAAATCTACACCACGCGTATTCATCAAAATATTATGAGCTTCAGTTTTTGCTAGTTGTAGCAATTGTGTAGGCGCGGTGCGTTTTTGAGTTGGGATGCTAAGCATGATCATTCCCCTGAGATGTTAAACCTACTTTGACTTCAAGAGATGCAATTAATGATTCAACCATCATTAAAATTTGTTCCTGCTCGCGTGCATCAATAAAAAACAATGGATATGAAAGTCCATTTGCTTTTATCCAATGACGATATTGTTGAAGTGACGATTCTTTATTCTCATCAACATGAGTAATACCAATTGCAATATTATCATTATAATTTTTAAAGGTTTCTAAGTAGCTTTCTAGCTCTTCAATCGGATTATGACTATTATGATCTAATAATAAAATAACGCCGATTGCACCTTCACAAATGACCGACCATATAAAATCAAAACGGCTTTGTCCTGGGGTGCCATAGAGTCCGATTTTGATTCCATCATCTAAAGTAATTTCACCATAGTCAATGCCTACGGTAGTTTGGGTTTTCTGGTGGCTTTGTACATCAGTATTGAATGCTTCTGTTCCCAAAATTGGAATTTCAGATAGCGATTTAATCGCTTCTGTTTTTCCTGCCCCCATACTACCTGCAAAGACAATTTTATATTGCTGTATAATCATAATTTCCCTTAAAGACCAAAACGCCGTCTAATCTTCCCTATAAAATTTTTAAAAAAATGATTGTCTGTATTTGAATTTTCTAAATAAGAATTTGGCGTGTAAGCACATTTATTCGCAGAAATAAATTTTCCATTATTTGCTATTAAACAAGCGGTAACGAAGCGTAAGACATCATCAATTGACAAGTTAAGCTGGTTCGCTACATCAATAATTTTTGCTCCCTGTATAAAACAAGCAGAAAGTTGTAGGCTCACTTTTCTATATTCTTTTTGGTAGGGCTGTGGCCAGTGGTCAATTTTAAAATAACTATCCTTCGAGGCTAGATTTTCAAAGTTTTTTGAATGCCAAAACAAATTCCATAGCCAGTCCTGCAAATAGTAGTTTTTTTTACGAGACACTTTGGTGAAGTCGGAGGTTTTAGCAAAAGTGAAATCAAAGCTTTGATTGGTCTGAGTTTGTTGGCGTGATGGTTCCAACCAAGCCATCTGAGTCCTGTTATCAATAATGGCGAGAGTGCCTTTATCATCAAAGATGTGTAATTTGGCATTCTCTGAATTGTGTAAATTCCTTATAAACTTATCATCAATGAGTATGGACTCATTTGATAAATCTGAAACTAAGGCAATTTTCTTTTGGTTTAAATAAGATATTAGGTTTATTTGTAGCCAGTCTAATAGAGATTCTACTTTTTCTAGTGGCAAATGAAGGGTGTGTTCATCAAATTGATATTCATTTTGTGACGGAGTTTTAGTAATTTTTAAATAAGGGCATTTTTTCTTTTGAAGAATGTTTTGAATATTATCTGAGTCAAAGAAGTTTTCATTAATTAATAATAGATCAATATGACTGTTAGAAATATTAACCCAATTAATACTATACTCATTAGATATTAACTTTCTGATTAAAGTTTTTAATTCATCTAAAACTTTTAAGCTTAAACCAGATGTAGCAATATTTATGCAATTCCTATCCATAGTATCACATTAAGTTTTATTGAATAATATAATGGTTTTAATATGCTTTTTATAATAAATATAAAAAGCATATCTTAGTTTAATTAGCTAAAGTCTAGCTCTTTTTCAAATGACTTTAACTCATGACGAGCCATGGCTAAATTCGATTTGCTACGGTCAAGGACTAAATAAAGGAATAAATTATTATTACTTTCTAGAGGTCGAATTAAGTGGTAAGCCTTACCTAATGTAATTAAAATATCTTCAATATTGTCATTTAATTTCAAAGCATTGGCAATATTTCGCTTTGCACGAATTACTTCTGTATTTCCGGCAGCAGCTAATTCTAAATCAATTTCCCCACCCCCTTGTGTTGCAAGTGATAATCCACTTTCTGAATCAACAAGTGCAGAAGCAATAAAACCATCAATTTCAGTTAAGCTATCTAAAGAAAGTTTAGCCATGTTTTTATCTCTCAGGATTCTAAAATTATATAAACTACTTTTCTAAAAGTAGCTGAAATTCATTGTATTTCTAAATAATTTGAAGTCAATTCATTAAGTAGAGCGGGAGGTTTCTGTTTTGGGAAAGAAGTGACGTAAAATGTCAGACTAGAAAAAACATTATAAGATTATTTTTACATTATACTTTTAAGACTGCGATGCGGTTTACATTATATATTTTTAAATTTAGTTAAAGTAATTGTAATAGAATGTTAATACAATATTGATTAATAAATTATTTTAATTTTAATCATAAAAAAGGGGTATAAAAACCCCTTTTTTATAATAATGATTAAACTAAATAAGTTGCGTGTAAATACAATACAGATAACCCAAAATTGCTAAAGCAACGACAGGGGCAATAATCTTTGACCATGTAGGTACAGAAATCTCAGCAGCTTGTTCTTCAATATGCGAATCATCATGATGAGGTTGGGCTTGGTGAACCATTTGGTTGAACTCCTTCATTGTTGTATCCAATGATAGCTCTTCTTGTTCCACTGGTTTAGAACCAATTAACTCATTTAGGTGGTTTGTTGACCAAACCCAATCTTCTGCCTGACCTGATAAATGTTCTACTTGGCCTAAGATTAATTCTTTTAAGCCATTATGCCCAAAACCACCTGTTTCATCGAGCTGGTTAAGCTCTGCTAACTGCAAAGTTAAAATTTCAGAAATACTCTGTTCTAGCTCTGAGTTTTTTAAAGCTGACTGATTATGCTTAGATGTTGTTAAATGACGAGCAACTTCTTGAATATAAAGTGGATCTGAAGTTTTGATTTCTTGATAAATCTTATTGTCATCTTGGCGCCATAAACTAATCAGTTTTCCAAGCGTAAGAATATTCACCTCATCAATCAGTTTATTTTTTTCATTAACTGGATATTGATTTAAAAGCTGAGGCTTTTGAATTTTTATCTGCTCAGCAAAATATTGGACTAAATCAAATGCCATGCTTTCTTCCTCTAAATTTAATCTAAAATTCTTAACGTTGGTTTTTTCTTAGTTGATGTTGTTTCAATTGTTTCTTGTACTTCAGACTCTACTGTATTTTCTACAGGCGCTACATTGGCATATTCTTCAGGATCAAAAAATAAACCTTGTCCATTTTCACGTGCATAAATACCTAGAACAGCTTGAATAGGTACATAAATGTCTTTTGAAGCTCCCCCGAAACGAGCAGAAAAAGTAATGGCTTCATTTCCGATAATAAGTTGATGAACAGCATGAGGCACGATATTTAAAACGATTTGTCCATCTTTAACAAATTGCTGTGGAACATCGGTATGTGGCTGTGTCGCATCTACTAATAGATAAGGAGTAAGTTGGTTATCACAAATCCATTCATAGATTGCACGAGCAAGATAAGGACGTGTAGGGGTTAAATCAATAGGTTGCTCAGACATATCACACTATTCCATATTTAATAGTTCATTGTAACGGTTTTTCTCTTGAGCCGTCATTGATTTAGCAAAAGAAGGTCTCTCAAAGATACGTTTACAATACAAAAGTATCGGACGACAATGCTGTTTGGGTAAATCTATTCCCATGCTATTTAATCTTAAAAAGATAGGTGCAAGCATACAGTCCAAAATTGTGAAATTTTCAGACATAAAATAGGGGAAATGCTGAAATAGGGGCGTAAGTGAAATTAAAGTTTCGCGTAATTCTTTTTGAGCTTTTTGCTTCTGTTCGATATTTAAAGAATCAGCATGTTTTAACATGTGATCTGCTAACTTGAACCAGTCATTTTCAAGTCTCCATATATATTGACGCTGCTCTGCACGCATCATTGGAGCATCTGCGTAAAGCTTACTTTGGCGATAACGATCATCTAAATATTCAGCAATAATAGGTGCTGAAAATAATTTAAGATTTTGCTCGACCAACATCGGCAACTGGTTATAAGGATTCAAACTTGCCAAATCTTCGTCTTCATGGTCAGTTATGATCAATTGATATTTGATTTGCTTTTCTGCTAATAGAAAACGAATCCAGTGAGAACGGAAATCATCAGCATGACTGTAAAGGGTAATCCCCTGAATAGAGGTGTTTTCGACCGACATATCACAAGACGACGTGGTTGAGTGAATCGATTAGGATACTAAAAATACTCTAGGAAATCACGGTTCTAAAGAGATAGTTTGTTTATATTTATAAGTTTGCATTTTATTGTTCGATTTTCATAATAAAAAAGCCTTGGAAAAATCCAAGGCTTTTTGTCCAACTCGATAAACGAATTAACGTTTAGAGAATTGAGGACGCTTACGAGCTTTACGTAAACCAAGTTTCTTACGTTCAACTTCACGAGCATCACGAGTAACGAAACCAGCTTGACGAAGAACAGGTTTTAAAGTTTCGTCAGCAGCGATAAGCGCACGTGTAATACCGTGACGGATCGCGCCAGCTTGACCACCGATACCACCACCTTTAACAGTGATGTAAAGGTCAAACTTTTCAGTAACTTCTAAAAGTTCTAAAGGTTGACGAACAACCATACGAGCAGTTTCACGACCGAAATATTGCTCTAAAGTACGGTTGTTAATAACGAGTTTGCCTGTACCAGCAGACAAGAAAACACGTGCAGTTGCGGTCTTACGGCGACCTGTACCATAATTAGTAGCCATGTGCTGTATCCCTTAGATGTCCAAAACTTGTGGCTGTTGAGCAGCATGCGGATGCTCAGTACCAGCGTACACTTTCATTTTTTTGATCATTGCATAACCAAGAGGACCTTTTGGTAACATGCCTTTAACTGCTTTTTCAAGAACAGCTTCAGGCTTGTGAGCAATTAACTTCTCGAAGTTAGTCTCACGGATACCACCAGGGAAACCAGTATGGCGATAATATTTCTTATCAAGCGCTTTTTTACCAGTCACTTGAACTTGTTCAGCATTAATCACAACGATGTAATCGCCAGTGTCAACGTGAGGAGTATAAGAAGTTTTGTGCTTACCGCGTAAACGACGAGCGATTTCAGTCGCAAGGCGACCTAAAGTTTTGCCAGAAGCATCAACAACATACCAGTCATGTTGAACTTCAGCTGGCTTAGCGCTGAGAGTTTTCATTAAACCACTACCTATTATAGTTGGTTTGGACTATGGAATCTGTCCAAACAAAAGGAGCGAGCATTCTAAACGAGTTTGTTCAAAGTCACAAGAAAAATCCAGTTTAAGCCACATAATTTAATCCATAAACCGATGAATGTGGGATATGTTAAAATCAAACAAATTTTAGTTATGTGTCTGGGGTGATTATGCTGCCTTTATATGTCACTTCCGGTGAGCCGGCTGGTATTGGTCCAGATATTTGCTTGAGCTTGGCTCAGCGAGTTGATGAACGTCCTGTTGTTGTTTTGGGGGACCAAAATTTATTAGAACAACGTGCCCAGAAACTAGGGGTAGATATTCAATTTATAGAATATACGGGACAAGCTGAATCATCCTCTTCTGGTGAGCTTTATATAGAGCATGTACCTTTAGAAAAGGCGGTTGTTGATGGCCAATTAAATTCAGCTAATGCGGCTTATGTATTAGAACAATTACGCCGCTCAGCTGATTATGCCATGTTTGGTAAGAGTGTTGGGGTAGCTACGGCACCAGTGCAAAAATCGGTCATTAATGATGCAGGCATTTTGTTTAGTGGTCACACTGAATATTATCAAGAGTTTGCAGGGGTAGAGCGTGTTGTCATGATGCTTGCAACCAAGACTCTGCGTGTAGCCTTGGCGACTACACATTTGCCTTTAAGGGATGTTGCCGATGCAATTACCAAAGAGCGTTTACATCAAGTCATCGATATTTTAATACATGATTTAAAAACTAAATTTAAGATCGTTGATCCGCGCATATTAGTGTGTGGCTTAAATCCTCATGCGGGGGAAGAGGGCTATTTGGGCCGTGAAGAGATTGATACCATTAATCCGGTACTCGAAACTTATCGAGCGCAAGGAATTAAAATGAGCCTAAGCTTGCCTGCGGATACCTTATTTACCCCAGAGCATCTTAAAAATGCTGATGCTGTACTCGCTATGTACCATGATCAAGGTTTACCTGTGTTAAAATCACAAGGGTTTGGTGAGGCCATCAATATTACATTGGGTTTGCCATTCATTCGAACCTCGGTCGATCATGGCACGGCATTGTCTTTGGCTGGGACTGGTTTGGCAAAAAGCTCAAGTTTAAATGTCGCTGTCGATTTAGCGTTATCTTTGGCAGCGAGCTAAATTTTTCATGTTGGAAATGTTATATGTATCAAATTAATGCCCTAAACCCGAAAGATGAAGGGCATAAAGCTCGTAAACGTTTTGGTCAAAACTTCTTACATGATCAGCGAGTTATTGCCAAAATCGTGCGCTCGGTGAATCCGCGGGCGGGTGAAAATGTTGTTGAAATTGGACCTGGTTTGGCTGCTTTAACTTCTCCTTTAATTGGAGAGTGTGATGCATTAACAGTGGTTGAGCTAGATCGTGATTTAGCAGCAGGCTTGCCAGAACGCGTTCCACACCCTGAACGTTTAACTATTATCGAAGCTGATGCATTAAAATATGATTTTAATGAACTGGTAAAAGATGGTCGACCATTACGTGTAGTTGGTAATTTACCTTATAACATTTCAACTCCATTACTTTTCCATCTCTTGGAATTTGGCAGTAAAGTTAAAGACATGCACTTTATGCTTCAAAAAGAGGTGGTTGAACGCATTACCGCAGAACCAAACACAAAAGAATATGGACGCTTGTCGGTAATGATTCAGTATTATTGCCAACCTACATTTTTATTTGAAGTACCAGCTGGCGCATTTAACCCACCGCCTAAAGTAACGAGTGCTGTTTTCCGTCTTGTTCCATATGAAAAAAAACCAATTATTGCAAAAGATGAAAAAGCTTTAGCTCGTTTGGTTGCTCATGTATTTACCCAACGTCGTAAGACCCTAAGAAATAGTCTAAAAGGTATGATTGCTGAAGATGGCTTTGAAAAAGCAGGCGTTGATCCAATGGCTCGTCCAGAAACGTTAACACTTGCTCAATTTGTTGCTTTAGCCGATCAAATGGTGGCATAAATGACTAAACGTTTTAATTATGTGATTGGCGATGTACAAGGGTGTTTTGAAGCTCTGAAGGCCTTACTTAAAGAAATACGTTTTGATCCAGACCAAGATTTTTTATGGTTTGCGGGTGATTTGGTCGCTCGTGGCGAAAATTCAGTAGGCGCTTTACGTTTTGTTAAAAAACTTGCTGATCGGGGAGCTGCTGCAACTGTACTCGGAAATCATGATCTGACTTTAATTGCTGGTGCGCGTGGTTTAAAAGAGATTAAAGAAAAAGATCGCACGCAGGATGTTATTGATGCAATTGATGGTGATGAGTTAATCGACTGGTTGCGTAAACAACCTTTATGTTTATTCCCGAATGAGCACACAATTCTTACTCATGCAGGTATACCTTGTATTTGGGATGTAGAAAAAACTGCAACGCTTGCAAAAGAGGTTGAGGCAGTACTCTCACATCAAGATTTATCTGTATTGGACGCTTTTTTGGCAGAAATGTATGGTTCAAAACCAGATTTGTGGGAAGACGACTTAACGGGTTCAGCTCGTTTACGTTGTATTACTAATTATTTGACCCGCATGCGTTTAACCAACGAAGAAGGGGCTTTAGAGTTCAGTTTTAAAGATGCTCTAGATGCGCCAATGCCAGAAGGCTATTTACCTTGGTTTGAATTTCCAAGCAAAGCGGCACAAACTCATCAAATTATTTTTGGTCATTGGGCTGCGCTCGAGGGCAGAACGATTAATAATCAGATTCAGAATATTGATGGTGGCTGTGTCTGGGGCAGAAAATTAATGGCTTATCGCCTTGAAGACAAAGAAATCTTTGCTGTTGAAAATCCAGTGATGTAATAAAAAAGCCGCATAAGCGGCTTTTTTATTTTTTTATTCTACGCGTAACCAAATTTGGTTACGGCCTAATGCTGAAACGCCAAGATATCCACGCATATGAAGACGTTTACCAGTTGCACTGAGTTTTGCTTTAAGCCCGTAAACTTTACCAGTATTAGGATCTAAAATTTTCCCACCTGTATAATTAAGATCATCTGTTTGTTTTAAGCCGGTTGCAATATCCAATCCTATAATTGGTTTATTAGTATACGGCGAAGGGCAGTTATCACAAATCTCTTTAGGGGTATAACCTGGGCGTGGTGTAACTTTGATAATCTTTCCGGCATATGTCCCATTTGCTTCTTTTCGTATTTCTACCTGTGCTTTGGGAGCACCAGTTTTATCATCAATTGTTTGCCAAAGACCTGTAATGTCTGCTGCAAACGTAGCAGTGTTGATCCCCAGTAAGAGCAGAGCTCCAATAAAAATTTTCCCCATGATTAAAAATCCTTTTAACATTGAAAGGTCATCTTATTTCGAATTGATATACCGTTCAATGTTTATTTAATAGGCTTCTTAATTATGGCGTTCCAAGTGACAACATTAATGTAGGCAGCCAAATTGCAGTAAATACGCCGTTTAAAGCCATACCAAATGCAGCGTAGCGACCTGCAACAGGTCCGCGTTGCCACGCTTGAGCTGTTCCTATGGCATGTGCAGCTAAACCTAAGGCTAATCCAGATGCTCTTTCATCATGAATATGCTTAAGTAAAAATGGTGAAAAAGCTGCTCCAATAACGCCAGATAAAATAACAATAAGCGTTACCAGCGTTTCAGGAGCATGCAATAACGTTGCGATATTTAAGGCGATCGGGGTGGTCACCGCGCGGGTTGCAAATGCAAGAATGGTAGGTTCCGACATATGTAACAAGTAAGCGAGGCCCATAGGCAAAGCAACAGCGCTAATACTTGCAAAAAGTAAAATTCCAATGACTGATTTAATTGGAAGATCATCGTAACGCATTGCAGCTAAAGGAATGGCTAAGGCTACTGTGACATAACCTAATAGATGACCAAATAAGTCATTTACATAGAGACGATATTGTTCATAAGGAACTTGTAAAACTGAAAGCAATGCAATGACAATGAACATGCCGAAAACTAAAAGTGGAACTTGCGGAAAGCGTCGATTTAAAGGTTTTGCACATAGATAACCAATAAGTGTGATCAAAAAACCGTAGAAAATCGTAAACATTTTATTCTCCTTATAACCAACGTTTTGCCATTTTTGCATAGACCCACAAAGGTATAAGGGTGCTGACCACTAAAACAAAAAGGAATAGTGGAATTTCTTTCCCCATATGCACCAACATAATTAAAGAGCCAGCACAAACAGGTAAAAAAGCAAAACCACTTTCTTTCATGATTTTATTATTCGTATCAACTATTCGAAGAGGGATTTTTTTGAACTTTCTCCAAATAATCAAAACAGTGAGTAAGCTGATTAACCCGACCAGATTACCTAATTCTGGATGACCAAAAGCACGCATGACGATGACAGAGCCTTCACGAAAACCAATAATGAGTAGTAAAGTTGCTACCCATGCTGTCCAGTCTATACTTTTGATCTTATCCATATTTTTTATCTCTAAAAGTTTACTTATCGAGTTTTAACTGATCTCGCCTTTGATTTCAAACTCTTCCAATGGCCGTTTAAATTGATTAGCGCGTTCTCCCAAGATTTCTTCTAAGGGCAGTTTTGCTTGGCGAATAAGCTTTTCTAGCTTATGTGGTGCAATACGTACATCAATATGTAATAAGCCTGCATCATCGTAGTGTTCAGACTCAATTACATTTAAGGCATAAAGCTGTGTGCGAAATTTGCCATAAGCAGGTTTAAGAATCAGAGAAAACTTTTGAATTTGCCCCATTAAACATTCTTGTACTGCTTTTTGAAGTAACTCTAGACCAAGGCCTGCGTGAGCAGAAACATAAACTCGATCTGGTACATGTGGTTCGGCATAAACAATTTTGGCTTCTTCACCACTCAGGTCAATTTTGTTGTATACCCGAAGTACTGGAGCATCTGCACCAATCTCTTTTAATACGCCTTCAACTGCTTCAATTTGATCAAGCATGTCATGACTATTACTATCAATGACATGTAGTAAAAGCGTGGCTTCTAGGGTTTCTTCAAGTGTTGCTTTGAATGATTCAATTAAATCATGCTGTAAGTTTCGTACAAAACCTACCGTATCTGCTAACACGACAGTACCAATACCATCCCATTCCAAACGGCGTAATGTCGGGTCGAGTGTTGCAAATAGTTGGTCGGCTGCGTAGACATCACTTTTCGCTAAAATATTAAATAAAGTTGATTTCCCCGCATTGGTATAGCCTACTAACGATACAGTTGGAATAGCTGCCTTTTGTCTTGCAGCACGTCCTTGTATACGGGTTTGATGTACCTTTTCTAATTTATCTTTTAATTGAGCAATACGTACACGAATGAGACGACGATCTGTTTCTAGTTGCGTTTCACCGGGACCACGTAGGCCAATACCACCTTTTTGTTGCTCAAAGTCGGCTGACCAACCACGAATAAGACGAGTAGATAAATGTTTAAGCTGTGCAAGTTCGACTTGTAATTTACCTTCATGCGTACGGGCACGCAGGGCAAAAATATCTAAAATTAATCCTGTACGATCAATGACTCGGCATTTTAATATTCTTTCTAAATTTCGTTCTTGAGCGGGTGACAAAGCATGGTCAAAAATCACCAGACTTGCTTCTAGTTCCTGAACTTGCTCTGCAATTTCTTCGACTTTTCCTGAACCAATAAAAAATTTAGGATTAGGTTTATTTCGCTGAACCTTAATATGTTCAAGGATATGTGCACCAGCAGACTGTGCAAGTAGAGCAAACTCTTCGGCATCCAGATCATCTAATAATTGTACTGAAACACTCACTAAAATTGTGCGTTCACCGCCTTGATGCCGATCAACATATTCCACGTGGTTGTAAATCCTGAAAATGGGAAAACTTTATTCTAGATGAAACTTATGCAAAAGGGGAAAGCGTTTGTTCTTATCCTTTAGATTAGTTAAATGTTGTTAGAGGTGTCTGAATTTATTTTTTTCCCGTTCTCTATCATCAATGCAAGTTTATTCTGAAACGTATAGAATGCTCGAGATGGGTATAACAATGATTGATCGTTAGTGAAATTTTATGGCTCAAACGCAAAGTATAGTTAATTCAACGTTAAAGAAATTATCAAAAATAGGTTTGTACGGAAAAAAAGTCACTTCGGCTACCGCTGCAATTAGTGAAGGTTTTTATTTAGTTTATCGACATGGCCTTTATAAAGATCCTAATAATCCGGTCAATACACGCTATGTTCAATATTTTTGCCGCCGTTTATGTCAGGTTTTCAACTTAGATGTAGAAGTACACGGAACAATTCCTAGAGAACCTGCTTTATGGGTAAGTAATCATATTTCTTGGCTCGATGTTGCTGTTTTAGGTTCTGGAGCTCGTGTTTTCTTTCTTGCTAAAGCTGAAATTGAAAATTGGCCCATTTTAGGCAATCTAGCTAAAGGTGGTGGAACTTTATTTATTAAGCGTGGATCTGGTGATTCCGTTAAAATTCGTGAGCAAATTACCGAATTTTTAAAACAAAATATTCCCGTACTGTTTTTTCCTGAAGCGACCACTACAGATGGACATTCCGTTAAGAAAGTACATGGTCGTTTGCTCGGTGCTGCTATTGAGGCTCAACGCCCAGTACAGGTCTGTTTAATTTGTTATGTAAACCGTCATGGACAATTAGATACAGTTGCGCCATTCATTGGCGACATGACATTTGCTGAACATATTCAACGCGTACTTGAAATGCCGAAAGTAACTGCTCATCTATTAACTTTGCCTCCAATTTCAGTGGAAGGGCATGATGTGAAGAGTTTAACACGTGAAGTTCAAGAAAAAATGGTAGAAGGCTTGGCTCAACTACATCAGAAAGTACTTAAGCCAAAAAATTAATTACATAAAGCCTTCAAGTGGCAGCCATGAAAGAAATTTCATGCCTGCTTTTTGCCACCATTTCATCTCGGGTTCTTGTTTATAAATTAAAGGGCCATTGGGAGTTTCTTGCTGCCAATAAATATGATTGTTAGCGTCGAGCTTTAGCTTATAAGCATATTTATTTAAATTTTCGTCCATCGTATGGTGAATTGTCTTAGCCAATGAAGGGCTATCTAAAATTACGCCAATTTCAGTATTTAAATAAGCTGAGCGTGGATCAAAATTAAATGAACCAATAAAAACCTGTTCATCTAATGCCATCAGTTTAGTATGTAAGCTTGAGCGGCTTAATCCTTTCATGTTTACTTTTGCTTTAGTGGCAAGCTCATCTGTATTTTTATTTAAATCTCTTTTATCTGGTGTTGGTAAAAATTCATAAAGTTGTACGCCGTTTTTAAGCAGTTCTTTACGGTATTTCCCATAAAATGCATGTACAACGGCAACATCATTTGCTTTAAACGAGTTAGTTAGAACGCGTACTTCCACACCTTCTTTAGCAAGCGTGCTTAAAATTTTAGCACCTTGTTTTTCAGGAATAAAATAAGCTGAAATTAAATCTACGTTGCTTTCTGGTTTTTCCAGATGGTTAATTAACTGGAAATTTAAATGTTCTTCTTTTTTGGCTTTCGATTTAATTTTATCAGGCGAGTCTTTTACGACTTCTGCTTTAACCCAGTCGAATTGAATATTGTGATTTAACCATTTATCAAATGCATGTGATTTTGCAGTTAAATTTAGAAAGTTTTGGACAGTTGCTTGTTGGTAATGAGCTTCGAGTTGCTCTTTTAATCCTTCATAGCGTAAACGGTGCTGCTCTGGACTTACAATACTTTGAACTGAATAGGCGTATTCATGATTCCAGTAGTCATCAAAAGAATTCACAATGTCATCAACAGCAGCACCGACCAACATCACATCGACATCAGAAAATTGATAGCTATCGCTTACATTATAATATTGATTGGTCATGTTACGTCCGCCAATAAGAGCAACCTCATTGTCGGCAATAAAACTTTTATTGTGCATGCGACGATTGATACGTTTTAAATCAAGCACCATATCCATCGCACGATATTTGCGGAAACGGTAGGGGTTAAAAAGCTTAACTTCAATATTTTTATGCTGAGAAAGGGCGAGTAAGATCCCTTCCATTTTTTTTGCATTATTGTCATCAATAAGAAGTCGGACTTTTACTCCGCGATCAGCTGCTCGAATAATGGCATGTAAAGCTAAAGCTCCAACTTTGTCATTATCCCAAATGTAATATTGTAAATCTAAAGTCTTTTCAGCTTTATCAATTAATCTTAGGCGGGCTGCTAGAGCCTCCAATGGATCATTTAAGACGTGGTAACCCGTTAGCTTTGGATTTTGCTGACGTAAAGGAGTAATAATTTGGGCAAGTGAAGTCTCTGATGTATCGATATCATTTGCATATTCTAATGGTTCAACACCATGTTTTGGCAGAGTACTACATCCTGTCAAACCCACAGCAAAACTAGAACATAGGACTATAGAGGCTTTTATCAAAAAGCTTCTAGCTTGTTGATTCGTTTGAAGCTGTTTGGAATGAGAGGATTGTGCCATAATCAGTACATACGATAACGTGAGCTAGAGTATAATTCGTGCATATTGAAAGATAAATATTGAATTTGATTACTAGCAATCAATAGAAGATAAGTCGAGAGTCGTAATGTGGAATCCAAATTCAATTATTTTTTGTTTTTACTTTATTTTTTCAATACTTGCTCTATGGGGAATTTCTGAGGCTTGGATTCATCAATCTCGGACCGAGACGATTCATCCATTTAAAGCTTTTGTGCATTTACTCGCATTTTATCTCTCTTATCTACTTATTCCTCTCTGGTTTTTTAATTTATATGCTGCTTGGATTGGTTACTACTCAATTCATCAAGGTATTTTTATCTTTTTCTTAAGTGGTGTTTTAATTTATGCCCGATTTATTGAGCCTCATCTAGTCCGTGTCGATACTCATCAATATCGCTTAAATCCAGATCGTAGTTTTAATAAGCCAGTCAAAGTAGCCCTAATTGCAGATTTACATATTGGTTTATTTTCAGGGCATGAACGTCAGCTCAAAACTATAGTTAGAAAATTAAATGAACAGCAACCGGATTTAGTGGTTGTAGCTGGTGACTGGACATATGAACCAGAAGATAGACTGATTGAAGAGTTAAGTGTTTTAAAAGAAATTCAGGCACCTGTTTACTCTGTTCCTGGAAATCATGATGAGCAATATCCTGGCCCACCGATTCAACAATTATTAAAAGATGCTCTGTTTTATAATGAAGTGGTCGATATCGAAGGAAAGATCGTTGATTTTGAAGAGTTCCGTCTGATTGGTATTGGTGATCTTTGGGCTGGAAAAACCGATATGCGTTCCATACCAGATTTACCCCAAGACAAACCTTGGTTAATTTTATCTCATAATCCAGATACGGTCGATATGGTGCCTAAATTACCGAATCGTCCTTTAATGTTGTCAGGACATACACATGGAGGGCAGGTGGAGCTTCCATGGTTAACTAACTATATTATGAAGAAAGTATCAATTTTAGGTCACAAACGTGGATTTTACTCTCACGAACATGCAGATGTCTTCGTTACCGTTGGCACAGGAATGGTCGGAATTCCTTTACGTTTTAGAGTGCCACCGACCATTGATATTATTGAGTTAGTTTAAAATAAAAAAAGCCAATCACAGAGGATTGGCTTTTTTATGAAATAAACTTACTTATGGAATAACAACAATGGCAACGCGTCTGTTAATCGCACGATTTTCATTAGTTGTATTTGGAACATAAGGTTGTGTTGAACCACGACCAATCACATAGATATTTTCTTTTTTAAATCCACGAGCTAAGAAAAGGTTTGCTACACTTTGTGCACGCTCTTCAGATAGCTTTTGATTATAAGCAGCATCGCCAACATCATCAGTATGACCTACAATTTTCAATTTATTTAGGTCATATTTATTCAATTGATTTGCTAGACGTACTAACTCAGCTTCATGACTTTGTTTTAACTCTGCATTATTAAAGTCAAATAACAAACGTTCTGGTAAACCTAAAGTCCATCCTTCATCAGTAAGAACGAAACCTTCTTTTTTGAGCAATTTTACCTGACGATATTTTAATGGGCCAAAACTCAGGCACCCTGCAAGAGTAATGCATAATAATGCAATAAAGGAGAGTTTTAGAGATCTTGTATTCATAGATTAGCCTAAATTTAATTTTCAGGTTTATAGATAAACCAGTGTTCATCCGAAGTTTTAGCCTTATACATTGCTTGGTCTGCTTGCATAATGAAATCTTCGGGGCTAGATGCAAATTGTGATAAAGCAATACCTACACTAAAACTGAAGTAAATGGTTTGACCATTCAGATGCAAAGGTTCTTTACAGCTTTCGAGTAAATTTTCAGCAATAGATATTAAATGATCAGCATGACTAATGGAATGCAAAATGACAGCAAATTCGTCGCCACCTAAACGCGCGATAAAATCTTGGTGGCGTAAACGGGTTTGCAGACGATTCGCCATTTCTTTTAAAACTTCATCTCCAGCTAAATGGCCAAACTGATCATTAATTGCTTTGAAGTTATTGTTATCTATAAATAATAACGCAGACTTGTTATCAAAACCCTTATCTTCAAACATGTCTAAGAGAATCTGATAAAAATAATGTCTATTAGGCAATAAGGTGAGTTGATCATGGTGAGCTTGAAAGGATAATTTACGATTTTCCTTTTGTAGCTGGTTATCCCATATCTGAATTTCTTCAAGTAACTCATTAAAAACGGTATTTAAATCTTGAAATTCTTTAATTCGATTATAAGGAAAGCGAAGATTATAAGCTTTTTGTTCACTTACAATTTGAGCAATATTAGTAAGTGGGTAAATAGCTTGCATAATTTGACGATAAGTTAAGTTTACTGACCACCATAAAGCGCAAACAATAAACAACATCGCAATTGCAAGCCCTACCATAATCATTTTGAGGAATTGCAATATTTTTTCGGAACTACCAAAAAGCGTGAGTTCACCTACATTTTGCTCGTGATGATAAATTGTAAGATGAACGGGTTCATTCAGAAACCAATGATCAAACCAGCCCTCTAAAATTGAAGTCTGACTTGATAATTTAAAACTTTGCGCAATTAAATGATGCTCTGAATCATAAATATGAATAGTACGAATTGAATGGTCATTCGTATATTCATTCAAAATTTGCTCAATCGTAATTTTGTCATTAAATACAACTGCAGGCTGAATACGCTCTAGTAGCGTATGGCTAAGCAATTGCAAATTTTGTTTGGCGTAAGTTTCCATTGTAAAAACAGAAATCGACACGAACGTAAAAGAGCAGATAAAGAAAGTAATTGCAAAGATAGTAAATTGAGATTTTCTAAATAATGCATGCAATGAAGTGGACTGATACAACTTTGATATCATAATCCTTACTCCGCATTCTTAGCCAAGAGCAATACTCTCGGATCAATATGAACTTTGGAGTGACTTAAAGCATCTAAGTTAACTTTAAAGGTAGTGTAATTATTTTGATTATATAAACAAAAGATACTTCCAATTTCGCACTCTGGATTATTAATGCTTAAAGAAAGTAAAGAACGGTAAGGATAGTTCTGAATAAGGCTTTGTTGTTGTTGGGGCGAAGTCGTAGAAAAATAAACAGCCTGACAATGTGACCGAGCAAAATCTTTCGCGTTTACAGTTTGAACACGATAATTATAAGACATTTGCTGGATATAAGATTGGAACGTAGATGTAATAGAGGGATTATCAATAATGCAAAGAGTAGGAGTATTTACATTCTCCCACTTACTGTAGCTCAGAATAGATAAAGTAAGCACATAAAAGTTATGTTTTGAATTGGCATAACACGGCCCACTCGTAGCAAACAATACAAGTATGCAAACAAATACTTTTTTAGCGAACTGCCACATGGTGAGTTAATGCCAAACTATTGCACGAATAATCTATTCTACATGAAGTTGATAAAGTAAAAAAAGTTTAATATCTCATCTAAAGTTGACTAAAAAGGCTAAAAAACGCTCACACGATAATATTAAATTAAAAAAGGGGTTGCCAAAGGTTTTTAATGGTCTATAATGCACATCCATCGGCGGTGATGCAGATAAG
>NZ_JBQUYP010000012.1:0-41402 GCF_056314305.1 Acinetobacter sp. DMC2 | reverse complement strand
AGTTACTCGTAATTTAGGTTTGCCAGATGACTCTGACAAGGTAAATCCAAATGGTGGTGCGATTGCCTTAGGCCATCCTCTCGGTGCATCAGGTGCACGCCTTGTAACTACAGCTTTAAACCAGCTTGAGCAAACAGGTGGTCGTTATGCCTTGTGTTCAATGTGTATTGGTGTAGGTCAAGGCATCGCATTGATTATTGAGAGAGTCTAATCATGAGCCAGTTATATGCCAGCTTGTTTTATCAAAAAGACGTCACTGACATCTTTAGTGACTCATCTTTAATCACATATATGATTCAGGTTGAAGTTGCGTTAGCTCAAGCACAGGCAAAAGTTGGCGTGATTCCTCAAAATGCGGCTAATACCATTGCCCAAGTAGCTGAGCAGGCAATAGAAAAGTTTGACTTTTCAGCGTTGGCTGTAGCCACAGGCTTAGCTGGAAATATCGCAATTCCATTTGTAAAGCAGCTTACGGCAATTGTTAAAGATGTAGATGAAGATGCTTCACGTTATGTGCATTGGGGCGCAACAAGTCAGGATATTTTAGACACAGCTTGTATTTTGCAATGCCGCGATGCGTTAAATATTGTGGAAGCACAACTTCAACAGTGCTACACCGCTACATTACAACAAGCTAAGCAATATCGCTATCAAGTCATGATTGGACGTACATGGTTACAGCAAGCTTTACCAATTACTTTAGGGCATAAGCTTGCTCGCTGGGCTTCTGCATTTAAACGGGATTTAGACCGTATTCAAGCAATGAAATCACGTGTACTCACTGCTCAGCTAGGGGGTGCTGTGGGTTCATTAGCTTCTTTGCAAGATCAAGGTTCATTTGTAGTGAGTGCATTTGCTCAGCAACTGAATCTGACTGTACCGACAAGCACATGGCATGGTGAGCGCGACCGTATTGTAGAAATTGCAAGCGTGCTTGGCATGATTGTCGGGAATACCGGCAAGATGGCACGTGATTGGTCACTCATGATGCAAACCGAAATTGCCGAGTTGTTTGAGCCAACTGCGAAAGGTCGTGGTGGTTCATCGACCATGCCGCATAAACGTAATCCAGTCGCAGCGGCTTCAGTACTTGCAGCAGCAAATCGTGTACCAGCGCTTATGTCTAGCATTTATCAAAGCATGGTGCAGGAACATGAGCGTAGCCTAGGTGCATGGCATGCAGAATGGTTAGCAATTCCTGAAATTTTTCAGCTTTGTGCTGGAGCATTAAGTCGTACTGGTGAAGTTTTACAAGGTTTTGAAGTTAATGCTGAGCATATGCAACGTAATCTTGAATGTACCAACGGGTTGATTATGGCGGAAGCTGTCATGATGGCGCTTGCTCCAAAAATTGGACGTTTAAATGCACATCATGTCGTTGAAGCGGCTTGTAAAACAGCAGTAGCACAAAACCAGCATTTATCTGAAGTTGTTAGTCAGTTAGATGAAGTAAAAGAACATTTTAGTCAAACAGAAATTTTGGAAATATTTAAAGCAGAAAACTATTTGGGCAACATTCAAGCTCAAATTGATGCTGTTCTGCAAGAAGCACAAGGAGGAGACATAAAGTGAAACAGCTTATAACCAATCGACAAGGTAAACAGCTCGCTGTATATACCGACGGATTAAAAGATGCTCCAGCACTTGTGTTATCTAACTCGTTAGGAACAGATCATGGAATGTGGCAGCCACAAGTAGATGAGCTTAAAAGTCATTTTAATGTCATTACATACGACACACGTGGTCATGGCGAAAGTGATGTGATCGCTGAAACATCTTTACAAAATTTAGGTGAAGATGTAGTCGATATTTTAGATGCCTTAGATATTGAAAAAGCTCATTTTTGTGGCATTTCAATGGGCGGAATTACAGGGCTTTGGTTAGCTATCCATTACCCAGAGCGCTTTCTAAGCATTACTGTCGCAAATTCAGCGGCAAAAATTGGACAGGCTGAGGCGTGGTTGAGTCGCGCAGAATCAGTAGAACAAAATGGACTGGCTGAATTGGTTAAAACCACGCATACGCGTTGGTTTAGTGAAAAATTCGACTATCAACATAATGTGGTTGCACAAACGACGATTCAAAGTTTGGCAAACACACCAGCACAAGGTTATGCCAATGCGTGTCGTGCTTTAGCACATGCTGATTTAAGAGATGAAATTACGCAAATCCAAGTTCCGATATTGCTCATTGCAGGAACGGCAGATCCAGTGACAACAGTAGTAGATGCTGAGTTTATGCAGAATGCTATTAAGAACAGTCAAATTGCTAAATTGGAAGCATCTCATCTTTCTAATATTGAGCAACCGCAAAGATTTACTCAGGAATTGACTAAGTTTATTCAGCAAATCTAATAGCTTAGTAGTTTAAAAGGAATTGGCCTTAAGGAGGCAAATATGGCGTCTCAGGATTACGCTGCACCAAATAAAAGTATCGATGCTCAAGCATTAATTAATGATGCTCCACTGAGTAAATATCAATGGATGATCGCAATCATCTGTTTCTTAATTATTTTTACTGATGGTATCGATACTGCTGCAATGGGTTTTATCGCTCCAGCTTTGGCTCAAGACTGGGGCGTTGATCGCTCTCAGTTAGGCCCAGTGATGAGTGCTGCCCTTGGTGGAATGATTATTGGAGCTTTGGTTTCTGGCCCAACAGCTGACCGTTTTGGTCGAAAAATCGTTTTAGCTTTTTCGATGCTTGTGTTTGGTGGTTTTACTTTAGCGTCTGCTTATGCAACCAACTTAGATAGTCTTGTCGTTTTACGCTTTTTGACAGGTATTGGTTTGGGGGCAGCGATGCCAAATGCCACCACATTATTCTCTGAATACTGTCCAACACGCATTCGTTCACTGTTGGTGACATGTATGTTCTGTGGCTACAACTTAGGTATGGCAACAGGTGGCTTTATTAGTAGTTGGCTCATCCCGACCTACGGTTGGCACAGTCTATTTTTACTTGGCGGCTGGTCACCTTTGATCTTAATGGTTTTAGTGATTTTTGTATTACCTGAGTCTTACCGCTTTTTAATTGTTAAAGGTAAGAACCCTGAAAAAGTACGCAAAATCTTAAATCATATCGCGCCAACTCAAGTTCAAAATGCGACTGCATTCCATGTACCTGAAGAGAAAACTGAAACAGCTCAAAAGAAAAATGTTTTTGGAATTATGTTTTCTAAACCATATGCAAAAGGAACACTTTTACTTTGGTTGACCTATTTCATGGGCTTAGTGGTTGTTTACTTGCTTACAAGCTGGTTGCCAACCCTCATGCGTGAAACAGGTGCTTCAATGGAGCGTGCTGCATTTATCGGTGGATTGTTCCAGTTTGGTGGTGTGGTGAGTGCGTTGTTTATTGGTTGGGCTATGGACAAATTTAACCCGAACCGAGTGATTGCCATTTTCTACTTTGCTGCCGGTCTGTTCGCAATTGCTGTGGGTCAAAGCTTAGGAAACTCAACATTACTTGCTGTATTGGTTCTTTGCGCAGGTATCGCGATTAATGGGGCGCAATCTTCAATGCCAGCGTTAAGTGCTCGTTTTTATCCAACGCAGTGCCGTGCAACGGGTGTGTCTTGGATGACCGGAATTGGGCGTTTTGGCGCGGTATTTGGTGCTTGGATTGGGGCTGTATTACTTGGCAATGATTGGTCGTTTACTGCCATTCTCAGTTTATTACTAATTCCAGCGACTGCTGCGGCTGTTGCTGTATTTGTTAAATCACTTGTTGCGCATACCGATGCAACTTAATAGAGGTCTATCACAATGAATGATGAACAACGCTATAAACAAGGCATTGAAGTGCGGACTGAAGTTTTGGGTGAAAAGCATGTTGGTCGGTCTTTGCAAAACCTAAATGACTTTAACCAAGATTTCCAAAATTTTATTAGCCGTTACGCATGGGGTGAGGTGTGGTCTCGTCCAGGCCTGCCACGTCATACACGTAGTTTAGTGACGATCGCAATTTTATTGGCACTTGGCCGTGAAGACGAACTGCGCATGCATTTACGTGCTTGCTTCAACAATGGCGTAACCAAAGACGATTTAAAAGAGTTGATCTTACACAGTTCACTCTATGCGGGTTTACCTGCTGCAAACGCTGCAATGCATATGGCTGAAGAAGTCTTTAAAGAGTTGGGAATAGAAGTCAACTCAGTTGCAGCGAAAGAACAGGATTAAGGAGATAAAGATGTCACAACATAGCTGGGGTGCTTACGCCCAACGTAATACAGAAGATCATCCACCTGCATATGCAGAAGGTTATAAGACAAGTGTTTTACGTTCGCCAAAAAATGCATTGATTTCTATTAATGAGACTTTAACTGAAGTTACTTCACCGCATTTTTCTTCAAATTTGTTTGGCCCAAAAGATAACGATTTGATTTTGAACTATGCCAAAGATGGTTTACCAATTGGTGAGCGTGTCATTGTTCATGGTTATGTCCGTGACCAGTTTGGTCGTCCTGTAAAAAATGCACTTTTAGAAGTATGGCAGGCCAATGCTTCAGGTCGTTATCGCCATCCAAACGATAAGTTTATTGGTGCAATGGACCCTAACTTCGGTGGGTGTGGTCGTACATTGACTGACGAAAATGGTTTTTATATCTTCCGTACCATTAAACCAGGTCCATATCCATGGCGTAACCGTATCAATGAATGGCGCCCAGCTCATATTCACTTCTCTTTAATTGCTGATGGTTGGGCTCAGCGCCTAATTTCGCAGTTTTATTTTGAAGGCGATACGCTCATTGATACTTGCCCGATCTTAAAAACGATTCCTTCTGAAGATCAACGTCGTGCATTGATTGCACTAGAAGATAAAAACAACTTTATCGAAGCTGATAGCCGTTGTTACCGTTTTGACATCACGTTACGTGGTCGTCGAGCGACTTACTTCGAAAATGATTTGACTTAATCGGGAGCACGAGCATGAATAACTGGAATTTTCAGGAATTAAAAGAAACTCCATCTCAAACAGGTGGTCCTTACGTCCACATTGGTTTATTGCCACAACAAGCAAATATTGAAGTGTTTGAAAACAACTTTAATAACCAGTTGGTACAAGACCAAACTAAAGGCGAGCGTATTCGTCTTGAAGGTCAAGTATTTGACGGATTAGGTTTACCGCTGCGCGACGTGCTGATCGAAATTTGGCAAGCCGATGCGAATGGTATTTACCCAAGTCAGGCAGATACGCGTGAGCAAAAAGCTGATCCTGCATTTCAGGGTTGGGGCCGTACTGGTGCTGACTTTGAAACAGGTATATGGAGCTTTAATACAATTAAACCGGGTGCTACAGCAGGTCGCAAAGGTTCAACTCAGGCACCTCATATTGCATTAGTGATTTTCGCTCGCGGTATTAACTTAGGTCTTCACACACGTGTTTATTTTGAAGATGAAGCCGAAGCAAATGGCAATGATGCAATTCTAAATAGTATTGAGTGGGCACCTCGTCGTCAAACTCTTATTGCAAAACGCTTTGAAGAAAATGGTGAAATTGTTTACCGCTTTGATATTCGTATTCAAGGCGATAACGAAACAGTATTTTTTGATATTTAAGAAACACCTAAGGCTACACCTGATTATTCAAGGATGCGTGTAGCCTTTTTAAGGATGAATGATATGAACATGAAAACATTATTAAGCTTAAGTTTGCTTGCACTCCCATTTTCTACAGCACAGGTAAATGCTGAACCTGTTGCTTTAGCTACTCAAACACAACCTGCGACTACAGCTGTTAAAACGATTGTTCCGATTACAGCAAAAACTAAAGAACAAGCTTTAGCGCAAGCTCAAGTCATTGCAAATACAGCAGATGCTGATTTGGCAGAGTTTCGTATCGATTTACTCAGTTTTGCGAGTGATACAAAACAAGTGATTGCTTTGGGTCATGAATTGAAAAAGATATTAGGCAATAAGCCGATGATTGCCACAATTCGTACTAAAAACGAAGGTGGACAGCTTGAAATTAGTGATGCTGATTATGGCAAGACTTATCAGGCTTATTTAAAAAATCCGTTCATGGACTGGTTAGATGTTGAAATGTTCCGTGATCAAAAAGTAGTTTCAGAGATTGTTCAAAAAGCACATCAAAAGAAAGTGTTAGTGGTGATGTCTAATCATGACTTCCAAAAAACGCCAAGCCAAGATGAAATTGAAAAACGCTTGTTAAAACAAGATCAAATGGGCGCAGATATTCTAAAAATTGCCGTAATGCCAAAATCTAAACAAGACGTTTTCACTTTAATGAACGCAACTTTAAAAGTAAGTCAGCAAACAACTAAACCATTGTTAACGATGTCGATGGGGCAATTAGGTACGATTTCTCGTGTTGCCACAGCCAATATGGGTGGAAGTTATAGTTTTGGCATGATTGGTGAAGCATCTGCACCGGGTCAAATTGATGTAACCAAGCTCAAACAGATTTTAAAAACCGTTCAACCAGCAAACCCATAAATCATAAGGACATGATGAAATGAATACATTACGTTTAACTACTCTTGCATTAGGTTTGATGGTTTCAGGAATGGCAGCGGCACAAACTTATGTTGTTGACCGTTATCAGGATGATAGCAATAAAGGTTCTTTACGCTGGGCAATTGAACAAGCCAATGCAAATTCAAGCGAAGCGAGCGAGATCTTGATTCAGGCGGTAGGTAAAGCACCATATGCGATTAAATTAAATAGCGCACTTCCTGAAATTAAAGTACCTGTCAAAATTATTGGTACCCAGTGGGATAAAACGGGTGAATACATCGCAATTGATGGATCAAATTACATTAAAGGCGAAGGGGCAAAAGCTTGCCCAGGTGCAAACCCTGAACAATACGGAACAAATGTCCGTACCATGACTTTACCCGGATTGGTACTACGTGACGTCAACAATGTCACTTTAAAAGGTTTAGACATTCATCGTTTCTGTATTGGTGTATTGGTTAACCGTTCAAGCAATAACCTTATTCAACATAACCGTATTAGTAATAATTATGGTGGTGCTGGTGTCATGCTTACTGGTGATGACGGACAAGGTAACCCAACTGCAACCACGACCAATAACAACAAAGTCTTAGACAACATTTTCCAAGACAATGGTGATGGCTTAGAACTGACCCGTGGTGCAGCATTTAACTTAATTGCGAATAACCATTTTGTTTCAACGAAAGCAAACCCAGAGCCATCACAAGGTATTGAAATTTTGTGGGGTAATGACAATGCCGTAGTTGGTAATAAATTCGAAAACTACTCGGATGGCTTACAGATTAACTGGGGTAAGCGTAACTATATTGCCTACAACGAAATGACCAATAACTCGATTGGTTTCAACATGACAGGCGATGGCAACATTCTTGATAGCAATAGAGTGCATGGTAACCGTATTGGTGTTGCTATTCGTTCGGAAAAAGATGCAAACGCAAAAATTACATTGACTAAAAATCTAATTTGGGACAATGGTAAAGATATTAAACGCTGTGAAGCTGGCGGTTCATGTGTACCAAATCAGCGTTTAGGTGCAATTGTATTTGGTGTACCTGCACTTGAGCATGAAGGTTTTGTCGGTTCTCGTGGCGGCGGTGTAGTTGTTGATCCATCTAAGCAACAAAAGACATGTACTCAACCAAATCAACAAAACTGTAATGCTCAGCCGAATCAGGGCATTAAAGCACCTAAGTTAACCGCTACTAAAAGTTCAGTTGCTATAGAAATTAATGGTTTACCAAACCAACGCTATCAAGTTGAGTTCTTTGGAAATCAAAATGCTGCATCAAAAGAAGCTGAGCAATATTTAGGAGCTGTTACCGTTGCTACAGATGCCGAAGGCAATGCAAAAGCGAATTGGAAGCCGACTGTAAAAGTTGCCTCAATTACAGCGAATATCACTGATCGCTTTGGAGCGACGTCTGAACTTAGTTCGGCCGTACAAATTAAATAACAACTATAAGGGAAGCGCCTCAAACCGAGGCGCAGCATAGAAATATAGAAATGATAAAAGGGACTTGAAATGCCAAATGTAATGAAACTGAGTGTGTTAACAATCGCTGTAATAGGCAGCCAATTTGCGCTTGCGAATGAACCATGGTCACAAGACAGACAATGGTTGCTAGGTGACTGGAATGGTGAACGCCAGCAGCTAGAACAACAGGGCTATAAATTTACAGCTTCTATCATGAGCCAAGCGGCCACAAATTTAGATGGTGGATACAACGACAGTAATACTTTTGAAAATGCTGCGCAGCTTTCTTTAGGTGCAAACTTCGATTTAGAAAAGATTGCTGGATGGAAAGATACAACAGCGAGCCTAGTCGTGACTAAACGTGACGGTAATGCACTTACGCTAGAACGTATTAAAGACCCACGTTCTAGCCAGTTAGGCAATGCTCAAGAAATTTATGGTCGAGGTAAAATCTGGCGTTTATCTCAAGCATGGGTGAAAAAAGGCTTCGCTGATAACACCGTACAGGTCAAATTTGGTCGTATGGGTATGTCAGAAGACTTTAATGGTTCTCAATGCGAGTTCCAGAATTTATTGCTTTGCGGTGGGCAGTTAGGAAAATCAATCGGTTCAATTTGGTACAACTCGCCAGTCGGTGTTTGGGCGACAAACGTTAAATATCAATTTGCCCCTGAGTGGACTCTGGGTGTTGGTGTGTATGAAGTAAACCCAGATAACATTAAAACCGAATCAAATAGTGATGGTTTTAATCTGGATATGAACAACGTGAAGGGTGCAACCATACCCGTTGAGCTTGCATGGAAACCAAAACTTGCTGCATTTAATGGCTTACCGGGTGAATATAAAGTAGGTGCGCTGTACTCAACCGCAGAAGCGAATGATATTAAAACTGCGGATAAAGTTCATGACGGGAAACAAAGTTTCTGGATTAATGCACAACAACAACTTACGCATAAAGGCGAAGACCCTAAGCGTGGTTTATATATCAGTGTGAACGGTGTGGTGAACGATAAAGCGACCACCTTTGTCCAAAGTACGCAACAACTTGCTCTTTGGTATAAGGGGCCATTTGATAGCCGTCCAAATGACTCGATTGGTTTTGGTATTGCCAATTATGTGGTCAATGATCGCGCTAAAGATAAGCAGATCGCAACAAACGAAAGTCGTGGATATTATAACTACGATGCACTTGCATCTGACTATATTCCAATTCAAGACGACGAACTAAATGTTGAGTTGAACTATACCTATCAATGGTCTCCGGCCGTTATGTTACGTCCAAACATTCAATATATCCATCAACCTGCTGGTGTAAAAGCAGTTGATGATGCTTGGGTGGCGGGCTTAAGCGTAAAAGTCAATTTTTAACAATATTGATGGCTGGTTAGACATGGTTTAACTGGCCCAAATGCTTGAACTATTGTGTTCAGTATATGTGGAGTAGGATCTATGTCTGAGTCAGATTCTAAGTTTCATATCTTATTCAAAATATGGTGTTTTCTATTAGGCCTAGTTTTATTGGCTACTGGTGTTTTTTACATCGTAGGCGGTGGCAAGCTGGTGTCTCTAGGTGGGTCTTGGTATTTCCTAGTCGCAGGACTGTTGATTACTATTTCTGCGTTTAGTATTTTTCGTAAAAAGACACTTGGTGTCTGGATTTTTGCGGCTGTTTTTGTTGGCACCGTAATTTGGTCATTTGTTGATGCAGGATGGGAATTCTGGCCGTTATTCTCGCGGTTAATGTTTCCTGCTGGTCTTTTTGCCGCATTGTTATTTACCTTGCCTTCAATTCGACGTTACCAATTTCAAACTAGTTTGGCCTCTTCATCTTATGCAGTGGGTGGGTTAGTTGTTGTCGGTATGTTGATTGCGTTCTATCAAATGTTCCAACCGCATCCGACAGTAGCAAGCTCAGGTGAAAAGTTACCTTTAGTGCCAGTTGACCCTGCTAAAAAACAGGTAAATTGGGAAAATTATGGTAATGATGCGGGTGGTAGTCGCTTTGTTGCTCTCGATCAAATTAACCGAGATAACGTTCATAAACTAAAAGAAGCTTGGCGTTTTAGAACAGGTGATTTTACAACAGGTAGTGGTAATGGTGCTGAAGACCAAATGACCCCGCTACAAGTTGGAAATAAAGTTTTTTTATGTACACCACATAACAACATTTTTGCGATAGATGCTGACTCGGGCAAACAACTCTGGAAAGCTGAAGTGAACTCTAAAGCTGATGCTTGGGAACGTTGCCGTGGGGTTGCATACTTTGATTCAACCAAGCCACTTGTACAACCAACTTTGGCTGGTGCAAATGCAGTAACCACAGTTGCAACCAATACAGCATGCCCACGCCGTTTATATACCAATACACCAGATGGTCGTTTAATTGCAGTGAATGCAGATAACGGTCAGCGCTGTGCTGATTTTGGTGTAAATGGAACGGTTGATCTGTTAGAAGGTCTGGGAGCTGGAACTAAAGCTCCACGTTTTGAAGTGACTTCTGCACCGACTATTGCTGGAACAACCATTGTGGTGGGTAGCCGTATTGCCGATAACGTAGCAGCAGATATGCCGGGTGGTGTTATCCGTGGTTATGACGTTATTACGGGTAAACTTCGCTGGGCGTTTGATGCACGTAATCCAGATCCTAACTATGTTCTTAAACCGGGTGAAACCTATAAACGTAGTTCGGCAAACTCTTGGGCTGCGATGTCATATGATCCGCAAATGAATACGGTGTTCTTACCTATGGGTAGCTCATCTGTCGACATTTGGGGTGGTAACCGTAATCCGTTAGATCATAAATACAATACTTCTGTTTTGGCACTTGATGCGACAACAGGTAAAGAAAAGTGGGTATATCAAACTGTTCATAACGATTTATGGGACTTTGATTTACCAATGCAACCAAGTTTAGTTGATTTCCCATTGAAAGATGGTACGACTAAACCTGCTGTTGTGATTGGAACCAAATCAGGTCAATTCTTTGTGCTTGACCGCGTAACTGGTAAACCACTGACTAAAGTAATTGAACAGCCAGTTAAGCCTGCCAATATTCCGGGTGAGCAATACAGTGCAACTCAACCACGTTCAGTTGAAATGCCTCAAATTGGTAATCAGACTTTAACTGAATCAGATATGTGGGGTGCAACGCCGTTTGATCAACTTATGTGCCGTATTAACTTCAAGTCAATGCGTTACGAAGGTCTATTTACTGCACCGGGTACTGACGTTTCATTAAGCTTCCCAGGTTCTTTGGGTGGCATGAACTGGGGTAGCATTGCTTTTGATCCGACTCATCGTTATATGTTTGTGAACGATATGCGCCTTGGCTTATGGGTTCAATTGATGGAGCAAACTCCTGAAGATATTAAGATTCAGGCGAGTGGCGGTGAAAAAGTAAATACAGGTATGGGTGCTGTACCAATGAAAGGTACACCATATAAAGTGAATAAAAACCGCTTTATGTCTGCTTTAAGCATTCCTTGTCAGAAACCACCATTCGGTACTATGACTGCAATTGACATGAAAACTCGTCAAGTCGCATGGCAAGTCCCACTGGGTACGGTTGAAGACACAGGACCTATGGGCATCAAAATGGGCTTAAAAGCACCGATCGGTATGCCAACAATTGGTGGGCCGATGGCAACTCAAGGTGGTTTGGTTTTCTTTGCTGCAACACAAGATTATTACTTACGTGCATTTGATTCATCTACAGGTAAAGAACTGTGGAAATCACGTATGCCAGTAGGCAGTCAAGGAACTCCAATAAGCTATGTTTCACCGAAAACAGGTAAACAATTTGTTGTTGTTACGGCGGGCGGAGCACGTCAATCACCTGATCATGGTGATTATGTAATCGCTTATAGTTTAGAGAAGTAACTTAATGGGCAAAAGAAGAGTATTCTTCTTTTGCCTTTAACTTTAATATATTTTTTATATTAAAATGATTGAGTAAATTCTATTGTTTTAACTAGATAGCTTTACCAAATAGTAAAAAAGTGTTTTAACTCATTGCAAAACCTAAAATATTCCTCAGATTGATAATGCTTGAACACTAGATGTAGCCGAACGATTAGATGTTTTTTCACAATGTTTTACCTATAAATAAATCTTCTTTGTTTGTTAAGTTTTGTTTAACTTAAAGTTGTGAATTTTAATTAGAAATAAACATTATTGACTTTTTAGTCCTGAAAAGTAGGATTTTTTTGCTGAAAAAACAAGCGTAAATATATATTTATATTATATTTATATAATTTATAGCATTACGTTAGAATAGTCATCGCAGGTTATTACTACCCAGTAATAATTTGTATTTCAGGAATTTAAGCTTTTATTGGCTTAAGGCTCATCGCAAGATGGGCCTTTTTTTATGTGATTGAAATCGTAATATTTGATTATTATAAAAATAGTCTAAGCATTAAGACATATAAATTTATGAAAACAATCACATAAAATAGTCTTTAATGACAAGAAGTGTATGATTTGTTAAATTAAACCTACTTGATAATAATAGGTGATGTAATGAGATTTTTGGTTCTTGCAACTTTATCTGGTTTAGCTTTGATGGGTTGTGCTTCTGTTCAGCAAGCACCGAATACACAAGAAACAATTCGTTATGCTTCTAGCCCATGCTTTGGTGCATGCCCAATCTATTCTGTAGAAGTAACACCTACAGGTTTAATTCGTTTTGAAGGCAAGCAATACACTAAAGCTATTGGTGTTAAAGAAATTCAAGGTAGCGTAAAAGACTATAAAAAACTTGCAGATGATCTAAAAGCTTATCGTCCTGAAACAGGCACACAATCTAAAACTGCGGGTTGTCAGCAAACAGCAACTGATATGTCTAGCTATTACATTTCATGGATTCAACCAAATGGCACGGAAACAAAATTAAGCCATTACACAGGTTGTATGTCTCCTGCAAATAATAGATTAAATAAAGTCATGGAAAAACTGCCAGAACAATTAGGCATTAAAGATCTAATTTAATGACAAAAGCCCCAAAACCTTGGGGCTTTTTCTTGTTAAGAAGAATTATAAACTCAAAAGTTTTATTTTAAGTATTTCTAAAGGAATAAGCGTATAATACACATTATAAAAACATATATTGTTAAGAGTGGTTATATGTCAAATATTGTCTATGCCTTTTTAGGTGGTTTGTTACTCGGAATCGCAACAGTTGGTTATTTATATATAAATGGCCGTATCGCTGGAATTAGTGGATTACTTGCTCAAGTCATTAATCCTACTAAAGATACTTTTAAAAATTCTGCATTCTGGTTTATTGCCGGACTCGTCATTACACCTTTCATATATGGCTATTTTTATCAGCCTGAAATTGAAATTAAAGCCAATACATTTGCACTTATTTTAGCAGGTGTACTTGTTGGCTTTGGTACACGACTAGGATCAGGCTGTACAAGTGGTCATGGTATTTGTGGGATGAGCAGGCTATCAAAACGCTCAATGATAGCGACAGCAGTTTTTATGTTTGCTGGCATGTTAACCGTTTATATCATTCGTCATGTATTGGGGTAATCCTATGAAAAACATTTTAGCTTTTATATTTGGTGGTTTGTTTTCATTAGGCTTAATGATTTCGGGCATGTCGAATCCTGAAAAGGTATTAGGTTTTTTAGATATCTTTGGGCAGTGGGATATCAGCTTAATGTTTGTGATGCTAGGCGCGATTGCTGTAGCATTTATTCCATTTCAAAAGGCGATGAAAAGCCCTAAAACGCTTTTTAATGAGAAAATTCAATTACCAATGAATACACAGATTGACCAAAGGTTAATTGTTGGTGCTTTTATTTTCGGTATAGGCTGGGGAATAGCAGGGATATGTCCAGCGCCCGCTTTAACGCTTGTTGGATTAGGACATTTTGAAGCGCTTTATTTTATTGTGGCCATGTTATCGGGAATGTTTATTTACCGAGTCTTAAATAAAGGAAATTAAACCTATGCAACAACCTCTAGTAAAAGATTTTTTTGATGAAAATACCAATACTTTTAGCTATGTTGTTGCGGATTTAGCGACTCGTCAATGCGCTATTATTGATAGTGTGCTTGACTACGATGCAGCTTCAGCAACTACAAAAACAACCAATGCTGATCTGATTGTCGATTATGTCTTGGCTCAAAACTTTAAAGTGCAATGGATTTTAGAAACTCATGTCCATGCCGACCATATGACCGCAGCCCAATATTTAAAATCTAAATTGGGCGGTACAGTTGCAATTAGCAAGAAAATTTCTGTTGTACAGGAAACATTTTCGGCTATCTATAATTTTGACTTTAAACAAATCAATGCAAATCAGCCTTTTGACTATCTATTTGAAGATAATGAGCACTTTAAAATAGGGAATATAGAAGCATATAACATTCCTACACCAGGACATACACCAGCTTGTCTCAGCTATGTAATTGGTGATGCTGTTTTTGTGGGTGATACTCTATTTATGCCCGATTATGGCTCAGCGAGATGCGACTTTCCGAAAGGAAGTGCGGCTGCACTTTATGATTCGGTACAAAAGCTTTATACACTTCCTGATAACATGCGTATGTTCTTATGCCATGACTATAAACCCGAAGGCCGTGATGAATATGTCTGTCAAACAGATATTAAAACTCAAAAGCAAAGCAACATTCATTTAAACCGACGTGTTTCCAAAGACTCATTCATAAAAATGCGTCAAGAACGAGATGCAACTTTGGCAATGCCAAAATTAATTCTGCCTTCAATTCAAATTAATATGAACGGTGGGAATTTTCCGGAGCCAGAATCAAACGGCATTCGTTATTTGAAAATTCCTTTCAACTACTTCTAGAAATAGCCTAAGCATTTATTTTGAATCGTATTCATGCTCTAAATAGCCTAAGCGAATAATGAAATTTATCCTATCAAAATAGCCTAAGTAAGATTTAAAGAACTTGTCTCAAATCCCGCGAAGTCTCTTGCAATAAAGGCAAAATGTGTTGAATTAAATATTCTTCAGTTGTTTTCATGGTTGGAGAAACAATGTTTAAAGCCGCAACGACTTTAAAGTCTTGCCCATAAATAGGTACGGCGAGTGCGTGAACGCCTAATTCATGTTCTTCACGTGAATAACACCAATCTTGTTCTCGAATCTCTTGTAGTAACTCTAAAAATTTATCGTTTTCAATATGCGTATATTTGGTTAAACGCTGTAGCGGGTATTTTTGAAGCCAGTCCAATTGTTCTTCTTGGCTTAAATGTGCCAGTAAAATTTTACCCGCCGATGTCGCATGAGCAGGTAAGCGATTACCCAAGTGTAAGCCGTATGGATTTACACGGTCAGTTTGTTGGTGCGCCGCACTACGCGCAATGGTAATGGCCTCATAACCGTCAAGTACCATCACAGAATAAATAAGAGAGGTTTGATTAGTTAATAAGTTTAATAAAGGCTGCGATACTTTTGGAAGTTGAGCAGCGCCCAAATATGCTCCTGAAAATTTCAGGACTTTTGGGGTTAAATAGTAATAGTGGCCATCTGACTCAAGATAACCTAGATATTCTAAGGTTAATAAATGGCGTCTTGCTGCCGCTCGGGTAAGCCCAGTTTTTTCAGCGGCCATAGAAATGTTTAGGCGATGTTGATTGCTACTAAAGCTATCTAAAATTGCCATGCCTTTACCGATGCCAGCAATGTAATCTTCATGACGAATAGTTTTCTTGTTGTCCTGATTCTGGATTATTCGTTCATCTTTACTCATGACTGGTCCTTGTACGATGTAGGTGTTAGTAGATCAATTTGCTTTACTGAAAAAGTTTAATAATTTCATGTCGCAAAAATTGATGCCTTAAATTATCCCTTAAATCTTCATGCCAAAACATCCCCATTTTGATATTGGTCATCTCAAATGGGAGTGAATGCAAACGAATTTCCGAACTATAGGATAAATGCTGCAAAATCATTCGGGGCATAGTCAATATTGCGTTAGCTTGAGCTCCCAAAACTTGTAACGCTGTTGAGTAGTTTTGACAGCGCATGAATACATTTCTTGAAATTTTTTGATGTTGGTTTAAATAAATATCTTCAAGTAAAGCACCTGTACGGCGTGAAGAAACCCCAATATGCCGTCCACTGATATAACTAGATAAATCGACTTCTTTAAGTTGACTGCAAATGACAAACTCATCTGTTACCAGATGGTCAAAGGTAATTTTTGGAGATAAGTATTGTTCCAAATCAATCACGAAATCGAGCTGCTGCGTCGCCAAGTCCGCCATAATATGTTTTCGATCTAGCTTCATACTGACAAACTGTAAATCTAAATTAAGATTCTGAAAATGTTGAGCCAGCCTTGGAAGAATAATTGGTTCAATCTCATCATGAACGGCGATTTTTAAGTTTTTTAAACTTGTGGGATCAAAGACATGTTTTTGCTGGCTAATATTTTGAATCGTTAAAAGTGCCTGTTTCACTGTCGGATAAATTTGTTCTGCAAAAGGAGTGGCAGACATTTTATTGCCTACTCGTATAAATACATCATCTTCAAGCTGCTGACGTAATCTTTGCAAAGCGTGACTTGCCGCCGACTGCGTAATATTAAGACTACTTGCTGCATTTGAAATACTTTTTTGCTCATAAATCGCGATGAATAGCGGATATAAATTGATATCAATTCGATGAAAAAAACTTAAGTCTAGTCCATGCAGGTTATGAATATTATTCATGAGGTGTTATTTAATAAAATCATTTCATTCATATTAAGTTTCAAGTTATGTTGATGTAAAGACAAGATAATGATGTAAAGGAAAAAGAATGTTTGAACTCTCAAAGAAAGCTCAGGACTTCACCGAGCGAACTAGAAAATTTATTTTAGAAGAAATAGAACCTGTTGAAGCAAAATTTTGGGAAGAAGTTCATGAGTTAAATCCAGATGGAAACTGGAAAAAATGGCAATGGCCAGAGCTCTTAGAAACTCTGAAATCTAAAGCTAAACAAGCCGGTCTTTGGAATATGTTTTTACCCGATGAAAAGCTGGGTGCTGGGTTAACTGTTCAAGAATATGCTCATATAGCCGAATTAACTGGTCGTAGTTTATTGGCACCTACGGTTTTTAACTGTAATGCACCGGATACGGGAAATATGGAATTGTTATGGCGCTATGGTAGTGAACAACAAAAACGGCAATGGCTACAGCCTTTATTGGACGGCAAAATCCGTTCGGTTTTTTGTATGACTGAACCGGATGTTGCTTCAAGCGATGCAACCAATATGCAAGCGACTGCGCTCATCGATGGTAATGAAATTGTTTTAAATGGCAAAAAGTGGTGGTCGTCTGGTTTAGGTGACCCAAATGCTAAAGTCATTATTTTTATGGCACATACTCCAGATGAAACCAAAGACCGTCATCATCAACATTCTATGGTTTTAGTACCGATTGATACGGCGGGTGTCGAAATTCAACGTATGTTACCTGTGTTTGGTGACTACGATGCGCCACATGGACACGGTGAGGTTCACTTTAATAATGTTCGAGTGCCTCTTGAAAACTTTATTGGTGGAGCGGGCCAAGGTTTTGAAATTGCACAAGGTCGTTTAGGGCCGGGGCGTATTCACCATTGCATGCGCTGTATTGGGGCTGCTGAAAAAGCTTTAGAGCTTATGATTGATAGAGGCATGTCTAGAACGGCGTTTGGCAAAGAAATTTTAAAGCTTGGCGGAAACCTCGAACGTGTAGCCGATGCGCGGGTAGCCATAGATCAAGCTAGACTTTTAACCTTGTATGCTGCTTATAAAATGGATACTTTAGGAAATATGGCTGCTTTAACAGAAATATCTGCAATTAAAGTAGTGGCTCCGAGTGTTTTAGAAAAAGTAGTCGACATGGCGATTCAGTTACATGGCGGTGCGGGCCTTTCAAGAGATACACCATTAACAGGTTTCTTTGCTCAAGCACGCAGTTTACGTTTAGCTGATGGTCCAGATGAAGTACATAAAGGCATGATTGCCAAATTAGAGTTGGCCAAACGTGGTTATTTCGGTCGTCATAAGAAAGTATAAGTTTAAAGGAAGTGAATATGTCGGTAATTGATGTAGGCGGTGAAGTACGTGAAGGTGAAGAGCTTGATATTGGGGCAGTTGAAAACTGGTTAAAAAGCCAAGGTGTTGAGTTGATTGGCCCAGCCGTCGTTACTCAATATACAGGTGGAGCGTCGAATTGGACTTATCGTTTAAAGTATGAAAATACCGATTTAATTTTACGTCGTCCTCCAAAAGGAACAAAAGCGAAGTCGGCCCACGATATGGCCCGTGAATATATGGTGCAAAAAAACCTTGCGCCTTATTATCCCGTGCTTCCTAAAATGGTGGCACTTTGTCAGGATGAATCGGTCATTGGCTGTGATTTTTATGTCATGGAACGCATTGAAGGCATTATTCCTCGTGCAAAATTACCGCCTGAGCTTGGCTTTAATGAAGAAAATGTTCATGAGCTTTGCGTAAATGTTATTGATAAGCTGATTGAGCTACATCAAGTTCCTTATGAGAACACGCCTTTAGCTGAACTAGGCAAAGGTGCGGGATATTGCCGTAGACAAGTTGAAGGTTGGGATAAGCGCTATGAAAAAGTCCGTACAATCAACGTTCCTTCATTTAAATATGTTCGAAAATGGCTAAACGATAATATCCCTCAAGATTCTACGACTTGTATTATTCACAATGATTGGCGTTTTGATAATGTGATTTTAGATCCAGAACATCCAACAGAAGTGATTGGCGTGCTCGATTGGGAAATGGCGACCTTGGGTGATCCATTAATGGATTTGGGCAGTGCTTTGGCCTATTGGGTTGAGCCAACGGATAACATGATTTTTAGATCAACACGCCGTCAGCCGACTCACTTAAAGGGAATGTTCTCTCGAAAAGAAGTCGTTGACTATTATTTGCAAAAAACAGGATTGGAGCCTCAAAACTGGGCTTTTTATGAAGTGTTTGGGGTATTCCGTTTAGCAGTGATTGCCCAGCAAATCTATTACCGTTATTACCATAAACAAACCCGAAATCCTGCATTTAAAGATTTCTGGATCGTGATTCATGCGCTACATATCAGAGCTTTAAAACTTATCGCACAGCAAAAATTGCAAGAATCTGAATTTGCTCAGCAATCTCTACAGAAAATACAGGGTATTTTAAGAAGATGACCACAATTTATCTGGTAAGACATGGACAGGCATCATTTGGTAAAAGTAACTATGATGAGCTGTCTGAAAATGGCGAGGCTCAGGCGAATTTGTTAGGCCGTTATTTTAAGCAAATATTGAAAGAACAACCGTATGTGGTGGCAGGAACTATGCAGCGCCATGAGCAGACTGCAAAGCTTGCACTAAATGAATGCTTTCCAGATGCGGTGATTCATCATAATAATTTATGGAATGAGTTTAACCACCAACAAGTTTTTGCCCGTTATGAACCGCGTTTTGAACAGCCTGAACTGTTAAAAGCTGACGTGGCGCAAGAACAGAACCCTCGCGCATATCTTGCCAAAATATTCGAAGGTGCCATTGGACGATGGACAGATGGCGATTTTCATCATGAATATGATGAGTCTTGGCCACATTTTAAAGAAAGAGTCGAAACAGCATTGCAGCAACTTTGTGATGAGTTAGCAAAAACCAAACCTCGCTATGCAATTGTTTTTACCTCTGGTGGTGTGATTTCTGTAGCAATTGGAAAACTGCTTGAACTCAGTCCCAATCGAACTTTTGCTTTGAATTGGGCAATTACCAATACAAGCCTCACAACTTTACGTTTGGTTGGAAATGAAGCTCAGGTTTTAAGTTTAAATGAACATCATTTTATAAAAGCTGAGCGTCCAGATTTACTGACATGGATTTAAAAAAAGGATAAAAACATGGCAAAGACAATTTTAATTACAGGTGCAAGTTCTGGTTTGGGTGCGGGCATGGCTCATGAATTTGCAGCGAAAGGCTATAACTTAGCGATTTGTGCACGCCGTTTAGACCGTTTAGATACTTTAAAAACTGAACTTGAAAATGAGTATGGCATTAAGGTGATTGCAAAAAGTCTAGATGTCACCAATTACGATCAGGTTTTTGAAGTATTTCGCGCCTTCAAACAAGAATTTGGTTATTTAGACCGAATTATTGTAAATGCGGGAGTCGGAAATGGTCGCCGTATTGGTAAGGGTAATTTTGAAATTAATAAGGCAACCGCTGAAACGAACTTTATTTCTGCTTTAGCGCAATGTGAAGCAGCGGTTGAAATTTTTAGAGCACAAAATGCCGGTCATTTAGTGGTGATGTCATCCATGAGTGCTATGCGCGGACTACCAAAACATTTATCGACTTATGCTGCAAGTAAAGCCGCGGTCGCTCACTTGGCCGAAGGCATTCGTGCTGAATTATTGGATACACCAATTAAAGTCTCAACCATTTTCCCAGGCTACATTCGTACTGAAATGAACGAAGGTGCTAAACATTTACCCTTTGAGGTAGATGCCAAAACAGGATGTAAAGCTTTGGTCAAAGCCATTGAAAAACAACCAGTGAAAGCTTACGTACCGCAGTGGCCATGGTTACCAATGAGTATTGCTATGAAAGTTTTGCCTTTAAGATTGGTCAATAAATTAGGGTAAAAAATTACCCCCTAAATTTTAGGGGGTAATTTTTATTTAGAATTTTTTGGTGTAATTGACGAATAAACGGTCTTCACCAAAGTCATTGCCATGTTTTACGTTGTAATCAATACGAATATATTGCAGGGCAACACCTTTTAAGAATGGTTGCTGAAATGCATAGTTTAAAATCACATTAGACTCAGTTTCATGGTTCTTTTCACCATTGGCTGCTTTAAAGTCATGGCCGTAAACATATTTCACCACCGCATTTAGGCCCGGTACATAGTCTTTAAAGTCGTAGCCATACATCACATGGTAAGACTTTTCATCTTCTTTAAAGAATCCGGTAGCGTTCCAGTTGATGAAATAGGTTTCTGGTAAGAAGCCATCTGGTAGAGGGTAAGCTGATTCACCAATAATTTGTTGGTAACCTAAACCAAAGGTGTGGTTTTTTACTTTAACGGTTTCAAGTAATCCGATGTTCTGCGCATCAATATCAAAAGTATTGCCGTCATCTTTTGCATTAAAGTACTTAAACTTAGAGGTGAGGGCAAAAGTTGGCTGCTTCCACGTATGTTCAAGTCCAACATAATGCTTGTTATACAGATCTTCCAAATTACCGAAGTAATATTCACCCTTTAAAGACGGCGTGAATTGATATCGCAGGTCAATGTAGTTAAGGCCATCAGATTCTTTGGTAATTCCATTTGCAGTAAATGAAAACTTTTTAAAGTCTTCTTCATTACGTGGAGATACTTTTTCCACTCGGCCAATTTCTGCGTAAAGCTGATCTGAAAGTTGCGACTTTAAGTTAGTTCCCCAATAAGAAGTGAGTAGCTGACGACTAGCATCTACCGCCGTTACAGGTAAATCGAGCCAGAGTTCACCGACACTTAAAAGGGTTTTGTCATAGCCAAGTTTTAAAGTCGCGCCGTATTTTAAATAGTCTGATGCCTGAGATTGTGTTTCTTTATTAAAAGGCAAAACTGTGTCGGCGACATGTTTGTCTGAACTTAAGCGCACGGCGTATTGAACAGAAGCATCAGCCCCAATCGTGATTGGCTTATCTGCTATGACTAAGGGAGTGTCATGCATTTTTGATTTATAAAATAATGACGCTGCCTGAGACCAACTGCCGGTATCTTTGAGTGCATCGTTATCAAAATCACGATTGATATATGCATTTTTTAAAGTGAATTTCCATTCATCTTCAGTTTGCTGATTCGGATTTGCAGCCCATGAGCTGCTGCACATAAGTAATAAAGTAGCAACAGCTAAAGTGTGTGGTTTAAAACGGTGAAATAATTCCATAATCCATTTCCCAGATGTATGCCAGTCCTCGGCACTACGTAATTTTGAATATTTCGGTACTCTCTAAGCGTTTAGTTAGAGAGTACATTTTGCAATTTGTGAGACCTATTAATTTAATTTTTCAAGTTTCATGCTTTCACTAAAGAATTTGCAGCCTTTAAAAAGCAGAATTAGAGCCAGTACACACGACAAACCACCCACAATAGATAAAGAAGAACCCACCATTAACGGACTACCAAAAACTTTATCGGTGATAATTGCGACCAATGTTGTACCAATACCGAGTCCAATTAAGTTACTCACCAAAAGGAATAGGGCAGAAAGGCGTGCTCTAAATTGGTTTGGGGCTAACATTTGTAATGCTGTGGCCGAAATTACTAGAGGGAAAGATGCAAAGAACATTGCAGGAATCAATAAGCTGACTGAAAGCCAGAGCTGATCTGTTTGGGTAAAAAACGCGATTGGAATAATCAGGCCAACAATCCCAATCACACCTGTGAACATCGGTGCATCTTGACGACCTTTTTTTATAAACCAGTCGTTTAGCCAACCTGCACAAAACACGCCTAATGTATTTGCTATTAACAGAATCGTACCGAGCATGTAACCTGTTTCAGTCGGTGCGAGTTGAAACTTTCGAATATAAAATGCAGGCGTCCAGCTAGTCAGGCTGTAGAGTGCCATTGCATAAAAGGTAAAACCTAAATAATGACAAGCAAATGTTTTTGCATGTTTTTTAATAAACTGAAGACATTGTGAGAATTTAACTTGGTCAACTTGTCCATTTTGGTTGAGCTGTTGGCCTTTACGTGCAGGGTCTTTAACGGTCAGAATAAATAGCAGACCAATAATGATGCCGGGTAAACCTACTACAAAAAAGGCAATTTGCCATGCCTTGAGTGCGCCTAATAGTGGAACTTCAATGAGCGTTACGCCTTTAAGTAAGTTAATGACATAACCGCCAACTAAAAAGGCGATACCACCACCTAAAAAAGCGCCAATTGAATAGATCCCGACAGCACGTCCTAGTTTGTCTTTACTAAACATGTCGCTGAACATTGAATAAGCTGCTGGAGATAACGCAGCTTCACCTACACCGACCGCCATACGGCTCAAGAAAAGTTGAATAAAGTTTTTACTTAAACCACAAGTTGCCGTGGCTAGACTCCAAACAATAATTCCAATTGAAATCAGTTTTGGTCGTGAAAAACGATCGGCAATATAAGCTAAGGGTAAACCCATAACAGCGTAAAACAGTGAGAAGGCAAGGCCATGTAACAGGCTAAATTGTGTATCTGAAAGTTGGAGATCTGCTTTAATGGGTTCAATCATCAGCGCCAGAATTTGGCGGTCAATAAATGAAAATATATATGCCAACATACAAAGTGTGACGACATACCATGCATACGCATTGCTTTTCTTTTGTGTCCTTTCAACAGCGATATTACTTTGGTTCATACACTTAATCCTTATGTATAAAACGCTTAAAGAAATTGATATCTAACTTTTATTATTCCTCTGAAGTTTTTGATATTTCCCCCTTTAGATAAGAATAATAAATAGGCTAGAAATGAGTAGTTTGGTCTCGTACAGACCGGAAGAGTGTGTCTAAACCCGATTAGGAGTTAATGGGTTTTTAAATATCATGGAATTATTATTTTCTTTTTATATGTAAAATTCCATTACTTATTGAGTATGTTAGAATACCTAAAAAGTATGTTAAGTAAACAGATAGTAATAATTTATTGAATTAAGAAACTGATTTTTATTTTATTTTTTAATATTGAAACGTCTTTTGATAAAGAGCAGCGAGAAAGGAAGAACTATTTCCATGCTGCTCTTGAGCGTATCTAACCCGATATCAAGTCAAATAATTAACTTGATGGCATGAGGTCAAATAATTTTTTTAACTGGTGATTTAAATTGTGAAGCTCATCTTCTGAAAAGGCATTCAGGATGCCTGCTAAGGTGACCACACTAATTTGATTAATCTGTTCAACCAGCTCAACACCTTTGGCCGTTAATTTCACCATCGAAATTCGTTCATCGGTGGTAGAAGAGTAGACCTCGACAATTCCATCTTCTACTAATCGATATACAGCTTTTGTTGCTGTCGTTAACTTTAAGGTAGAAAGATTAGCGATATCGGTAATACTGGCTTCACCCAAAGCATTAGTACTTAAAATGATTTTACGGCGTGTATTATCAATGCCTAGTTTTTTTATTGATTTTTCAATGAGTTGTGAATATTTTCCATTCACTTGGGAAACCCAAAAAAAAGGGAAGTTTTGAATACTCGACGGTTCTTTATTAGGAAGAAATTGTTCTAAATGATCAAGCATAGCTAAGCAATAACTTAGTGAAAAAAGGGTAATCCTATTATAAACAAAATTTTGCATATTTCCTTGAGAACAAATTATAAAAAATACTTGACAATTCCATTAAATTTTCTCATATTTTAATTAATAGATAAAAATACATGGAAAAGTGAATGAATATTATCAGCCAAAGTGTGCATAAAGGAAGTGGCAAGCTCAAGGTGATGGTCAAGGACACAATTGATATTCAAGGTCTAAAAACCATTGCGGGTAGTCGAGCTTTATTAAATGTTGAAGCTGCTCAAGATGATGCTGAGGTGGTTAAAAACATTTTAAAAGCTGACTGTGAAATTATTGCGAAAACAAATTTGCATGAGTTGGCTTTTGGTATTACAGGCATTAACCACGCTTTTGGTACACCCATCAATCCTAAATATCCTGAACTTATTCCAGGCGGCTCTTCGAGTGGTTCGGCTGCGGCAGTTGCTGCTAAACAAGCTGACTTTACTTTAGGTACAGATACGGGCGGCTCTATCCGTATGCCTGCTGCGTGCTGCGGAGTTTTTGGATTAAAGCCAACTTTCGGTCGCGTGAGCAGAAAAGGCGTTTATCCACCGTCAAGTTCTTTAGATTGTGTTGGCCCTTTTGCAAATTCAGTCGAGATGATTGAAAAAGCCATGCAAATTATTGATCCAACTTTTAACCCTACCCCATGTATTAGCACACCGAAACTCGCTGTGCTGGATGTACAAGCAGATGAGGTTGTTTGGAACTGTATTTATCAAGCACTTCAAAAAGCCAATTTACAGACCACTTTAGAAAAAGTTGAACATTTTGAAGCTGCTTTTGATGCAGGCATGCAGATTATTAATTATGAAAATTGGCAAGCTTTTGGTGAGTTAACTCAAACAGGGTTAGTTGGTTCTGATGTAAATGGTCGTTTATTAAAAGCTGCCGCAACAACTTTAGAGCAAGTGAAACAAGCAGAAGTTGTGAAAACGCAGCTGATCCAAGAACTTGATGCACTACTAGAAAAATATGATGCATTGGTTTTACCGACACTTCCACAAATTCCACCGAAAGTTTCTGAAGCTGAAAACACGGTCGCTTTTTTAAATCTTACGGGTTTAGTTCGACCATTTAATTTATCAGGACATCCAGCTATTTCAGTGCCACTTGAAACCAGTGAAGGGTTACCTGTGGGCCTACAGATCGTATCAAAGCATCAAAAAGATGAGCAATTATGCGCTATAGCTAAATTTTGTGTTGATGCAATGCAATAAATTACAAGGAGTTAGATGATGAATAAGTTGTCTAAAATGGAGTTTGCTTCTCAAGACAAAGCAGTTGACTTAGATGCTTTGTGCCAAGAAATACGTGAGCGTGCCTGTACAGGTGAATTCGATAATCAGGCATATGTGAGCCAAGATATTATCGAAAAGCTTAAGCAAATCGGTGTTTACCGTGCATTGGTTCCGAAACGTTTTGGCGGTGACGAATGTTCACCACGACAGTTTTGTGAATTGATCGAAACCCTATCTAAAGCTGATGGTTCAGTCGGTTGGGTAGCAAGTTTCGGCATGAGCCCTGCGTATTTAGGAAGTTTGCCTGAAGATACACTTAAAGAATTGTACCAAAACGGACCAGATGTGGTGTTTGCCGGAGGTATTTTTCCACCACAACCAGCTGAAATTACAGATGAAGGTGTCGTGGTTCGTGGACGTTGGAAATTTTCAAGTGGCTGCATGGGGGCCGACATTGTTGGTGTAGGGATTTCACCACTTAAAAACAATGAAATGCAGGGCTTACCACGCATGGCTGTTATGCCTGCCAAAAAAGCCAAAATCGAAATGACTTGGGACACCGTTGGCCTAAAAGGTACGGGAAGCCATGACTTAGTCGTCGAAGATGTATTGGTCGAAAAGAAATGGACCTTTGTACGTGGTGAACCTTCAAAACTCAGCGAGCCATTTTTTAAATATCCGTCACTGTCTTTAGCGACTCAAGTATTAACTGTGGTAGGTATTGGTGTTGCAGCTGCTGCACTAGAAGAATTTGAAAAATTAGCGCCAGGCAAAGCATCTATTACAGGCGGGTCAGAAATTGCAAACCGTCCAGTGACTCAATATGAATTTGCTCAAGCTGATGCAGAGTTTCAGGCTGCAAAGTCTTGGTTTTATCAAACCATGGATATTGTCTGGAATGAAATTATTGCTGGGCGTGAAGCCACTGCTGAACAGATTAGCGATATGCGTCTGGCATGTACCCATGCAGCGCGAGTTTGCGCCAAAGTGACCCGAAAAATGCAAATGCTCGCGGGTATGACAGCAATCTATACCAACAATCCATTTAGCCGTTTTGTAAATGACACCAACGTGGTGACCCAACATGCCTTTATGGGTGATGCGACTTTACAAAATGCAGGATCAATTAGTTTCGGGTTAAAGCCAACCCCTGGTTATTTATAAGTTTTAATTTTTAAAAAGGATATTGAGATGGAAGCTAAAAAACCATTACGCGTGTTGTTTTGCATGGGTATTAACCAGAACTTTTTTGATGCAGAACCTGCTGAAGCAAAAGCGGTTTGGGCAGCATTTGGTGAAATGTGGAATGGCATTCATGACTTACCGGGCGTGCATGTTTTTGGAAACCTTGATGATGACCAAAGTATGGTTGGCCCAAGTGCGGGCTGGCCTTGGACAACTTATTTGCTTGCCGATGTTCCAGATATTGAAACCGTACATGCCGCTTGTAACTTATTTAGAACGACGGTAGTGGGTGAAGGCCCATACAAACTTTGGAAATATTGCAAAGTTGAAGCTCGTGTTGGGCGCGAATTGATTATCCAACGTTAAGGCGACCGCAATGACTGACAAAGTGAATATTGCAGAAATCTTAGAGCTAATAGAACAGTTAGAAGCGCACAACGCTATTCGCAACTGCCTGAACCGTTATATGGAGATCTGCGACGAGCTTAATGCAAATACAGACCTTGACGAGCTGATGAGTCTTTTTGATCAAGACTGTATTTGGGAAGGTATTGGCGAGAAATATGCCAAATCTTTTGGCCGTTATGATTCTTGGCAGTCGATTTACGACATGTTTAAAAGCTATACCCAAAAAGAATCTCACTTTGTGATGAATGCACACTTTGTCAATTCAGAACAAATTTATGTAAATCAAAATGATGCAAATGCTTCTTGGCTCATGTTGCAAACTTCAACCTTTAAAGATGGCCGTAGTCATCTGAATACAGCAAAGCTGAATGTGAAGTTTCAAAAGCAAGCAGATGGAATATGGAAAATTAAACATTTCCAAACACAGAATATTTTCAGTCGTCCCGTATCGCATTGGCACAGTGAAGCCGAATTGCCGGTACCTTCCCAGGAATGACCCAGGACATATTTAAAAGGACTATTGATATGAACAGTATTATCCCAACGCATAACATTGGCACTGATTACGAGGCTTTGGTTCAAAGTGACCGTGCTCATACTTCTCTTTATAAAGATGAACGAATTTTTGATGAAGAAATGGAAAAAATCTTTTATAGCACTTGGGTGTGGGTTGCACATGCCAGCGAAATTCCAGAAGGTGGAAGCTATAAAACGATTAACATCGGTAAACAGCCTGTTGTGGCGGTGCGTGACCGTAAAAAGAAAGTCCATGTACTTTTAAACCGTTGCCGTCACCGTGCAGCAACCGTATGTGAACATAAAAAAGGAAAAACCAATAGTTTTGTATGTCCGTACCACGGTTGGAGTTATGCACTTGATGGTAGTTTACGTGGTGTGCCATCTCCAGAAAGCTACGGTGATTGTTTAGATAAGTCTGAATTACCATTGGTGAGTCTACGTGTCGAAGAATATAACGGCATGATCTTCGCTTCATTTAAAGAAGACATTCAACCGCTTGAAGAGTTTCTTGGGCCAGCAAAAAAATGGATTGACCTGTTTATGAAACAAGGTGCAGGTTATCCAATTAAAGTGTTAGGTGAACACCGTTTCCGCTTCCCAGGTAACTGGAAAATCCAGCTTGAAAATACAACTGATGCATATCACTTCCCATTGGTACACAAGTCATTCTTAAGTTCTGTCGATGAAAAAACCGAAGAACTCTTTAACTTCGAAAACCAGCCAGGCTTTGTTGAAGACTTAGGTAATGGTCACAGTGTCATGGTGATGATTCCTGAACTGGTTGATTTAGACGAAGAGCTCATGGAACGTCCAATTCAAGAACGTTTCGAAGACTTGGCTCAAGCTTTGCGCGACGAAGGTCATGAAGAATTAGAAGTACGCCGTATTGTTCGTGCAGTCGGTGGTTCGGGCTTTAACTTAAATTTATTCCCAAATATTGCATGCTCAATGGCGTTCTTCCGTGTTTTACAGCCAATTTCAGTGGCTGAAACAGAAATTCATCACTCGGTGATTACCATGGACGGTGGACCACAAATTGCCAACCAATATCGCTTACGTTTGCATGAACATTTCCAAGGTCCATTTGGCTTTGGTACGCCAGATGACTCAGAAGCTTGGGAGCGCGTACAACACGGCGCCAATGCGGGTAATGATTTATGGATCATGTTGAACCGTGGTTTACCGGGCGAAGTGAAAACTGAAGATGGCTTAAAAAGTGATGTCAGTGCTGAAACAGGTATGCGTGCAGCATATCAGCAGTGGAAAAAGATGATGACGGCTTAAGGAGAGAGCAATGAATATGAATCTGCAATTATTAAATGAAGTCACTGCTTTCATCTGGGCTGAAGCAGATATGTTAGATCACAGCGAATATCGTGAATGGCTTAATTTATGGAATGAAAAGGGTGTTTATATCATTCCGATTGACCCAAATCTCACGGACTACGAAAACAACTTAAATTATGCCTATGACGATAATCATATGCGTACTTTGCGTGTAGAGCGTCTGGAAAATGGTGAAGCGATTTCTACAGCACCTAAAGCAAATACCGTGCGTAGTGTTTCTCGTGTACGTGTTATTCAAGACCAAGACGATGAAATCGTTTTGCGTTGTGCTCAAAACTTACGTGAATTTCGTAAAGAAAACCTCAAGCATTACACAGCAGATATTACTTACCATTTGACTCGTGATGCGGCTACAGGCTTTAAGATTAACCGTAAAATCATTAACTTGGTTAACTCAACTGATACCTTAGCTGGTATTAGCTACATTCTTTAGGAGCGGTAACATGAAACAAGTTGTTTTAGTGACAGGTGCTGCTTCTGGGCTCGGTAATGTGATTGCTGAATATTTTGCGAGCCAAGGCCATCAAGTGATTTTGTCGGCAAGTACGCTTGAAAAGGCCGAAAATGCCAAGGCACAAAGTCAAAATGCACAAAATATGTTTCCCTTGAAATTAGATATTTCGGTTGAAGCAGATTTTCATGCTGCCGTGCAATGGATTGAAGAGAAATTTTCTAAACTTGATGTGTTGATTAACAATGCTACTGTCACCAAGGCAACGCCAGTATTAGAAATTACCGCAGCCGATTTTGATTGGGTGACCCAAGTCAATCAACGCGGCACCTTTCAAGCTTGCCAAATTATTGGCCAATATATGGCTAAGAAAGGCTATGGACGCATCATTAATATGGCGTCTTTAGCGGGGCAAAACGGTGGCACGGCAACAGGTGCACACTATGCGGCAACTAAAGGTGCCATTGTTACTTTAACCAAAATTTTTGCCAAAGAGTTTGCTGCAAAAGGTGTGACGGTCAATGCGGTTGCACCGGGACCAATGGAATCACCAATCGTTCATAGCGTGGTGCCAGACGAAAAAATGGAACAGTTCATCCAGAATATTCCGGTTAAAGCCTTAGGAAGTATGCATTTTATTGCTGAAACTTGTGGCTTGCTCGCGAGTCCAAATGCGGGGTTTGTGACTGGTGCAACATGGGATATTAACGGTGGTTTATTCATGCGTTAAGCCAATTGCTTAATCATGAAAAGGGAGTTGAATCATGACTACACTTTATGATGTTGTCGTTAAAAATCGCCATGTTGAAGGTGGAAATATTGCAGTCATGGAATTTGAATCTGCAACTTCTGCAACATTGCCAAAAGTTGAAGCGGGTGCGCATATTGATGTGCACTTACCGAATGGCATGGTACGCCAATATTCACTTTGCCAAAATCCAAATGACGAAGGTAAGTTCCGCCTCGGAATTTTGCGTGACCCTGAATCACGTGGTGGATCAGTCTCGGCTTTTGATGAAATCAAAGATGGCATGCAAATTCAGGTCAGCGAGCCAAAGAATTTATTTCCACTTTTAAAAGCCAAGCACAGCGTATTGATTGGTGGTGGAATTGGAATTACACCGTTAATCACAATGGCATATCAACTTGCCCATGAAGGTGAATCATTTGAACTTCACTACTGTGGCGCTAGTGCTGAAAACTGTGCTTTTGTTGATGAAATTAAAAATGGTGAGTTAGCAAAATACACAACCTTCCATTTTAAATCCGAAGGTGCAAGCCACAGAGCGTTTTTTGAATCTGCCATTAAAGATATTGACCTTGAGAGCCATATTTACACTTGTGGTCCAGTCGGTTTCATGGACTGGGTGATTAACCTTGCTACGACTCACGACTTTCCTGAGCAACAAATCCACAAAGAATATTTCCAAGTCGAAACCGACACAACTGGAGGTTCATTTGAGGTGGTGGCTGAGCGTAGCGGAAAAATCATTATGGTAGAGGCTGGCGAAACCATTTTGCAGGCTTTGGCTAAAGAAGGCATCGACATTGAAATGTCTTGCGAGCAAGGCGTATGCGGAACTTGCATGTGCGATGTGATTGAAGGCGAACCTGATCATCGAGATGTTTATTTTACTGATGAAGAAAAAGCCAGCAATGAACAAATATTGGTGTGCTGTTCGCGCTCTAAAACACCGAGACTAGTTTTAGATATCTAATGCTCTCGCGATTTATATGGATGTAAGAGAAGGTTTAGGAGAAAGATGATGAATGTATTACAACAAATAGATGAGTTTACAGTCGATCCACTACAGTTCCGACGAGCATTAGGAAATTTTGCAACAGGCGTTACCATTGTTACTGCACAAAATGCACAAGGTGAGAAAGTCGGTGTAACCGCAAATAGTTTTAACTCGGTGTCACTCGACCCACCACTTATTTTGTGGAGCATTGATAAAAAATCTTCAAGTTTTTCAGTATTTGAAGAGGCGACACATTTTGCAGTCAATATTTTATCGGGCACGCAAATTGAGCTGTCTAATAAGTTTTCGAGACGCAATATTGATAAATTTGCAGACACCAATTTTCAACTCGGTGCAGGACGTGCACCCATTTTAGAAAATTGTTCTGCGGTGTTTGAGTGCGAACGCTATCAAGTGATTGAAGGTGGTGACCACTGGATTATTGTTGGTAAAGTGGTTCGTTTCCATGATCAAGGTCGAAGCCCACTGGTCTACCATCAAGGCGCATATTCTTGTGTCATGCCGCATCCAAGCCTTCAAGTTAAGCAAACTGAAGAGAACGGCATAGACCAAACACATTATGGGCATTTATATAATAATGTTTGCTATTTGATGAGTCGTGCTTTTAAAGCTTATCAAACTGACTATATTCCTAAGCAAATGGCTTCTGGGTTCCGTACCAGTGAATCAAGGCTCTTACTCGTTTTAGCCAGTGGTACTGCTTCAAGTAAAGAAGATTTACCACGAGACATTGCTATGCCAATGCAGGAAGTTGAAAGATCGGCTGAAATTCTAAAATTTGAAGGATTATTGGTTGATCATGATAATTTATACGCACTAACGGAAAAGGGTAAACAAACGGCGCAATATTTGTTTGATATTGCCGATAGCCACCAAAACGAAGTGTTTAAAAAGTATTCTGATGAGCAAAAGGATATTTTTATTACCATGCTGCGAGATTTTGCAGGAGTAGCATAAGTCCCATTAAGCTGATAAATTGAATTGATTTATCAGCTTCTTCACATCTAGCTGACTATCATCAAAACAATTCCAAGGATAAGGAATTTTTGGCACACAATTTGTTTATCAATAAAACAAAATTGTAAATAAGCCAAGACAGTGCACCACCACAAACGCAAAATTTTGAGCGGTGGCACATGTATAGAGAGGTAAAGGATGAACCAATATGTAAGCGATGCATTACTCACATGGACGCACCATATTAAAAGTGTGTGCGGCAATTTTGAAACCGATTTTGACGGAACCCGTAATTTATTCATTGGTGAAGTTCAGTGTTTTTTATTGGGCGATACCGAAATTGCTTTTATCAAAAACAATGCCAATAAAATTGTCCGAAAAGCCGATGAAATCGATCGAGTGAATAATCGTTTTTGTTTTTTGATTTTGCAGTATTCGGGGAAAATGCTGCTCGAGTATAAAAATGAGACTTTAAGCCTGAATGAAGGTGATATTGTGTTGGTAGATCCAGTCGAAACCATTTCGATGTATCCGCAAGGCCTAGTGAGTCAGATTTCAGTACACTTGTCGCGTGAAAAATTACTTAAAGAAAATATTAGTACCGAATATTTTGGAAAACTGATTACTCAAAATATGAGTGGTTTTTTACTCAAAAATATTTTGAAAAATATGTCTGCTGAAAACATCAAACTTTGGTACGCAACCGAAGATGGCAATGCTTTTGAAGATGCGCTGATCGCCTTAATCAAACCCACAATCAATTATAAAAATATTAATAGCTCAAATAACCTCATGGAAAAAGCCGAACGATATATTATAGAAAACTTAGCAAAACCAGATTTAACCCCTAAATTAATTGCAGAACATATTGGGGTATCGCTGCGTCATCTTTACCGTCTATTTCTTCAAGAAAATTTATCTATTAACAAATATATACAGCTCAAACGCCTAGAAAAGGTCAAAGCAGATTTGCTTGATAAAAGAAATAAACAAAGCTCAATTACCCAAGTTGCCTTGAAATGGGGTTTTTGGGACGGTGCTCATTTCTCAAAAATCTTTAAAAAGACTTATGGTATCTCCCCTAAAGAATTTAGAGAGGGTATGTCGGTTTAAATCTTTCATCTCTCAATGTCATTTTTAGACAAGTTCGACGTCATTCTTGAACAAGCTAGCCCTATGTAACTGTGTTGAAATTAAATTCATTAGAGCAGGTTAGATAAGCTTAATAACCATAAAACTATTAAGTTGGTCTAATGAATTTCACTCACAGGAAAGTGCATTTTAACTGTCTGATGCAGATAGTTCAGGGATAGAGGAAAAGGATGAAACCAATGCGTAAACAACGATTATTGAATGACATACAAAAAATACTGGCACTTAACTTATCAATCGCTGCAAGCTTTTGGGGACTCAATACTCAAGCGTTTGCTCATGGTGGACATGCTGAAATGGTCTCACTTTATCAAAGCATGAGTGAGCAAGGCGCTAAAGTTGTTAAAGACGATTTTACCAATACGTATATGATCACCAAAGGTTCTATGTTGGTTCGAGCTAAACCCAATTCAGATCAGGTTTTGGTGAATGGTAAACCTTTTAAGCTCAGCGTGCCTTTATTAATCAAAGATGGTAAACCTGTTATTGGAAAAGATTTTTTTAATGAAGTATTCCAGTCGGGGTTAGATCAAACTTTCAAAATTGAAAATACGTTTCACCCGCTCAATAGCTTAAACTCTGATGAAATTAAAAAAACATTTGATGTGATTAATCGCTCGAAATACGCCTATAAAAATATGCGTTTTGCCGAGTTAAAGCTTAAAGAACCAGAAAAAGCAAAAGTGTGGGATTACTTTATTAATCACAAAGAATTTAAAGAAGATCGTATTGCCTCATTTATTTTATTAAAGGGGAGTCAGGCGATTGAAGGTGAAGTTAACCTTAACACTCAACAAGTCACAAAATGGAATGTACTGAAAGACACTCATGGAATGGTATTGCTCGATAATTTTGAAGCCGTACAGCGTGTAATTGAGACGAGTAAAGAATATCAGGAAGCTTTACGCAAACGTGGCATTAGTGATGTGAAGAAAGTGATTGCTACACCGCTAACTGTTGGATATTTTGGCGGCAAAGATGGACTTGATAAACAGCTCAATATATTAAAAGTCGTTGCTTATCTCGATGTAGGCGATGGCAATTATTGGGCACATCCTATTGAGAACCTAGTTGCTGTAGTCGATTTAGATAAAGAAAAAATTATTAAGATTGAAGAAGGTGCGATTATTCCTGTGCCGATGGCAAATCGACCTTATATGTCGAATAAGCCAGTAGCAAGTAAGCTAAAGCCACTCAATATTTCTGAACCTGAGGGCAAAAACTTTAGCATTACAGGTCAAACCATACATTGGGGAAATTGGTGTTTGCATGTGGCCTTAGACTCTCGTGTTGGCTTACAACTTTCAACAGTGACCTATAAAGATAAAGGCGTGAAGCGGAAAGTCATGTATGAAGGGAACTTGGGTGGAATGGTGGTTCCATATGGCGACCCTGATATTGGTTGGTACTTCAAATCTTATTTGGACTCTGGCGAATATGGTATGGGAACCCTTACCTCATCTATTCTTCCGGGAACTGATGCACCCGACAACGCTGTTTTACTTGATGCCGTGATTGCAGATTACAAAGGCCAGCCACAAGTGATTCCAAATGCTATTGCTGTATTTGAACGTTATGCAGGACCTGAATATAAACATCACGAAATTTTTGGTAACCAAGATGCCAGTGAAGCCCGCCGTGAACTTGTCGTGCGCTGGATTAGTACGGTTGGAAACTACGATTACATGTTTGACTGGGTATTTGCCCAAAATGGTGTAATTGGGATTAATGCGGGTGCTACAGGGATTGAAGCGGTTAAAGGCGTTAAAGCACGTACTATGCATGACAGTACTGCGAAAGAAGACACCAAATATGGCACCTTAATTGACCATAATATTGTGGGTACAACACATCAACATATCTATAACTTCCGCTTAGATATGGATGTAGATGGCGAAAATAATAGTTTCATGCATATGGACCCTGTGGTGAAGACCAATGATCGAGGCGGTGTGCGTACAAGTACAATGCAAATTGACAGTAAAGTCATTACCAATGAGCAGAATGCGGCTGAAAAATTTGATCCATCTACCATTCGTTTACTGACTAATTTCAACAAGGAAAATAAATTAGGTAATCCTGTCTCTTACCAGCTCATTCCTTTTGCAGGTGGAACACACCCTGTGGCGAAGGGTGCTAATTTTTCTAAAGATGAATGGTTATTTAAACGTTTGAACTTTATGGATAAGCAAATTTGGGTGACTCAGTACAATCCAGACGAACGCTATCCTGAAGGAAAATATTCAAACCGTTCGACTCATGACACAGGTTTAGGTCAGTTCATTGGCAACAATGAAAATATTGAAAATAAAGATCTTGTGGTGTGGATGACAACAGGCACAACCCATGTGGCACGTGCAGAAGAATGGCCAATCATGCCGACAGAGTGGGTGAATACACTGATCAAACCGTGGAACTTTTTTGACAATACGCCGACTTTGAACTTGGGTGAAGAAGAGCAAAACACGCAGCATGACCATCACTAAAAATGCACATTAACTAAGAATGGGTAACTTATTGATTACCCATTCTTAGGGTCTAGTAGACCATTCGCAAAAAAGGAATTTTGTATGAAAACTCTACTTTCTCAAGTTATGAGAGGGACTCTCTTTGTCTCATTTTTTTCAACTGTGCATGCAGGCGAGCTTGAAATTAAACCGACTTTTGAAGCAACTTTTGGGGCTTTTAGTAGCGGTAAAAGCTATAACGGCGAAAACCTAGATGATGAAAGAATCAATTGGCAAGAAGGCCATTTTAAATCTGGCGGTAAAGGGCAATATACCTTCAAAAACAATCAGCTCTATGCAAGTTTGAGCGGTATTAGCTCGGCAACATTTGGCGATGGTGACGCAGGCCAAAATAGTAATGGCAAAGAACGTAAAACAGATGTGAATGAATGGATTATTGGTTTTAAAGATGGAACCAATAAAGATGAGTTAACGACCTATGATTTAAGTATTGGTCGACAAAATATCATGATTGGTGACGGGTTTTTTATTGCGGGTGATGCGTTAAACCTCGGTAAAACGCCTGCGGACGGCACACTTGATCGAGGCGGAGCATATTATCTGGCAGCTCGTCGAAGCTTTGATTTTACAAGTTTGCTTCAATACAAACCGCAAGAGAATACAACGCTAAAACTGGCTTATTTAAAGTCGGATAATAAAGCACAATTTTCACCTGAACTCTTTGTAACCGATCTGATGTATCAGCTTAAAGATAAGGGTGTTGGATTTACTTACTTAAATGTATTAGACCTTGAAGATGTTGAGCAAGTTTCAGGGCGCAAAGATCTTAAAAATTATGCTTTACGTTTAAATTATCAACCTTTACCAGAGCTACAAGTTAAAACTGAGTTTGTTGTACAAGATAAAAAAGATGGCCACGAAAATGCTGGCTACTTAGCGCTGAACTATAACTTTTTATCTTCAAAATATACCCCCTCATTAGGCTACCGTTTTAGCCATTTTTCCGACCAATACGATCCGATGTTTTATGGAAATACCGTCGGCTTTGGTACATGGTTTCAAGGCGAAGTTGCCGGAAACTATGCTGGTCCATTCAATAAAAATGCAGATATTCATCAAGTCTCTTACATGATGAACTTGAAAGAAAATTTTATGTTGGGTGCTTTGGCCTATAAGTTCAAAAAAGTAAATAAGTCTTTAACCAATGTGGATGGACATGAGCTGGATGTATTTTCGGTCTGGTCGGTTAATAAAAAATTCAACGTTATTCCTCTAGTAGGACTCTATAAACCAAAACAGGATATCCATAGCGGCGGTACTCAAAATTACGATGATAAGACCAATGTGTATGCGCAGTTGATTCTGCAATACATCTATTAAATCAGAGCGAAGGAGACCGTATTTATTGGCGGTACATTCATAGAAATAAAACTAGGATGAAATCAGATGAATCAACAATATGACTATATCGTGGTTGGTGCTGGCTCAGCAGGCTGTGTAGTCGCAGCAAGACTATTAGAAGCCAAGGCAGGGCGTGTTCTTGTATTAGAGGCAGGAAGCCGAGATAGCAGTATGTTTCATACTATACCTGCAACGGTAGTTAAAGTATTCCAGCAAAAATCATGGCAATACATGACCGTTCCGCAGAAATATTGTAATCATCGTGAAATGATCCTTGCACAAGGAAAAGTGTTGGGAGGTGGAAGCTCGGTCAATGGAATGATCTATTGCCGAGGCCAACGACAGGATTATGATTTATGGGCCACGGAATGGGGATGTAATCAGTGGTCCTATCAGGATGTGCTGCCTTTTTTTAAGAAGGCAGAAAAAAATGAAAGTCTTGCAGATGAATATCACGGACAAGATGGCATTTTACCTGTTAGTGAAAACCGATATCGCCATCCTTTGACGCTTGCTTGTATTAAAGCAGGTCAACAAATGGGCATGAATTACGTCAATGATATTAATGGTTGGGATCAGGCGGGTGTAGGGTTTTATCAAACTACTACTCAAAACGGTTCTCGGGCGAGTACCTCAAAAACCTATTTAAAGTCAGTCGAAAACCACCCAGACCTCACGGTGATTACTGATGCCTTAGTCCATAAAATTGAAACTCAAGGTGATCAGGTTACTGGGGTGAGTTATAGCGTTGGGGGAAAATCACTGATTACGGTACAGGCTCAAAAAGAAGTCATTCTAAGTGCTGGTGCAATTGGTAGTCCTAAAGTTTTATTACTTTCGGGAATTGGTCCAAAACAGCATTTAGATGAGCTCGGCATTGAATGTATTCGTGACCTACCCGTAGGTGAAAATTTTCACGACCATTTGCATATGTCGGTGAATGCAACGGTAACAACCAATAATAGTCTGCTCGGTGAAGACCAAGGTTTAACCGCCGTACGGCACTTTTTACAGTGGTGTTTTACACGTTCAGGATTATTGACCACCAATATTCTAGAAGGTGGTGGTTTTATTGACACCAACAACAATGGTCGGCCTGATGTTCAGTTTCATTTTTTACCTGTGCTGGATAATTTCGATAATACCCCTGGTGAAAAATCAGTGGCTCAAGCACATGGCCTTACCATTAAAGTCGGACATGTACAGCCCAAAGCACGTGGGACTTTACGTTTAAGCAGTAAAGATCCTAAAGATTTACCTGTCATTGATCCTAATTATTTAGGTCATCAAGAAGATATTGACGCTAATATCCGTGCGGTACAGGCTGGACTTCGCCTATTACAACAACCAGCATTGAAAGCGATTGTCAAAGAAGTGATTGAGCCTGCAAATATCGATCCTGATGATATTGAAGCGATTGATAAATGGATGCGCCAGAATATTAAAACGGTCTATCACCCCGCAGGTAGCTGCAAAATGGGCAATGCTCCGCAAGATTCCGTCACAGATCAGACCCTAAAAGTCCATGGTTTTAAAAATTTACGTGTGGTGGATTGTTCTATTTGCCCACAAGTTCCAAGCGGTAATACCAATGCAATTGCCATCATGATTGGAGAACGTGGTGCAGACTTTATTTTGAATCAGGTCGCGTAGTTGCTGTCATATCAATATTTACAAATGAAAAGAGGAAAAGAAAATGAGTGAAGTTCAGATTTTAGAAAGCGTACAGCAATTTATGGCGCGACAACATGGACATTTTATTAATGGAAAATTGGTTGCTGCCGAGCTTTTAGATAAAGTGGATATTGTAAATCCATCGACTGAACAAGTTGTTGCTCAAATTAGTATGGGTAGTCAACACGATGTAGATAGTGCGGTAAAAAGTGCTGAACATGCTTTTCAAAATGCTTGGGCCGAAACAACACCGTATGAGCGTGGCGTTAAACTGAACAAGCTGGCAGATTTAATTGAGCAATATGGTGAAGAACTTGCTCAGCTCGAGACGTTGTCTACGGGAAAACTTATCAATATTTCCCGTCATCTTGAAGTCGCACAATCTGTTATTTTCTTAAGATATTTTGCTGGTTGGGCAACTAAAATTAATGGTCAAACGATGCAACCTTCTATTCCTTCTATGCAAGGTGAGAAATATACAGCCTTTACTTTAAGACAACCAATTGGCGTGGTTGCAGGAATTGTGCCTTGGAATTTTTCACTGATGATCGGTGTTTGGAAAATTGGTTCAGCTTTAACAACTGGCTGTACCATTGTGCTTAAACCAAGTGAGTTTGCCAGCTTATCTTTATTACGTTTAGCTGAACTTGCCATTGAGGCAGGTATTCCAGCGGGTGTAATTAATGTAGTAACAGGTAAGGGTGATACAGGGCAATATTTAATTGAGTCGCCGCTCGTTAAGAAAGTCTCATTTACAGGTTCAGTACCAACAGGCATTGCCATTGGTAAACTCGCGATGAGCAGCGATTTAACCCGTGTTAGTCTAGAGTTGGGCGGTAAAAATGCGATAGCTATCTTAGCCGATGCAAATATTGATGAGATTTTACCGACTTTATTGCAAGCAACTTTTGTACATCAAGGCCAAGTTTGTGCATCCCCAGAACGGTTCTTTGTACATCATACAAAATACGATGAATTGGTGGAAAAACTTTCTAAAGCCCTCTCTGGTTTCAAAATTGGATCGGCCATGGATGAGGGAAGTATGTTTGGTCCACTTTCTAACCAGCCACATTTTCATAAAGTAAAACATTATTTAGATATGGCAAAAGCCAACAACCAGATTATTGCTGGAGGTGAGGCTTTAGATCAGACCGGATATTTTGTACAACCGACTTTAATTTCCTTTAAAAATACGGATGATCCTTTATTTTCAGAAGAAACCTTTGGTCCAGTGGTCGGGGTAATGTCATTTGAAACTGACGAAGAGCTTATTCAGTTGATGAATCAGTCACGCTTTGGTTTAACTGCAAGTATTTGGACAAATGACTTATCTAAAGCCTTGCGTTTAATTCCTAAGATTGAAGCAGGTACTCTATGGGTCAATATGCATACGTTCTTAGATCCATCTGTTCCCTTTGGTGGGGTGAAAGCTTCGGGAATTGGTAGAGAGTTTTCAGATGCATTTATTGAAGATTACACCGAATTAAAATCGGTCATGATTCGGTATTAATTTTTAATATGAAAAATAAGATATAAAAAATGGCCTATAAAGGCCATTTTTTTGAATCATTAAAACTAACCTAATAAAAAATCCTTTAAGATTTTATTAAAAGCTTCTGGTTGCTCTACATTGGAAATATGAGAGGCATCTATTTCTGCAAGTTTTGATTGTGGAATGCGTTGCTGCATAAATTGTCCATCTGCAACGGTTGTTACAGGGTCTTGAGTTCCAGCAATTACTAATACTGGAACTTTGATATCTTTTAATTGCTCACGGACATCCGCTTTAGCCAAAGCCTCACAACAATTGGCATAGCCCATTGCGCTGCCAGCACTTAAGTCGTTACACAGGTTGTTGACAATTGGAGGATGACTTTGGATAAAGGGATCTGTAAACCATCGCGAAGCTGCTGTAGCTGCGATCGGTTGTAAACCTTGCTCACGCACTAATTTTGCACGATCAAGCCATGCCTGTTCTTGCCCAATTTTAGCGGCAGTATTTGCCACAATGACATGACTAAAGCGGTCAGGGTAGTGAATTGCAAGCCATTGCCCAGTTAAACCGCCCATTGAAATACCACAAAAAGCAGCTTTAGTAATATTTAGATGATCAAGTAAACGGACAACATCTTCACCTAATTGCTCTACAGTGTATGGGCCGTCAGGTGTAGATGATGAACCGTGACCACGTGTGTCATAACAGATCACAAAAAATTGATCTTTTAATTCATTAAACTGTTTTTGCCACATGCCATAATTGGTGCCCAAAGAGTTGGAAAACACCAGAGCAGGGGAAGATGGCTCGCCAAAGGTTTGATAGTTAATTTGTGCATCGGCAGATTGAAAAGATGGCATTTGTTTCTCCTTAAAGTGCTTCAACACGTTCAATAATCAATGCGATGCCTTGACCTACACCAATACACATTGAACACAAGGCATAACGACCACCTGTTTGTTCAAGCTGGTTTAAGGCTGTAGTCACGAGGCGTGCGCCTGATGCACCAAGTGGATGACCTAATGCAATTGCACCACCGTTTGGATTTACCTTGTCAGAATCATCTGGCAAACCTAAATCACGGGTCACA
>NZ_JBQUYP010000011.1:50689-50961 GCF_056314305.1 Acinetobacter sp. DMC2 | reverse complement strand
AACTGTTTTTCAACAAGTTCTTATCTGCATCACCGCCGATGGATGTGCATTATAGACCATTAAGATCCCTTTGCAAGGGGTATTTCAGCCTTTTTCTATCGAGTGCCGTTTTTTTCTACTATTTTGCGAAAAAAGTGATATACATGGCTTTTTTTTAGACGTTTCAACCACTTTTATTAATTTTATTTTAGGAAAATACAGCTCATCTTAAATTTTTGATGTCTTCTTATTCTTATATAGTTGTTATAGGTATATATAGCATTCTCTATTCC
>NZ_JBQUYP010000011.1:0-50593 GCF_056314305.1 Acinetobacter sp. DMC2 | reverse complement strand
TTCCAAAGATTCCAAAGATTCCAAAGATTCCAAAGATTCCAAAGATTCCAAAGATTCCAAAGATTCCAAAGATTCCAAAGATTCCAAAGGAATATTAGAGCAAATGCTCTACTCTTAAGCTATATTTCGCTCTATCTTGTTATTTGCTTTGATTACTTTTCATTATTACTGATCTATAAATTGTTCCACGTGGAACGTTGAATTGTTTTTTTTGATTCTTAAATAAAAAAAGCAGGATTACTCCTGCTTTTTTTATTACATAACACTCTTAGTCAGTGAACGTGACACGTGCAATTGCTTTTTTACCTGACTGAATAATGAAAGTACCGTTTTCTTTTATAGAGAAACCTGCATCAACAGCATTCCAGTCAACTTTTACTGCACCGCGAGCTACCGCATCTTTTGCAGCTGCAGCATTTGGATTTAATCCAGCTACACGTAGAATGGTAGCAATAAAGATTTCTCCACCAAACTCACCACGCGAAATAGTCACCTCTGGGGTGTCTTCTGGTACTTCACCTTCTGTAATAAGGTTACCAGCACTTTTATGTGCATTAGCCGCAGCTTCTGCATCATGGAAACGTTCAACTAGCTCAAGTGCAAGGATACGTTTTACTTCTTGTGGATTACGACCAGCAGCAATTTCATCTAATAAGGTTTTGATCTCATCTAGAGATTTAAAACTTAATAAATCGAAATAGCGTTCAATTAAAGAATCTGGCATTGATAAAACTTTTTGGTACATTGCCCCTGGCGTATCAAATACACCAATATAGTTACCTAAAGATTTAGACATTTTATTTACGCCATCTAAACCTTCTAGAATCGGTACAGTGATACACACTTGAGATTCTTGTCCATAACGGCTTTGTAAAGTACGACCCATAAGTAAGTTAAAGGTCTGGTCTGTACCGCCTAACTCAACGTCAGCTTCAAGTGCAATAGAGTCATAACCTTGAACTAAAGGATATAAAAACTCATGAATTGCAATTGGCTGATGGTTGCTATAACGCTTTGTAAAGTCATCACGCTCTAACATACGAGATACGGTTTGCTGACTTGCTAGCTGAATAAGGTCAGCAGCAGATTTTTGATTAAACCATTCTGAGTTAAAACGTACTTTTGTTTTATTCGGGTCTAATATTTTGAAAACTTGTTCTTGATAAGTTTTAGCGTTGGCTTCCACTTGTTCACGTGACAACGGCGGACGAGTTGCGCTTTTACCAGTTGGGTCACCGATCATCGCTGTATAGTCACCAATTAAGAAGGTAACTTCATGACCCAAATCTTGGAAAGTTTTTAATTTATTAATAAGAACCGTATGTCCTAAATGTAAATCCGGTGCTGTAGGGTCGAAACCAGCTTTAATTTTAAGAGGACGATTCTCTTTGAGCTTTTTCAGTAAATCTTCTTCTGAAATAATTTCGTGCGTGCCTCGTTGGATGAGGGCAAGCTGTTCTTCGGCGGGCAAGAAATTTGACATCACAAAACCTAAACACATCAGTTATTCAATTTGTGCGATATACTAACATTTTTTCAGCGTCTTGCAGGGGAAGTTGCATATGAGCGCAATCTATATCGGCGTAATGACTGGCACTAGTATGGATGGTGTGGATATTGTTGCGGCTTCATTTGAGCCACTACAGCTTCATGCCACTCTTACAGTTCCATTTGAACCCGAGTTACGTGATGAGCTTATGGCGTTAACTTTGCCTGATGACAATGAAATTGACCGCATGGGTAAAGCTGATGTTGCTTTAGCCAAAATGATTGGTCATGGCATTAATACTCTCATTGAAAAAAACCAGTTAGATCGGAGTCAAATTAAAGCAATTGGTTCACATGGGCAAACCATTCGCCACCGTCCAGAACATGGATTTACGCTACAAATTGGCGATCCCAACATTATTACTGAAATCACTCAGATTCCGGTTGTTTCAGATTTCCGTCGTAGAGATATGGCAGCAGGCGGTCAAGGTGCACCATTGGTTCCGGCTTTCCATCAAGCATTATTTCAACATCCAAGTATTCATCGTGTGATTTTGAATTTGGGTGGTATTGCTAATGTGAGTATGTTGCCTGCCAATAATGCTGACGGCGTATTTGGTTTTGATACAGGTCCTGCAAATATTTTGATGGATGCTTGGTGTCATCGCCATACAGGTCATCCATATGATGAAAACGGTGATTGGGCAGCTTATGGTCATCCTATTCGCTCTTTACTCGACCGTCTTCATGCACATGAATATTTTTCTAAAGAACCTCCTAAGAGCACAGGACGTGAAGACTTTAATATTGACTGGTTAGATGATCAGTTAATCGATTGGCGAAATGATTTAACTTACGATGAGTTAGAAGATACACCTGAAAACATTCAAGCCACCTTATTAAAGCTTACTGTGCGTGCCATTCAAAAAGCGATTTATCGCTCTGAGATGGAAACAGGAGAAGTATATGTATGTGGTGGCGGTGCTTATAACTCTTATTTATTAGAGCAATTACGCTGGCGTCTTCGTAAGCACAATTGGTCTGTTCAACCTACAGATGTTTTAGGGCTCTCCCCTACTTGGGTGGAGGCTACCGCCTTTGCTTGGTTAGCAATGCGTTTTGTAAATGGTTTAAGTGGTAATTTGCCCGCGGTAACAGGTGCTTCGGATTTCAGAATTCTAGGTACAATCACAGTTGTATAAAAACTACTTATTAATTGATCAGATTCGACCTCATAACACATTTAATGACCCGAAATGCTGTTATTTAAATGAGTATAAAAACTCATGATAAATGCCAACAAAAATAATTTAAGGCATGTTTGTATGGATCTGACCAAACGTATTTCTCAATACACACGTGGGGCTTGGACATTCGATGTAATTGATTCAGGCCCTATAGATGGTCCACTCGTTGTTTTATTGCATGGTTTTCCAGAAACTGCTCATAGTTGGGAGCAAACCTCTGAATTATTGCATCCGCATCAATTTAGAACACTTGCGATTCATCAACGTGGTTATAGTTTAAATGCTAGACCTCAAAGCCGATTTCAATATTCACTGAGTGAACTTGTAGAAGATGTGGCAAGTTTAATTGAGCAGCTTGGCCAGCCAGTTTATTTAATTGGGCATGACTGGGGCTCGGCAATTGCCTCGGGCGTTGCGATGAAGTATCCACAATATATTAAGCATCTCACTTTAGTTTCTGTACCCCATCAAGCTGCTTTTTTAAAAGCTTGTTTAAGCAGTAGACAACTTTTTAAATCTTATTATTTTGCAATTTTTCAGCTGCCGATTCTGCCCGAACTTTTATTTAAAAAAATACCTAAATTGGGCCGTAAGTTTCTTAAGTCATCAGGCATGACCGAAGAGCAAATTGCAATATTCGAGGCTGAGTTTATAGAAGAAAATAGATTATCTACGGCATTGAATTGGTATCGTGGCTTTTTTTGGGACAAGCCTCAAAATCCGTTTAAAGCAATAGATGTTCCTACTCTTTTTATTTGGGGCAAACATGATATTGCAGTTACAGAAAAAAGTGCCGAGCTAAACTCACATTATTTTAAAAATAGTTATGACGCAGTTTTTATGGATGCATCACATTGGATTCCATATCAGAATGCACCTGAACTCGTGGAATATTTTTTAGAATCTGTCAGTGAAAAATAATAATTTGATCAATAAAAAACCTCTCGTTACGGAGAGGTTTTTAAATTTTAAAATTCTTTTAAATCGAGAACGAAGAACCACAACCGCATGTTGTTGTCGCATTCGGATTTTGTACGATAAAACGTGAACCTTCAAGGCCTTCTACATAGTCAACTACTGAACCAATGAGGTATTGGTAGCTCAGTGAGTCAACCAACATTTTCACATCGCCATTTACGAATTCTGCATCATCTTCATTTACGCTTTCAGCAAAATTGAAGCCATACGAAAACCCTGAACACCCGCCTCCCGTTACATATACACGTAACATGAGATCGTCATTCCCTTCACTATCACGGAGTTGGCGTACCTTATTGGCAGCATTATCTGTCAAAACTAGAGCTTGGGCATTCATGATGATTGTTCCTCGGATTTTGCTGTGCCTTTCAAAATAAAAAAGACCCTATATTGAGTATAGCATAATCAATATAGGGTCTGTCTTCGAAGTTTAAAGTGAATCTTGAGTATTTTTATCAAGATTATTTGTAATTCTCATCCTGTAAGCCACATTCGAAGTTTTTAGCATCTTGCTTACAACGGAATTGCCATAGTAATTTCATCATGCGTTTATCGTACACACCGCGTTGTGTAAGGTTAATTCGAGACTCACGCATAAGCTTTTGGTAGCCCGGTTTATCAGCAGCCGGAACATCCATCCAGTATTTTTGTGGAATATCAGCTTTCATTTTACCCAAGATGGTAAAAGCACGTGGTAGCTGACCCGAAACCCATTCCCTAGATTTCTGCCCAAAACCAGCTGGGAATTTATCTGGACGGATAATAATATTTCCTGTGACCTGTAAGATTGGATAATTCACGATCGCACCTTTTGTACCTAAACCTTTTTGTAGCTCCAAAGGTTTAAATGCTGCTGCTGGTGCACCAATGATATCAACTTGATGGTTATTAAATTTCGCACCGAAATTTGTTACGTCAGCACTCACAGCCTGAGCCCCGACCTGCTGAACCATAATTTTTTGTGCTTCATCATAGTCAAGCACAGCAATTTTTTTACCTGCGGCTTTCGCTACTGTATTGATGCTGCGATCATTTACTAGAAGGTAAGCATCACCAACTGGAATAACACCGACAACCTCATAGCGACCATTAACCATATATTTACTAAAAGTCGGACTCGCTAAACCTTGCATTATTTTTACAGCAAGCTTGAGGTCAGGAATGGCCCCGATCGCGTCTAATGACCCAGTAAATGAGTTAAATTGACGGCCACGCATCCCTGATACACTAATCCCATCACATTTACCCGCTTTAAAATCTTCAGCAATCACGGCTTCGTTTTGGTTTACTTTTAGTTCAATATCAGCTCCCCAGTTTTTAGCGGCAAGTTGATAATCCTTCATCAGTGCATAGACATCGCCATTTTTTCCAACGAAGTCAAAAACACATACTGTTTGTTTAGCCTGAGCTGCAAAAGAAACTGTGGTAAGTCCCATCGCAAGTAATAGCATTTTGGAAAATTGCATATTCTTTTTCCTTTCCTTGTGGAGTTTTTCTTTTTCGATACCAAGAAATTTCACACCAATCAGGTATGAATTGGATAGGCCTCATATAAAAATCATGATGGAATATTTGTATAGACCATATTTGCTTTTATGATTTTATTTCCATGAAAAATAGATAGCGATTGACCTATCTATTAGCAATTATTTTAATCACTCAAGTCCTTGATCCATTTTTATACCTTCATGTTTCCTTATGAAGTTTTTATCTAAATTTAGCTTAACGTCTTTCTAACTAACAACAATGGCAGAATTGACAGCACATAGAAAACAAAAAGCCTAGAACTCAGTCTAGGCTTTTAGATAGAAATTAATATTATTCACCAGGCATTGAACATTCAAAGTTAGCCTTGTCTACAGAACAACGTGCTTTTTTAAGTACAGACATCATTCCTGCATCGTAAACACCGCGTTTAGTTAAGTCCATACGGCCATCACGCAACATTTTTTGATACTTAAGTTTGTCTTCTGCACTTAAGTTCATTTTGTATTTGCCAGGAATTTGTGCTTCTAAACGGTTGATCATTGCAAAGTTCTTAGGCAACTGTTTAACGAACCAGTCACGAGATTTTTGACCAAAACCAGCTGGGAATTTATCAGAACGTAATACTAGATCTGCTGTAACGTGTAATACAGGGAAGTTCCACATTACACCGTTTGCACCTAAACCTTTATTTAACTCTAATGGTTTGTAAGCATAAGCAGGCGCACCTACCATATCTACCTGACCATTGTTAAATTTCGCGGCAAAGTTCGAAATATCAGAAAGAACTGCTTGAGCACCTACACGTTGCACCATAATTTTTTGTGCATCGTCATAGCCAAGTACGGCGAATTTTTTACCCGCAGCTTTTTCAACAGAGTTGATGTTTTTGTCACGTACGAAAATGAATGCTGAACCTAGCGGAGAAATACCAGCAACTTCGTATTTTTTACCACCCATATTAGTGGTCATTTTTGCTGCATTACGCGCATCTAATACATAAGTAATTGCACGTTGAGCGATTTGGTTATTTGGAACACCACCGAGTGAGTCGATAGATCCTGCGAATTTGTTATATTGGCGTGCACGCATTGCTGTCATTGCTACAGCATCACATTTGCCTGCTTTAAAATCATTATCAGCAACAGCCTCGTCCTGACGAGGAACTAAGTTAATTTCAGTACCCCAGCCTTTTGCAGCTAGAGCCCATTCTTCCATCATTTTATATGAGTCGCCTGCTTTTCCTAAGAGGTCGAATACACATACGGTACTCGCTGCTTGCGCTGAAGCAGAAAAACCAACAACAGAAGCGGCAGCCATAGCAAGTACGATTTTTTTCATTTTCTTCATCCTTCCACGGAACAGATTTTTTGTTTGAAGTTTCCTTTCAAAGACAGATATTAATCATGTTTTTTAGAAAAAAATAGAGCTTTTACTCAAATATTTTTATCTCATTGAACCATTGTTTGTTCAATTTAAATTATTTATTAGTGTTAAAAATCACTAAGTTTCCGTAAGTTACTTTTTATATTCACAATTTTCATACCCATATTCAGCTTTGAAATATATGTAGCGTTTTTGTGTTTAAAAAATAAACTATTCTCCATTAAGGGTACATTCAAAATTAGTTCTTTCAACCGTACAACGAGCACGCTTCAGCACACTCATCATTGTTGCATCGTATACACCCTGTTTTGTTAAGCTGAGGCGACCTTCACGTAGAATTTTTTGATATTTGGTTTTATCTTCGGCTGAAAAATTTATTTTAATTTTTGAGGGTACACCCATTTCTAGCCGTTTTATCATGGCAAAGTTCTGAGGTAATTGCTGTAGAAACCAAGCACGTGACTTTATACCGAAATCTGTAGGGAACTTATCACTTCGAGCAACTAAATCTCCCGTAACGTTAACCACAGGGAAAGTAAACATTGCCCCTTTCACTCCCACCCCTTTACTAATCTCTAAAGGTTTATAAGCATAAGCTGGTGCCGCAATTGCATCGACTTGCCCACTATTAAACTTTTTCACAAAATCGGTAATTTCTGATGGAATGGGTTGAGCGCCTACACTTTCCACCATAATCTTCTGTGCCGCGTCATATTGCAAAATAGCAAATTTAGTACCGCGTACTTTCTCAATTGAGTTCAGGTTTTTATCTCTTACAAATAAATATGCCAATCCAATCTGAACAATCCCAACGACTTCGTAATTGGCTCCATTTTGTACAGTTACCATACGATGTTTATTACGTTTATCTAAAACGTAGCTAATTGCTTTTTGCGCAATAGCATTACTAGTTACACCACCAATCGCATCAATCGAACCTGCAAATTTATTATAATTTCTCGCCCGCATGGAAGTCATATAAGCGGCATCACATTTGCCCTCACGCAGCTTACGGTCAACCAAAGCTTCATCTTGAAATGGAATTAAAGTGATATCTGCTTGCCACTCTTTCGCTGCAAGCGCCCATTCTTCCATCAGTTTATAGGATTCACCTGACTTTCCTAATAAATCAAACACACACACATTTTGTCCCGCATTTGCTGTTCCCATAGCACAGCAAAATGCTGCACTAACAATCCCCAATCTTTTTTTCATTTGACTTTCCTTAGTCTAGTTTTATTAATAGCTCATTAATCAACCAAATCTTAAACTGTTTTTATTTTAGCCATATTTTTTTAAATGTGTTCTATCTTATTCAATATTCTGAGAATTTCAGACGAATAGCTAAATCTATAACCTTTTAATCTCTCCAATATTTGTCTGCTTGGAACTAAAATCCGGAAAGTTTTGTTTTCATCTGCACTTCTCTTTAAAATACAGCATCCCTAACTCACCTCGATACAATAAGATGATTCAATTTGACCAAGTTTCTTTACGCCGCGGTGGACGTGTTCTATTTCAAAAAGCGTCTATGCAATTACACCCAGGTTGGAAGATTGGTCTAACTGGAGTCAATGGCGCAGGTAAATCGACTTTATTTGCTGCATTACTTGGAAGTTTAGGTGCCGATGAAGGTTCACTTACTCGTCCTACAGGCTGGACCGTAGCGCATATGGCGCAAGAAATAAAAGCCTTAGATATGCCTGCAATTGATTTTGTTCTTTCAGGTGATGAAGAATTTTGGGATATTCAAAATAAGCTTGCTCAACCAGATCAACTGACTGATTTTGAATTGGCTAAATTGCATGGCCGATTTGATGAAATTCATGGTTATTCAGCACCATCTAAAGCAGCCCAACTCATGGCTGGTCTTGGTTTTCTAGAAAATCAATTACGTTTGAATGTTGAGAGTTTCTCAGGTGGATGGCGTATGCGCTTAAATTTAGCGCGTACCCTTATGAGTCGTTCAGATTTATTATTACTAGACGAACCAACCAACCATTTAGACTTGGATGCAATTCTGTGGTTAGAAGATTGGCTTAAAGCCTATGAAGGTACACTCATCCTCATTTCGCATGACCGTGACTTTTTAGATGCGATTACAGATCATATTCTTCATATTGAAAATCAAGAACTCACGCTTTACACCGGAAACTACTCTACATTTGAAACTACGCGTAGTGAACGTCTTGCCCAACAACAACAAGCTTTTGAGAAACAAGAAGAAACACGTGCTCATCTACAAAAGTTTATTGACCGTTTTAAAGCAAAAGCGACTAAAGCTCGTCAGGCGCAGAGTCGTATTAAACAACTTGAGCGCATGCAGCAACTTGCACCTGCTCATGTAGATACGCCGTTTACTTTTAGTTTCCGTGAACCCACCAAAATGAGTTCTCCTTTGCTGACTTTAGACAATGCCAGCATTGGTTATGGTGATAAACAAATAGCCGAAAAAATCAGATTACAAATTACACCAACCTCACGTATTGGTTTACTTGGTATGAACGGCGCAGGTAAGTCAACATTGATTAAGAGCTTGGTTGGTGATTTACCTCTCTTAGCGGGTGAACGTAAAGCTTCCGAACTGCTTAACATTGGTTACTTTGCGCAGCACCAAATGGATGCTTTAGATGGCCATGCTACTCCAATGTTACAGCTTGCTCGTATAGCAGATAAAAAAATTAGTGAAGCCACCCTACGTTCTTTCTTAGGTAGTTTTGGCTTTAGTGGTGAACGCATGGATACGCCATGTGAAACCTTTTCTGGTGGAGAGCGCGCTCGTTTAGCCCTCGCACTCATTGTATGGCAACGTCCAAACGTTTTAATTCTCGATGAACCGACGAACCATTTAGATCTAGATATGCGTCATGCACTAAGCATGGCATTACAAGACTTTGAAGGTGCTGTCGTATTGGTTTCCCACGAACGTCAACTTATTGCAAGTGTTTGTGACGAGCTTCTTTTGGTACACGGCGGTAAATGTACCGAATTCGAAGGTGATTTACAGGATTATGCAAAATGGCTACGTGAAGCACGTCAGCAACTCATTAATGCTCAAACTGCTGTGGCGCAGAATAATTCATCCTCTACCACTGCTGCCCCAGCTAAAGTCGATAAAGAAGCACAGCGTAAAGAAGCAGCTCGCCGTCGTGAACAGACTCGACCTATTCGTAAAAACATTGAAAAAGTTGAGTCTCAAATTGAGAAGCTTCAACCGCAGCTTGCCAAAATTGAAGAATCTCTAGCAGACACATCTCTATATGAGGCTGCACGTAAAGACGATTTACTCAAACTTATGAATGAACAGACTGAGCTGAAGGCTAAACTTGAGCAACACGAAGAGCAGCTTTTAGAACTCATGATGGAGTTAGAAGAAATGGAAGCTTCTTTTGATTAATCTGTTTTCTAAAATAAAAAAGCCGATTTCTTAATCGGCTTTTTTATTAATTAATAAGGGGTATAAAAAGCCCCTAATTCATTTAAATTGCTATTTACAGGTAAAGGCCAAACATTGCTTGATTGGCTATCTGCGATATATAGATCATAACCGCCTCGACTACCTGTTTGCCCTGCAAGTGACACCACCATGTAACGCTGATCTAAAGGCGCTGGATCGGAAGTATCATAATTAATGCTGTTAAATGGCAAACGTGTGGTTTGTTTATTAGCCATGTCATAGAGATAGATCTGATCATGAGCATTTGTTGGACTGTACCAGCGTACATATAAGAAGCGACTTCCTTGCCACCATATTGGATAGTATGAAGCGATATTGGTCAGCTGTGTATCATAGGCACCCGACTGATCAATACTGAAAATTCGAGAATTATTTCCAGCACCTTTTGCATATAAGATTTGGGTAGTATTGACCATCGGATAAGGCATCGATTCTTCTATGTCCCAACCATTTTGAGTGACAGAAGTTATCGTACGATCAATCATTTTGACGATTTTTAAATCGCCATTTTTTTTAAAAATAATATGCTGGTTATCTATAAATTTTGGATCTTCATCGCGTTTGTTATTTCCCTGAGTTAAGTTAATGGGTAACTCACTACTACCCACTTTCCAAGCATACACATCCCATGCATCGCCATAATGCTGCCCAGAGTTAACCCCCATAAAAGTTAACCATTTTCCATCTGGGAAAAAATGACCATTCATCATATGGTCAATTTTCCAATTTGTGCCCAGTAATGTAGTCTGCTGCGTTGTGAAGTTATAAAGATAAAGCTTACTGTCCCATGCGTCATAATCACTATAACGATGAAATACTAATTTTCCATAAAAGGTTGGGGCTGTAGCAGCATGTAGTTGAAATAAGCAATTAAAAAACATGATCCCAATGCATAAGAGTTTTTGTGTTTTTTTCAAAATTATATTCTCTTGATATAAATGGAAACTACCATCTAAATGGCAGTTTAAAAGTTCATTTCTTATAAAAAAAGGCTTTGTTTTTAATTAAACAAAGCCTTTTCTTTAATCATCATAAAAAGAATTATCTAAACTTTTTATGATTTTCATTTCGTATTGTGACTAAATTGATTGCTTCAGTTTTGGCTTGATCTAATTGTCCTTGCTCAACCAAAGCAGTTACTTTATCAATCTCGGCAACAAGCTGATCTAAACCAGCTTGGTACTCTTTTACCTGTACATTTCCTAAAGGTAAACCTTCGAGTTTATGTGGTAAATATTGCTTAGAAGAAACAGCTGCTTCACGCATTACAACAAGCTGTTGTTTCGCATTAGCAGTATCTTTTGCTTCAGCAAATGCTTTAGTACTCTTAGCTAAAGTTTTCATATTCGTTTCTAGGTCTGCCGCCGAAACAGCAGAACTTCCTAAAATCGCACATGAAATTAAAAGACTAGCTAATAATTTCTGACTCATCATTCTCTCCCTAGACTGATTTAGAATCGAGTTATCAATTAAGCATCAATATCCGCATTTAAAGCATTTTCTTCAATGAATGCACGACGTGGTTCCACATCATCACCCATCAAGCAAGAGAACATACGATCTGCTTCAATCGCATCATCAATAGTTACCTGCAACATATTACGGTTTTCAGGGTCCATTGTCGTTTCCCAAAGCTGTTCAGCGTTCATCTCGCCAAGACCTTTATAGCGCTGAATCATCATACCGCGGCGCGAATCTTGCAAAATATGCTGCCAAACCTGATGGAAGTTAGCCACTTGAATACGGCGATCACCTTTTTGTAAATAAGCACCATCTTCAAGCAAACTGAACCAGCTCTTCGAGTTTTTCAGCAAACGTGCATACTCAGCTGAATTCAATAAAGCTGCATCAAGCAAATATGCATGTGGCAAGTTATGAACATATACCGTAATACGCGGCCAATAATGCGCAGATTTTTCACCTTGAGCATTTTCACGCTCAAATGACTCTAGTGTAATTTCTGGGCGTAAACTTGGCTGTAATCTTGTAATGATAGCTTTTACTTGATCAGCCCATTGTTGTACATAAGCCTGATCATGATTTTGATCGCTCTTGAACGCTTCTACTTCAAGTAAAGCATCCAATAAGCTAGCTGGATAACGTAAAGTTAAGCGCTGTAAACTCTTTTGTGAAACTTGATAGTCTTGAATGACTTTTGCAAGTGCTTCACCTGTAATAGCAGGTGCTTCAGCATTGGTATGCAAAGATAGCTCATCAATCGCATTTGAAATTAAATAAGTTTCCAATGCATCATTATCTTTGATGTATTGTTCCTGCTTACCTTTTTTCAATTTATACAAAGGTGGCTGTGCAATATAAATATGCCCACGCTCAACCAATTCTGGCATTTGACGGAAGAAGAACGTTAATAACAAAGTACGAATGTGCGAACCATCAACGTCGGCATCGGTCATGATAATGATTTTATGATAGCGTAGCTTATCAGGATTATATTCTTCACGACCAATACCACAGCCAAGCGCAGTAATTAAAGTACCGACTTCCTGACTAGAAATCATTTTGTCAAAGCGTGCACGTTCAACGTTTAGAATTTTACCTTTCAAAGGCAAAATAGCCTGCATTTTACGGTTACGGCCTTGCTTGGCACTACCACCTGCAGAGTCACCCTCGACAAGATATAGTTCAGAAAGTGCTGGATCTTTTTCCTGACAATCTGCCAATTTACCTGGTAAACCAGCGATATCAAGTGCGCTTTTACGACGCGTCATTTCACGTGCTTTACGCGCAGCATCACGCGCACGCGCAGCATCAATAATTTTACCTGCAATCGATTTTGCAGCTTGCGGGTTTTCAAGTAAGTAAGCAGAGAACTCTTTGTTCATTGCTTGCTCAACTGCTGGTTTTACTTCACTCGATACCAATTTTTCTTTGGTTTGAGATGAGAACTTCGGATCAGGTACTTTTACCGAAATAATAGCAGTTAAACCTTCACGCGCATCGTCACCGGTTACATTGACTTTTTCTTTCTTGATAATATTTTCATTTTCAAGATATTGGTTAAGACCACGCGTCAACGCTGCACGGAAACCTGCTAAATGCGTACCACCATCTTTTTGAGGAATGTTATTGGTAAAACAACGAACGTTTTCTTGATAACTTTCGTTCCACTGTAAAGCTACTTCTACAACAATACCGTTATCTGTATCTGCAGTGAAATGGAAAATCTCATTCAGATGAGTTTTACCTTCGTTAATGTATTTTACGAACTCAGATAAGCCACCTTCGTAGTCATACACATGTTCAAGGTTAATTCGTTCATCACGTAAAACAATACGCACGCCCGCGTTTAAGAAAGAAAGCTCACGTAAACGACGCGCTAGAATTTCTACGTTAAAGATAGTTTGACTAAAAGTTTCCGCGCTTGGCCAAAAACGTACTGTTGTACCGCTCTTATCTGTTTCACCAATCACACGTAATGGATATTGCGGATCGCCGTGTTGATACTCTTGCTCATGCACTTGTCCAGCGCGAGAAATCATTAAATGTAATTTACGCGAAAGTGCGTTTACTACAGAAACACCTACGCCGTGCAAACCACCTGAAACTTTATAGCTGTTGTCATCAAACTTACCACCTGCGTGCAGAATGGTAAGAATTACTTCTGCTGCAGAAACACCTTCTTCAGGGTGAATATCGGTTGGAATACCACGGCCATTATCAGAAACGCTTACTGACTCATCTTCATGAATAGTGACAATAATTTCATCACAATGTCCAGCTAAAGCTTCATCGATTGCGTTATCGACTACCTCGAATACCATATGGTGTAAACCGGTACCGTCGTCTGTATCCCCAATATACATACCCGGACGTTTACGAACTGCATCTAATCCACGTAATACTTTAATACTAGAGGAATCATAAGCCTTTTCATTGGTTTGTTCTGTTTGAGAGGCTGATTGAGACTCTGAACTCATGGTTTCTCCCTAGCAAATATAGGTTTATTCAAAGATGGTTAACATCAAAAAATTATGGTGAAGCAAGACTAACTTGACCGGATTCAACATTGAATAATTGATATGAAATAGACAGATCATGTAAGTGTTTTTTTACCGATGCATGATCTAAAGTTGTCATAAAAACCTGGCTACCAAGTTGGCTTAATCGTTCAATTAAACGTTGTTGTGCGGTTAAGTCTAATTCTGCTGTCAGATCATCTAATAATACCACAGTTTCCTTATTACTCGCATGTAACATTGCAATTTGTGACAGTTTTAAAGCAATAATCAGCAGTTTTTTCTGACCTCTTGATAAAACCACATCAGCGTGTCCAAACGGGGTTTTTAAGCGCAAATCTGCACGATGTGGACCATATTCGGTATACCGTCTTTCGATATCTTTTTGGTGTTGATTTAGCAGGTCTTGCATGAGCCCCTGCTCTGTATGAAAACCTGGACTGTATTCCAGTTCAATTTCAAGATCAGGGAGTAATTGGCTCAAATCATTTTGAAAAAACACATTCCATTGTTCCACAATACCCAAGCGCTGAGAGTGCAAAATTTCACCATAATCACTCAGCATTTTGTTCCAAGGCTCTAAATCAGCCAACGACAAATTTCTTCGGGTTTTAAGTAACGTATTTCGCTGTTTTAATGCACGCGAATAATATTGCCACGCAAAATAAAACTCAGGTTCCACGTGGAACATCAGCCAATCTAAAAGTTGGCGTCGTGGTTTTGCACCATGGTCAATAATGTCGGTACTTTGTGGATCGAGGTGCTGTAAAGGAAGTAATTTAGCAAGTTGGCCTTGGGTAGCTACGGTATCGCCATTGACCTTCATCAACTGCTCACCAGATGCTAACTTTTGCATGCCAATTTTTTCAGTACTAGACTGGGCAAAGACAATCGCATCTTCGGCAGCATACTGAATATAATTTTTAGGAATATGAGTGCGGAACGATCGCCCAGTTGCAAGCAAATGAATTGCTTCCAGAATGGAGGTTTTCCCTGAACCATTAGCGCCATAAAATATATTAAACGGTTGCAACCCTTGGAGTGCAACCGTTTTTAAATTACGCACACGTTCAATGTTTAAGCGCGTAAGATGCATATTAGATAGCCAGATTATACACGCATCGGCATAACTACATAAGTTTGATCAGTATGTGCTGGGTCTTGAACCAAAACAGACTGATTCGCTTCACTCATACTCATGTTTACGTCATCGCCATCAAGTACACCTAATACTTCAAGTAAATATTGCGCATTAAATGACATTTCAAGCGGTACGTTTTGATATTGGATAGCTAAATCTTCAATAGCCTCATCTTGCTCAGGGTTATTCGCACGAAGCTGTAAAGAATCTTGATTAAAATTTAAGAAAACACCACGTAACTTTTCATTACTTAAAATTGCAACACGTTGTAATGATTGCTTAAATACATCATGACTAATTAATACATGTTTATCGCCACCACGTGGAATTACACGACGATAATCAGGGAATTTTCCATCAATCAATTTTGTTGTAAAACGAACAGTAATATCACCCTGCTCTTTGTCACGACTTGGCGTATTGATGGTTACATTTAACAACTCACGGCCAATCAACAATGTTAATTGTTCATCTTCAATGCTCAGTAAACGCTGTAATTCACCAACAGCTTTACGAGGTACAATGGCCTGAACCAATTGAGATGATGTAGAAGAAGCCGTTATTTCGCAAAGTGCTAAACGGTGTCCATCTGTTGTTACTGCACGTAATTGATTTTCATCAATTTCCAATAAAGTACCTGTTAAATAGAAACGTACATCTTGTACAGCCATCGCAAAAGCAGTTTTTTCAAATAAACGCTTTAACTCACGTTGAGTTACCTGTACTTGAGTACCTTGACTATTTTCAGTCGTCAATAATGGATAATCTTCTGCTGGTAAAGTTCCTAATACGAAACGGCTATTACCAGATTTTAAGATACATCTTTGATCTTCAGTAATTTGTAAATCAATTAATGCAGCTGTAGGCAATGATTTACAAATTTCCATTAATTTACGCGCAGGGACTGTGGTTTCCCCTGCTTCAAGGCATGCCCCTTCTGTTAAAACAGTGCTCGCAACCAGTTCGACCTCTAGATCGGAACCAGTAATGGTGAGCGCCTGAGCATTAGTCTGAATTTTGACGTTTGAAAGAATATTCAATGTATGACGACGTTCTACCGCACCGACAACATGCGATAAAACATTGAGTAAACTTTCTTTAGCGATTTTCAAACGCACGATTCATTCCTCTAGCAACTTGGAGCAAATATTTCATTTTTTAGCTGTGTACTATGCTGCACTTACGTAGACTTTGCAACAAGGTCTTATTATTTCATTAACTCTGAAGTAGACGCAGTAGATTTTTATAATCTTCGTCAAAAATTGGATCTTCTCCGCGCAGACTGGTTACTTTTTCACAAGCATGCATCACAGTACTGTGGTCACGTCCACCAAAAGCCATTCCAATTTCAGGAAAACTATCACCGGTCAATTCACGAGCAAGCCCCATTGCTAACTGACGTGGTCGAGCATAAATTCGCGTACGTTTGGGTCCTACTAATTCTTTTAATGGGATACGGAAATACTCACTCACCACGCGCTGAATATTTTCTACACTAATTGTTCGTGCACGGATCGCTAACACATCTTTCAAAGACTCACGAACCACATCAAGATCGATTGGCGCACCTTTAAAACGAGAAATTGCAACGACTTTATTAAGTGCACCTTCAAGTTCACGTACGTTAGCAACCACTTGTTGTGCAATAAATAATGCACAATTTCGAGGTAAATCAACGCCGCTATTTTCGGCTTTCTTTAATAAAATTTCGATACGAGTTTCAATATCTGGTGGTTCAACGCCTACTGAAAGTCCCCAAGAAAAACGAGAAACTAAACGCGGATCCAACTCTGTTAACTCTTTTGGATAACGGTCTGAAGTTAAAATAATTTGTTTAGATTCATCAAGTAAGGCATTAAATGTATAGAAGAACTCAACTAGACTCGCCTCTTTACCTGCTAAGAGATGAATATCATCGACCAATAATAAATCTAAAGAACGACAGTTTTTCTTAAACTCTTCTACTTTGCCTTTTTGTAAAGAACTCACAAAATCCTGAACAAAACTCTCAGAAGTCATATACATCACACGAGCATTTGGTTTGGCTTGTAATAAAGCATTACCAACTGCTTGCATTAAGTGTGTCTTACCTAATCCTGTAGGACCGTATAAAAACAAAGGGTTATGTTGTGAGGCACCTAATTGAGTTAATACTTTTCTACATGTTTCAGCAGCCATCTGGTTCGAACGGCCTTCAACAAATAAAGAAAAAGTAAACTGAGGATTCAGTAGTTTCTTTTTTGATGTTTTCGGATTGACGACACTATTCGCATGTGGGCTAGAAACAGACTCAGGCTCTTTTTTTACTTTAATACTTTGTGGTGGTGCAGTTTGCAAAGCAGCGGTAGTGGTTGCTGGTTGTTCGCTCGATGACAAAATACTCCCAGGACGAGAATCAACTAAGATCTCAACCTGACGTACACGTCCTTCTGACAACTGCTCAGCCAATATAGAAATTAATTCTAAATGATTCTCTTGAATGTAACGCGTCCAATAAGGGTTAGGAGCATAGAGACGTAGTATCCCTTCTACTTCTTCAGCAACTAATGGGCGAATCCACATCGCAAAGACGTTATCAGAGAGCTCTTGTCGCAAGCGAGTTAAGCAGTCTGTCCAAAGCATGTGTATCCCCTATTTTTGCGTTTTTAAATTCAAACAATCTAAAGATTCACCCTTCCATATGAGAAGGGGTCGCCATTCTAACCAAGTTATCCACATCTGTCATGACGAATTCGAGCGATTTTGTCTAAAAAGAAAACTCTTGTGAATAAATTTAAATTCAAAACCACTTGTGTATAACTTTTTGCACAACCTGTGGATAAATTATCACACAAACTTATCCACAATCCATAAATATAATAAAAACAGAGTTATCAACAACCCAAATACATGTTTTTTAAATTTAAAAGTACGAAATCCACAGAAAAAACCGCTCCTAATAAGAATAAATATAAATTTTAAAATTTGAATTTATTTAATAGGGGTGTGATCTTTTGTGGATAACTACAAAATATGAATTTAAATTCAAATGCAGCAAATCAAAGCCAAGATGATATCTTGTTTTGTTGATAAATATGTATATAAGGTGTGTATATAATAAAAGTTCTAATAAAAATAGACAATTACTTTGTGTATAACTTTAAAAACTATATATTGCACTGAATTATGACAATCATAAAAAGAAGTAGAGAGATTAAAAATTTGGGTTAAATACAAAACTTTCTTGGTTTTTCATTGACAGCGTAAACATTGCACAATAAAATCGCGGACCTTTATAGAAAGATCATTTTTGGGAGTTTCGATATGAAACGTACTTTCCAGCCATCTGAATTAAAGCGTAAACGCGTTCATGGTTTCCGTGCTCGTATGGCAACTAAAGCTGGTCGTCAAGTATTAGCTCGTCGTCGTGCAAAAGGTCGTCATAGCTTAACTGTTTAATACTGTTACGCTGACCAGACTTGGGTGTGATGACACTTTACAATTTTAGCACAGATGTGCGAATACGCTGTGCTGCAGATTATAAAAGTGTATTCGATGGTGCGCTTTTTAAAGTGCATCAACCCCATTTTTTATTTCTTGCAAAATTAACCGAACAGCCTAATAGCCGTTTGGGTATTGTTGTTGCTAAGAAAAAAGTGCGCCGTGCGCATGAAAGAAATCGAATAAAACGTCTTGCTCGTGAGAGCTTTCGTCTACATCAGCCGAATTTTGGATCAGATATAGATATTGTGGTAATGCCGAAAGTCGGTATAGAAGCGATTACGAATGCTGAGCTATATCAACAATTAGATTTTGCTTGGCAAAAATTACAACGCTTAGCAAAAAAACATTCTAAAGTTGGCACAACCTCGCAGAATTAAGAGATAGCCAATGGTTCGTTTTCTACGTTGGTTGATTCGACTGTATCAAATTGCGATTAGTCCGCTTCTTGGACCCCGTTGTCGTTATATCCCGACCTGTTCCCAATATGCGATAGAAGCATTGCAAACTCATGGTGCAATCAAAGGCGTTTGGTTATCTTCTAAACGAATTTGTCGTTGTCATCCGTGGGGTGGATCTGGATATGATCCGGTACCGCCAAAAGCAATTCGTTTTATTTCGTTTCATCAAATAGATTCTCAAACGCATCATGTTGCTGTACCCTTTCGTGATCGTTTACTGAAGCAAAATCTCTCTAACCATTTGGGGTAATAGATATGCAACAATGGGCCAGGTTTGCAATTCTCGGGGCCATGTTTGTCACCGCATATTTGCTCATTTTGGCTTGGCAAAAAGATTATGGAAATGCTGCAACTGCACCGCAAAAACAAGCGGCGGCTGTAAGTTCACATGAAGTATCTGCTGATTTGCCAAATGCTAAAAATGCAACAGTGGCTTCCGATGTGCCACAAGCAAATATTGCGCAGTCACAAACCACAGATGCAACTGCACCTGTGAATCAACAGCTTATTTCAGTACAAACTGACCTTTACCATATTTGGATCAATCCAAAAGGTGGTGATATTGTTCGTATTGAATTACTCTCACACGACAAAAGCAAAGACAGCGATCAGCCATTTGTTATGCTTGAAAATGATGCCAAGCGTACATATGTTGCTCAATCTGGCTTAATTGGTTTGAATGGACCAGATAGCAGTCGTGGTGGTCGTCCATTATATGCGGTTGAAAAAACATCATATACTTTGGCTGATGCTAAGGGTGTACAGGATCAAAAGGGTCAATCTGAAAAAGTTTTAAACGTTCCGATGGTATTTAAAACACCTGAAGGCGTTGAAATTATTAAAACTTTCACCTTTACCCAAGGGCAATATCCAATTGTTGTAAGACATCAAGTGATTAACCGTAGCCAACAAAGCTGGCAAGGTCAGATGTTTGGACAATTAAAGCGTGATAACTCTGATGATCCTGGTAAATCTTCTCAAGGTATTTTCACTCTAGGAACTTTCTTAGGTGGAGCTTGGGGAACACCTGATTCACACTACAATAAGCTTAAGTTTGCTAATTTCTCAGAAGAAAAAGTAAATACTGAAGCGAAAGGTGGATGGGTTGCGATTGTTCAGCATTATTTTGTAAGTGCTTGGATTCCTGGGAATCTTAAACTGACTCAAGCAAATGGTCAGCCTTATGTAGCTAAACTTGAATCTCGTCAATCTGCTGATCATATGAATATCATTGGTTTTACCTCACCAGTGATTAATGTTCCGGCAGGCACTTCAATGGAAGTGGACGCAAAACTTTATTCAGGTCCGAAAGTACAATCTGAATTAAAAGATTTAGCGGTTGGCTTGAATCAGACTGTTGATTATGGCTGGTTATGGCCGATTGCCAAGTTATTGTTCTTAGGTCTTCAATTCTTCCATAGCATTGTGGGCAACTGGGGATGGTCAATCATCTTACTTACCGTGATGGTGAAGATGATTTTGTGGCCTTTATCTTCAAAAAGTTATCGTTCTATGGCGAAAATGCGTGTGATTGCACCAGAAATGCAACGCATGAAGGAAGAGTTCGGTGAAGACCGTATGCGCTTCTCGCAAGAAATGATGGCTTTATACAAACGTGAACAAGTGAATCCACTTTCAGGTTGTTTACCATTGTTGCTACAAATGCCAATTTTCCTTGCCTTGTATTGGGTACTCATGGAAAGTGTGGAATTACGTCATGCACCGTGGTTAGGCTGGATTCAAGATTTGTCAGCAATGGATCCTTGGTTCATCTTGCCGTTGATCATGGGTGCTACGATGTTTGCGCAGCAAATGTTGAACCCACAACCCGCTGATCCTATGCAGGCAAAAGTGTTCCGCATTATGCCGATTATGTTCACGGTATTTATGTTGTTCTTCCCGGCAGGTCTCGTGCTGTACTGGATTGTGAACAACAGTATTACTATTTTACAGCAGTCGTTTATTAATAAGAGCGTTGAAAAAAGTCGTATAAATAAGACTGAATCAGCTTCTTAATCGTTGAACTTTTGCTGAATAAATCCGCTTAAGATGGTAATCTTAGGCGGATTTTTCTTTGGTTGGATTTTAGGTTTTTAGGTGAATAATATGCAAAGTCAAACCACGATTGCCGCAATTGCAACGCCACCAGGGCGTGGTGGTGTGGGCGTGATTCGCCTATCGGGACCTAAAGCTTATGAGATTGCTCAAAACCTGACACAGAAAAACTTGCCGGAAGCACGTATGGCAGGTTTTCGTAAGTTTTATGATGCTGATGGCAGCATTATGGATGAAGGGATTGTTCTATGCTTTCCCAATCCCCACTCGTTTACAGGTGAAGATGTTGTAGAGCTACAAGGTCACGGTGGTCCAGTCATCCAAAATGCCTTGCTGGGACGTCTATTTGAGCTGGGTGCAATTGCTGCAAAAGCTGGTGAATTCTCCATGCGGGCTTTTGAAAATGGCAAGATGGACTTGGTACAAGCAGAAGCGATTGCCGACTTGATTGATGCGACTTCACAAGCTGCAGCACGTTCTGCCGTTCGTTCTTTACAAGGCGCTTTTTCAACAAAAATTAATACGGTTTTAGAAAAACTGATCCATTTACGCTTACATGTTGAAGCCGCAATTGATTTTCCTGAAGAAGAAATTGATTTCTTGGCAGACGGTAAAATTTTAGCTTTACTTGAAGATGTTCAGCAGTCAGTACATGCAGTTCAAACATCTGCACGACAAGGTCAATTACTACGTGAAGGTTTGCAAGTTGTTATTGCGGGTAAACCAAATGCAGGTAAGTCGAGCTTGTTGAATGCGCTAGCTGGCGTTGAGCGCGCAATTGTGACCGATATTGCTGGTACAACTCGCGATGTTTTACATGAAAAAATTAGCTTAAATGGCCTACCAATCACCTTAACAGACACAGCTGGCCTACGTGAAACAGGTGACATTGTTGAAAAAGAAGGGATTCGCAGAGCAATTAAAGAAATTGAACAAGCTGATTTGTTATTGCTGGTTTATGATTTAAATCAAGGCGATGACCCATTAAAACTTGCTCAAGAATATTTTGCTGAACACATTGAACCGCGTCGCTTAATGTTAATTGGCAATAAATGCGATTTAACTGGTCAATTAGCTGAAATAAACGATTTTCAAGGATTCCGTCATATTACAGTTTCAGCAAAACAAGAGATGGGCGTACAAGGCTTAGTAGATGCGATTACAGCGCATGCAGGCTTCCACCCTGAGGAAGACACCTTTATTGCAAGAACACGTCATTTAGACGCAATGAAGCGCACACAGCTCTATCTTTCAGAAGCACATGAGCAACTTGTTGTGTTTAACGCAGGAGAACTCGTTGCTGAATCATTACGCCTTGCTCAAAATGCTTTAGGTGAAATTACTGGTGACTTTAGCGCTGATGACCTATTAGGCAAAATCTTTGGTTCGTTTTGTATTGGAAAATAATTAAAAAACTCTGGATGATGCACATGGCTGTGTCATTCAGTCACTTTGTTAACCGTATCTTTTTAAAACCTTTAAAAACTCATCTAACTCATTCTGATCAACTTGTGCTTCTTTGAGCACATGGTGATGTAAATGCTGTTCCATCAATTCACTCATCAATCCGTTTATCGCACCTTTAATGGCAGCAACTTGTTGCAGTATATCTATACATGAAATATCCGGCTGTTCAACGGCATGTTCAATACTATTAATTTGCCCTTTTAGTCGTTTTACACGATTAACTATTTTTTTATCCTGACCAATGTGACTCATCTGTGTTCTCTTGTATAATTCAATATACTGGTAGGGAGTATATTGGGTTTAAATATTATGCAGGATCATAGTGTATCACGTCATCATCAACATCAGTTTGATGAAGGAAATCCACTTGCACAAAAACGTATTTTGATTGCAACGATTTTAACGGCATCCATGATGGTGTTAGAGATATTTGGTGGATGGTTTTTCAATTCAATGGCACTTCTCGCTGATGGTTGGCATATGAGTTCACATATGTTGGCACTCGGTTTAGCCTATTTTGCTTATCGTGCAGCTCGTCATTATTCCAAAGATCGTCGATTTAGTTTTGGAACTTGGAAAATCGAGATTTTAGCGGGTTATAGCAGTGCAATTTTGCTGATGGTTGTCGCCATTTTTATGGCTTTTCAGTCGATACAAAGGTTATTTAATCCAGTTGAGATTTTTTATAATGAAGCGATTCCCATTGCAATTTTAGGTTTGGTCATTAACTTGATTTGCGCATGGTTACTTCACGATGATGGGCACCATCACCATCACCATCACCATCACCATCACGAACATCACCACCATGATTTAAACCAAAAAGCTGCTTTTTTACATGTGGTTGCAGATGCTGTGACCTCGGTTTTTGCAATTATTGCGCTTTGTGCTGGCAAATATTTCGGATGGGATTTTTTAGATGCGCTTTTAGGGATTTTAGGTGCTATTTTGGTTGCAAAATGGTCTCTTGGGTTAATGAAAGAGACAGGAAAAACCCTTTTAGATGCAGAAATGGACCATCCTGTGGTTGAAGAAATTCGAGAAGTAATTGCTGAATTTCCTAAAAATATTGAAATTACGGATATTCATGTCTGGAAAGTCGCAAAAGGTAAGTTTTCTTGTATTTTAGCGCTCGAAACTGATGATATTTCTTTAACCGCGGATCAGATTCGTCAGGCTTTATCAATTCATGATGAAATTGTGCATATATCGGTAGAAATTAATATTCTAAAATCTGCTTATGTTCCACGTGAAACATTGGCATAAATGAGTGGCATTTTGGTTATAACTCGGTAATCAATTCTGTTTTCAAAAGCTGAACTGATTAAAATGAGCTCCTCTCCTACCTATGAGTCGGTTTTATGCTTAAAAAATTAGGAATATTGGCGTTATTTAGCTTAACAGCAAGTGTGAGTTTCGCTAATGTAGATACTGTTAGGGAAAATATTAAAAAACAATATCCTAATTTGAAAATTAGCAATATTCAGAAAACCGAAATGCCTGGGCTATATAGCGCTAATCTCGATCAGCAAATCATTTATGTTGGCGAAGATGGGCAGCATATGTTTGTAGGCTCTATGATTCGTTTAAAAGATCAGAAAAACTTAACCAAAGATCTAGTGTTAGGACAGAACTCAATTGATTGGAAACAATTACCTTTAAAAGATGCCATTAAAACGGTTAAAGGTAATGGACAGCATGTTTTAGCAGTATTTTCTGATCCAAACTGCCCTTATTGCAAACAACTTGAACCTGAACTCGATAAGCTGAAAGATGTAACCATTTACACGTTCATCTATCCTTTAAAACCTCAGTCTATTGTTGTTTCTAGGCAGGTTTGGTGTGCGCCAAATCAATCCTATTCATGGAAAAAACTGATTCAACAAGGTGTTAAACCAACAGTGACAAACTGTGCTAATCCAATTAATCGTAATTTAGAGCTTGGAAAAAAACTAGGTTTTAATGGTACCCCTACCTTAATTTTTGCAAATGGATTTAAACTGGTAGGCGCTCGATCTGCCGAAGAAATTCAGGCAGTTTGGAAAGAATTAGATCTATAAAATGAATTAAAAAAAAAGCACCATCTGGTGCTTTTTTATTGCCTAAAAGTCATTAACTTTTTCGTGCAATTAAATTGTAAATAAAGAGAATAATGACTGCACCAATTACAGATGCGATAAAGCCCGCAGCTGAATTTTCTCCATAAAGGCCAAGTAAACGTCCACCATAAGTGGCGAGAAGTGAACCTGCAATACCAATTAGGGTGGTTACGATGAAACCTGCTTTATCATCCCCTGGATGTAAGGCACGAGCGATTAAGCCAGCAAAGAAACCAACTACAATAGCGACAATGAGTGACCACATATTTGTTCTCCAGTTGTTTTTTTGATGAAGTTAATGATTTTGCTTCATATTCTATCGTGCGGCAGAGTCATCTATTTTGTCTGTAGCAGATTGCGACTTTTTGTGTCTTTTTTGTTCGAAGCTAAAGTTTTATATAAAAAAATAGCACCTCGCGGTGCTATTTTTTTGAAATTTATAAACCAATTTCGCCAATAAATGGTAAGTGGCGATATTTTTGATCGTAGTCTAATCCATAACCCACAATAAACTTGTCTTCAACTTCAAAACCTAAAAATTTCACTTCGAGATCAATTTCACGGCGAGATGGTTTACTCACTAGCGTACACAATTGAATCGAATTTGGTTCACGAGTTTGCAGCATTTCCATAACTTTGCTTAAGGTATTACCTGAGTCGATAATATCTTCAACGACCAGTACATCTTTACCGCGAATTTCACCATCAAGATCTTTTAAGATTTTAACATCTCGACTTGAAGTCGTACCGCCGCCGTAGCTAGACACTGTCATAAAGTCGAGTTCATGCGGTTTGGTAATCGTTCGGCACAAGTCTGCCATGAAAATAACAGAACCACGCAGTAGCCCAATCAGGACTAACTCTTTGTCGCTATTTGCATAGTGAGCGTTAATTTGCTCGCCGAGCTCTTTGACTTTTGCTTGAATTTCTTCGGTTGAAATCATGATGCTCATTGCAACAGTCATGTCAGATTCCTACAAGATATAAAAGAAAAAATAAAAAAGGTGTTGACCTGCAACACCTCTAAAATCTGAGTTAATGGTAAAATTTTAAAGCAAAATGATGTTTCATGCACCCTTTGATGACTCTGAAATTTTATCATTTTGAGCAATATGTCGATCCCGCTTTAAAACAAGAGCACATATTCCAAATAATAACAAAAACTTAACGGCCCGATTTTTATTAGGTTGTTTCTTTTTGATAAGCACGGTTTCCATAAATATAAGTCGCCTCAATATTACGGTCATCACCTAAAGTGAATAATGCAAACAACGAATCTTCAACAGATTTGGATTTAGACTGGCGAAGTTGCTGTAGTGCAGTTGGCTTAAGGTTGAGTACCACAAAGTCTGCTTCTTTACCGATGTTGAAATTGCCTAACTTATCCTGCAAATCAAGCGCTTTTGCTCCGCCTAACGTCGCATGATAGAACGCTTCATAAGCTGAAAGCTTATCACCCTGTAACTGTTGGACCTTATAAGCCTCATTAACAGTTTGCAGCAAACTAAACGATGTACCAGCACCGATATCTGTACCTAAACCTACTTTCACTTGTTTTTCCCAAGTTTTTTTCAATGGGAATAAACCACTACCTAAGAACAGGTTTGAGGTTGGGCAAAATGCGATAGCCGACTGTGTATCATGCATACATTGCCATTCTTCATCTTCTAAGTGAACACAATGAGCAAAAACAGAACGTTTACCAGTTAGGCCATAATGTTGATAAACATCTAAATAGCCCGCTTGTTCTGGAAATAAAGATTTCACCCACGCAATTTCATCTTTGTTTTCGCTTAAATGGGTATGTACATACACATCTGGAAACTCTTGTTTTAACTGCCCTGCTCTTTCTAATTGTTCAGGTGTAGAGGTTGGTGCGAAACGTGGCGTAATCGCATACAGAGCACGGCCCTTACCATGCCATTTTTCAATGAGTGCCTTGGTGTCACTGTAAGCCGTTTCTGGTGTGTCACAAAGCGCTTCAGGTGCATTACGGTCCATGAGTACCTTACCAGCGATTAAACGCATCTGAACGCGCTCTGCGGCTTCAAATAAGGCATCAACAGACTCAGGATGAACCGTACAGAAAACGAGGGCCGTGGTTGTACCGTGCTTTAAGAGTTCCTGAACAAAGAACTGGGCAATTTCATTTGCATATGCTTTGTCTTGAAACTGGATTTCAGTGGGAAAAGTATAGGTATTGAGCCAGCTTAAAAGTTGTTCGCCGTAAGCTCCCACCATTTCGGTTTGTGGAAAATGAATATGGGTATCAATAAAGCCAGGTACAATCAATTGTTCTGGGTAATGTTGAACCTCAACCCCAGCAGGAAGATGCGCTTGAGCGTCTTCCCATGCACCAAACCATGTGATTTTTCCATGTTCACTAATCAATACACCATCTTCTAAATAACGCACCTGATTTGGAATATCAGTTGGCTCAGAGACGGTTTGTAGGATATCTAAAAAACGACCACGCACAACGGTGGTATTTGCGATCAATGACATGGAAAGCCTTTATATTTTCACTTTTTTCGATTGATTGTACCCCACTTAGCCAATATTTAAACGGTATAACGTTTACTTAGTCCCCATTCAGCCAAAATCCGTCGATAAGTCGTTGATGAACGGTCTGCTTCAAAATGTGCTTCCATCATTAAATCAAGCGGTAGTTCTTCTGGCTTTTGTGATTCGACCATGTCTTGATCTTCGGCAAAAATTTGAGCATTAAATGCGTATACCTTTTCTAAATCACCTGTCTGATCAAAGTTACGGGTGAGTGGAACAAATAAACGGGTTCTATTGCTCGAAATAGGACAGCAGGCATTCAAGATTTTTAAGACCCCACCTTCTGGAAAATCGACTGTAAGCACGGCTGAAAAAGGTGGATAGACTTCAAAGGTGCGCTTCCATAAAAAGCCTTCTGGTTCGAGATGTTTTAGCTCATGCGGATAGTTACTGACATTGCTGATATAGACCGTTTTTAAGCCATATTCAGTACGTTCAGTGTGATATTTAGGGACGATGGGATTATCGCGATTTGCAAAGGCATTGTGATGTACCCACGCAAAATGAGCGACATCGATAAACCCTTCAAGTTGACGTCCGCTAGAACCACCAATATCGACGAAAGGCGGTAAAATTGATTGATGCTCTGCGTGGTCCCAAGTATCTAATATAGGAATATTAGCTTTAGCAATATCACGACCATGAATACTGGTCCAAATGAGACCATATCTTTGTACAACTGGAAATTTGGTCAGAGAAAAACGATCAGAAATTTTAGTTAGTTCGGGCTGAGCTGGTATTTGGGTACATTTCCCTTCGGTGTTATAGCGTAGACCATGATAAGGGCACACAATCTCCTCACCATCCACCCAACCTTTGGTTAAAGGAACACCGCGATGAGGACAAATGTCTCGGACCAGATGAATTTCACCACTTTCTGTTTTATAGAGTGCCATGTTGACGTCTAGTAGCGTGATGCGTTGAGGCGCGGTAGAGAGATCTTGAATACGGGCAACTGGATACCAATGACTTGATAAAATTTCCCAATCTTTTGCATCAAAACTGCTGTTACATGGCATGGCAAGTGGCGTTAAAGTTGGAATAGCATTCATAGCATCACTCCTTAAAAAAAATCAGGGCTCTCGCGAGCCCTTAAAATCTAGGCTTTTTTCTTTTTAGGAGATGCAAAGAGCTTGCCAATATTGATTTTTAATTAAAGAAATAAGAATAAAATTATTAAATTACATAAGATTAAGTTATTATTTTTTTGAATTTTTGTTCTAATTTAGCTTTAAAAACCAAAAATTATTATTCGCTATATATTTAAAATGCACTGATTGACTATGTGGAAGGCACAATAAAAAAGCACCTAAAAAGTGCTTTTTAAAATACCTCTGGGCATTTATTACTCGACAAAATAATGTGCTGCAAAGTGAGCATCATTACCAATAATGTCATAGCAATCTTCACGAATAGACATGCCTGAACATTGATGTCCAACCATCCATAAACCGAGTGTAGGTAGTTGCCCTGAAAATAATGGGGTATCTACCCATTTCTGTACGACATAACCGTATTTGTCATAGTCATCAAAATAAAAGCTACCAGAAGCCGCGCCTTGGTCATGGCTGTCTTGTAAAACTCGAATATTGGCTCCTTCCCTTGCCAAAATCGGCTTTTTCACCCATTTGCCAGACAAAGCTTGTTGTGGGTCATAGGTATGGGTTTCGACCAACAATGGATGGTTTGGATAACGCTTCCAAAGTTCAACCAGAATCGCTTTATTTGAAAGTAACATTTTCCAGCAGGGTTCAATCCACTGTGTTTGTGGGTGAATATATTGAGAAAAGGCTTCCTCCCAAATCCATTCCCATGGATAGAGCTTAAATATGTTTTGAATGGGGCGATTATGAAGATCGACAAAATCTTGCCCGTTCCAACCTATGTTTTCCATAGAAAGCTCGGAAACTTGTAGATGAGCTTGATAAGCCGTATCCATCAAGTACTCTAAATTACCCCAGTCCTCCCTTCCGGCTTCCTGACAGGCAGCAAAATGTACATGGCTACCACGCGGTAAAATTGTCTTCCAGCGTTTAATCAGGTCTTCATGAATGCTATTGAATTGATCTCGGTTTGCAATGCCTGAGACCTGTTCTATCCACAGCCACTGCGCGACAGAAGCTTCGAGTAAGCCAGTCGGTGTGTCTGCGTTATATTCCAGCATTTTGATATTTCGCCCATCGCAAGCGAAATCAAAGCGACCATAGAGCATGGGTGCATTTTTTTTCCACGAATGTTCAATGTGGCTTATGGCTGTTTCTGGAATTTGAAAATAGGCTGGATAGTCCCCGCGTTGAATGAGATCTCCTACTACCGCTAAACACATCTGATGCAGTTCATTTGCCGCATCTTCAAGTTGTTCAATCTGTTTAAGGGTAAACTCATACGCAACCCCTTCAGACCAGTAAATTGAGCCATCAAGAGAAGGTAAATTAAAATAATCGAAACCAATATTTTGATGCTCCACTTGCCAGTCTGGGCGCGGAGTAAATATTTTTCTTTTCATATTAAGTGAATGCCTAAAGACTTAGCCGCCAAAAGAAAAACCGCTACGGCCAAAACCACCACGAATTGGGGATGAAGAAGAAGCGCTTTTCGCCGTACTTGAAATAATGGGGCGACCTATACTCAAATTGCTATAAGGATGTAAGGTATTGCCATGATAAGAAACTTCGCGATTATTTCGATAATACGCAGGCCCTAAATAGCGGCTACCAGTATAGCTAGAACCATGTCCACTGGAGCTATTTTCTTCTTTACAAGTTTGGGTATTCCAGTCGCGAGCACAGTCATATTGGTTGTTATATACGTCTTGTACTAAGGGACCATCATTATGGCTACATGCTGTGAGTAATAGCGGAACGACGACGAGATTAATTTTTTTAGAACGCATGAGACTCCACACATTTTAATAAGTATGTTCGGCATAAAATACCGAATAGCTGTTATCTATTATGTTTCTGATTAGGAAAGATAAATTTTAGGTTGGCATATGATATTAATCTGTTTTTTTAAAGTACAGTCTCTTTTGAAGATTTAGATGACAAGGCATCTCACATGTAGATGCCTTGTTGTGATGAATTAAGACTGCAATTGCTTTTTGTTATGTCGTAAAGAGAGGTAAGCCGTAATTGCTAACACTATTACGATAAAGCTTAACGAGATCCAGATTGGCATGTGGAATACATCAAGCAACAACATTTTTGCACCAATGAACAGTAAGATGATGCCTAAGCCATATGGCAAATAATGCAATTTAGTTGCAGCGCCAGCAAGTAAGAAGAACATTGCACGTAAACCTAAAATTGCCATTAAGTTTGCTGTTAAAACAATAAACGGATCGCTCGTTACCGCGAAAATAGCAGGAATAGAATCTACTGCGAAAATCACATCTGAAGCTTCAACCAAAATCAATACTAAAAATAACGGCGTTGCCCACAATAAACCATTTTGACGTACAAAGAATTTGTCACCTTCAAGCTGTGGCGTAATACGCATGTGCTTACGTAACCATTTTAGAGCTTTGATATCTTCAATATTGGTTTCTTCTTCTTGGCCTTTTAAGAATTTGAAACCTGTATATACCAAGAACGCACCAAAGATATAAAGCACCCAAGAGAACTCTTGAACGAACCATGCACCAATAAAAATAAAGAGGGTACGCAGTACAATTGCGCCTAATACGCCGTAGAGCAAAATTTTACGTTGCAGCGCAGCTGGTATAGCAAAAGCTGCAAAAATCATTAACCACACGAAAACGTTATCAATTGCGAGGGACTTTTCAAGTAGGTAACCTGCAAAGTATTCCATGGTTTTTTGGTTTGCTAAGGTCACCCCAACTGTTTGTTGTAGGTAAAGCCATAAACCACCACCAAATAAGACCGCGACGCTTACCCACGCCACGCTCCAGTAAGCAGCTTGCTTAATTGAGACATCCTGACCTTGCTTTTGCTTAAAGCCTAAAAAGTCCACTAAAAGCATGACAATGACAATGCCAAAGAATGCTACATACAGCCATATATTGCCGATTGTTTCCATAAATCCTCCTCACATCCGGCAATTGGGCATAAAAAAACCTCGACCAGTTGCCAGATGAATTAAACATCTGTATCAACATGATCAAGGTCTTGCCTACATCATGAATTTCACGATGCTCAGATACCGACTTTTTAATAAAAGTGTATTGACGATATCTGACACATAACATTGCTGTTATGTTTGGAGGAGGCTACTCCCCTTGTCAAACTAAATTCTGTATTGGATAAAACCTATCCAATTTCACATAGAATGGCAGATTTTTTTATATTACGCAACTGAACTTAATGTCGTGGTTTTAATATAAAAAAAGATCTACGGATTATTTAATCAAACCCCGATCTAAAAGCGGTTTACATATAATTTGGTAAAGGTGAATAAAGAATGCGGTCAAACTTGTACCGTAAGCATTCCAGAAGTAATAACCTGCCGTATTGACCAGTAGCGCTACGATAAAGGCCCCCAACATGTCTAAAGGGAAATGCACACCTAAATAAACACGTGACCACGCTACTACAAATGACAAAAATAGCAGAATAATTCCAATCATTTTGCGCTGAGCAAACAAATAAGACAGAGCAATGGTACTGAAAATCAGCATATGATTACTTGGAAAAGATGCAGTTGGCGCATGCTCAATAAACGTGGTGCCAACACCCATGACAAACGGTCTGGAGTGATGGTAAAACAGAGAGATAACGTAACCTACTAAAAGGGATATGCAGGTTAAAAAGACAGACTTAATGACTCTATTTTTTAAATCTTGATCACCATAGAACCATAAAAATGTAAGGATGAATAAAAGAATATAGAGGAGATCATTAGCAAAAAAGATAGCAAGACGAATGATAAATTGACTCGCATCCTGAGCCCCATTAATAACATGGAATAAGCTAAGGTTGAGTGTTTCTAAAGACATTCATATTCCAAACAAGAACAAAAACGTGGGCTATGATAAAGAATTAAGCCTATTGTCTTGATAAAGAATTGTCACAAAAATGAAATATAGTTTGTTTGTGAGTAAAGATTAAACAGCAAGTCTAGATATTTTTTAATGCGTGTTCTGGGCGTTAATATTAAAGTGTTAACGTGTTGGCACTTTATTCGAGAACGTTATTTTATGACTACTCAAGAAAAACAGAAAAAATTAAGTTTGAGGCCTTTATCTCCTAGAGATCCAAAACAGCCGCATAGAGCAGCAACTCCCCTCGAATTATTGTTCGATTTAATTTTTGTGGTCGCGATTGCAACAGCGGGTCAGCAATTACATCACGCGATTATTGAAAATCACCTCTGGCATGCATTACCAAGCTACCTGATGGTATTTTTTGCGCTGTGGTGGGCATGGATGAATTTTTCGTGGTTTGCTTCAGCTTACGATAACGATGATGCATTGTATCGATGCCTTACCTTTGTTCAGATTGTGGGGTCATTAGTGATGGCCGCAGGTATTCCTGATGTATTCCATAGTCAGGACTTTGACATCATTATTGTCGGCTATGTGATTATGCGCTTAGCGCTGGTTACCCAGTGGCTGAGAGCCGCAAAACATGACCCTGAACGACGAATTACGGCTTATCGCTATGCAATAGGCATTGTATTAGTTCAGGTAGGTTGGTTAGTTGCTAATTTCGCGCACATACTTTCTATCCCCGTTTTTTTATTTTTAGTAGTGATGGAGCTATTTATTCCCATCTATGCAGAGAAATATTCTCCAACGCCGTGGCATCCTCATCATATTGTAGAGCGCTATGCCCTACTCACAATTATTGTGTTGGGTGAATCGATTGTCGGTAGTTTTAATGCAATACGTGATGCCTTAGCAGCTCAGTCCATGAATATCCCTGCCGTTTTCTTAATGATCGGTGGATTAATGCTGATGTTTGCCATGTGGTGGGCTTATTTTGACCGTAGCGAACAACACCATCATGTTAAAGGTGTACGCCCTTTCGTTTGGGGATACGGCCATTATTTTGTTTTTGTCAGTATAGCTGCGGTAGGTGCGGCGCTTGCTGCTGCTGTGGATGTCACAACCCATCATGCGCATATTTCTGATTTATATATGGGAATAGTCGTTGCGGTGAGTGTGGTGCTCTATACCACCTGTATTTGGATACTTTACGAGTTCCAATGTTTATCTGGAATCACGAAATGGTTTTACCCGATCACAGCACTGATTATTTTATGTATTCCGTTTATTTGTAATAACGTGGGATATAGCGTTTTTGCGATGGGTATTGTCTATAGTTTACGTTTAATCGTTTCTAATAAATTTATAGCCAATATAGAGCCAGAAAAAGTTTAAAAACAGAAAAATAAAAAACGGGTTTCAATTTGAAACCCGTTTTTTATTGAATCATCTAACGCGGAAGCTAAGCAGCTTTCGCTTTTAATGCATTCATTAATTTTTGATGTAAGCCACCAAAACCACCGTTAGACATAATCACAACAGCATCGCCCTCACCTGCTTCATTGACAATACGTTCAATAATTTCATCAAGTGAACGACTGACTTGAGCACGGTTAGAAGCAGCTTCAATCACAGGTTGTAAATCCCAATCTAAACCTTCTGGCTGATACCAGATAACGTCATCTGCTAAACGTGCTGAATGTGCCAAGCCATCTTTATGACTGCCCATACGCATTGTATTTGAACGTGGTTCAATAATGGCCCATAAACGGCGTTCACCTAAGCGTTTACGTGCGCCATCTAAAGTGGTGTCAATTGCAGTTGGGTGGTGAGCAAAGTCATCATAAACCTCAATACCATTAACTGTACCGAGTAACTCCATACGACGTTTTACACCGCCAAAGTTAGACAAAGCTTCACAAGCTTGTTCAAGTGCAACACCTACATGCTGAGCAGCTGCAATCGTTGCCAAAGCATTCGCTACGCTATGTTGCCCTGTCATGGTCCATTTAACTTCGCCAACGACATTGCCATTTTCGAGTACTTTAAAATGGCTACCATCAATTGAGATTAATTCAGCAGATAAAGCAGCTTTTTCATTCGCTTCTAAACTTGTACGAATCACTGGTGTCCAGCAACCCATTTCAAGCACTTCATCAATATGAGTTTCAGTAATCGGCGCAATAATACGGCCTTCACTTGGAATGGTACGAACAAGATGATGGAATTGCTTTTGAATCGCTGCTAAGTCATCAAAAATATCGGCATGGTCAAATTCAAGGTTGTTTAAAATCGCCGTTTTTGGGTGATAGTGAACAAACTTAGAACGTTTATCAAAGAAAGCAGAGTCATATTCATCGGCTTCAACACAGAAGTATTTGCCACCACCTAAACGAGCGCTTTCACTAAAACCAAGTGGAACACCACCAATTAAAAAGCCTGGATTTAAACCAGCCTGATCAAGTACCCAAGCCAGCATGGTGGTAGTCGTGGTTTTACCATGAGTTCCTGCTACACCAAGCACATGTTTACCTTGTAAAACATGATCAGCAAGGAACTGAGGACCAGAAATATATGGCAAACCTTCGTTAAGCATATATTCCACTGCATCAATACCACGTTTCATGGCATTTCCGACAATGACTAAATCTGGATGAGGCTGTAAATGACTGCGGTCATAGCCTTGCATGAGGGTAATGCCTGCGTTTTCTAACTGGGTAGACATTGGTGGGTAAACGTTTGAATCGGAACCAGTTACCGTATGTCCTAAATCACGAGCTAAAAGTGCTAAAGAGCCCATAAAAGTGCCACAAATACCCAAGATATGCAGATGCATTGCTCGCCTTCTCCACTGCTTTTGTACACAATATTCGTATGAATGACTGTGTGTGCATTATTGATAAATTTGCCAGCAACGATAGCAAGGCTAAACTCGAAAAGATAGTCAAAAATCGTTGTTGTTCTATGTGTTTGAGGCTCTAACAAAAGCGCATCTTTATTTTTTCGATTTAAGCTGAATTACAGTTTTATCTTTTATAATGTTTTGTATCTTTAAAATACTTAAATCATCGTAAAGATGAAGGATGTGCCTTTGAGCCCAACGGTTTTAGCTTTTACGCTATTAATTATTTCTAACTGCTTTATGACACTTGCATGGTATGGGCATCTTAAATTTTTGCACCATGCTCCACTTTGGCAAGCAATTTTATTTGGTTGGATTATAGCCCTGCTTGAATATAGTTTTATGATTCCAGCAACTCGTATGCTGAGTGCGCAAGGCTGGTTACTTGGTGAAATGAAAATTACGCAAGAAGTGGTCACACTGATTGTGTTTGTACCGTTTATGCTTTTCTTGTTTAAGCAACCATTTAAACTGGATTATTTGTGGGCGATGGTATGTTTATTTGGTTGCGTCTACTTCGTATTTAGAAGCCAGTAAGCTGCAATAGGTTGCATTGAATGATTTATTCTACTTTGCAATAAGCCATTGCTCTTCCAAATGCCTGATTATCTTGCAGGATGTTTAAATAATATTAATAAAATTTGAGAATGTGTCATTGTTAAACCATGACATTTTTTGATGATATTAAAAATATTCGCAGAGCTGGTCAGTTAAATTTTCGTGAGATGAAAAATCAGTCTATAATAACGGGCTTCCGAACCATTTAAAACTTGGCTCTCGTCGAGATTTATCTTCTTTTACTTTTGTCTCTGGAACATTAGCAATGAATGCGGCCGCAGCACAAGACGCTCAACCTCTCGTTGGAATTATTATGGGTTCTCAATCTGATTGGGCAACTCTCGAAAACACAGCCAATATGCTTAAACAGCTTGGTGTCCCATTTGAAGCGGAAGTGGTATCTGCTCATCGTACTCCAGATCGTTTATTTGAATATGCAGAAACTGCGCGTGATCGCGGTATTCAAGTGATTATCGCCGGTGCAGGTGGTGCAGCGCATTTACCTGGAATGTGTGCCGCAAAAACTGATTTACCTGTTTTAGGTGTACCAGTTAAATCATCAATTTTAAATGGCGTAGATTCTTTGCTTTCAATCGTACAAATGCCAGCAGGTATTGCAGTGGGTACTTTGGCGATTGGTCCGGCTGGTGCGACGAATGCAGCAATTATGGCTGCACAAATCTTAGGTTTAACACGTCCTGAAATCGCAAAAAATGTTGCTGATTTCCGTGCTGCGCAAACTGATAAAGTTGCAAGCAAAAATATTCCGGGTCAGGTGTAAGAGGCTGAGATGGATAAAACTATCGGTATTTTTGGTGGTGGACAACTGGGCCGAATGATGGCTCAAGCAGCGTTACCATTAAATATTCAGTGTACTTTTTTTGAAGCAAATACAGATTGTCCAGCAGGTGTTTTAGGTCAAGTCTTTTCTAGCCAAGATGAGCAAGGCTTAAAGCAGTTTATTGAAAGTGCTGATGTTTTCAGTCTTGAGTTTGAAAATACACCAGTTGAAGACGTTGATGTTTTGACGCAAACCAAAGCATTGCACCCTCCTCGTGTTGCTTTAGCAACTGCGCAAAATCGTTTGTCAGAAAAAGCGTTGTTTGATGAGCTTACTATTCCTGTTGCGCCGTATCGTGCTGTAGATAGTCTAGAAAGCTTGAAAAAGGCTGTTGCTGAGCTTGGTTTGCCGATTGTACTTAAGACTGCAACTGGTGGATATGACGGTAAAGGTCAGTTTGTACTTCGTTCAGAAGACCAGATTGATACTGCTTGGGCTGAACTTGGGCCTGCAAAAAGTCTAGTTGCCGAAAGCTTTGTTAAATTCTCTCGTGAAGTTTCAATTATTGCGGTGCGCGGCCAAAATGGTGAAGTAAAAACTTGGCCACTGGCTGAAAATCACCACCATAATGGCATTTTATCGCATTCAATTGTTCCAGCACCGAATAGCGAAGCTTTGCAACCTGTGGCTCAAGACTACATTACTCGTTTGTTGAATCATCTCAACTATGTAGGTGTGTTAACTCTAGAGCTATTTGTGACAGAACAAGGCTTATGTGCAAATGAGATGGCACCGCGAGTGCATAACTCAGGTCACTGGTCCATTGAAGGCGCTGTTTGTTCTCAGTTTGAAAACCACATTCGAGCTGTTGCAGGATTACCATTGGGTTCAACAGATGTTGTTCGCCCAACGGTTATGATCAATATTATTGGTCAGCATCCTAAAACTGAAGATGTACTTGCCTTAAATGGCGCTCATCTGCACCTTTATAATAAGTCTGAACGTGCTGGCCGTAAGTTAGGCCATATCACTTTAATGCCTGTGGATAGTAATGAATTGACGAATTTATGCCGTCAATTAGCAGAAATTTTGCCAGAACCACTCGCTTTAACAGCAGATATGACCCTCTAAAATATTTCTTATTCTCTAAAAAGCGATCTTCAGATCGCTTTTTTTATCTTTTAAATTTAAAAAATAATAAATCCTGAGTAATTTCTTGTTTGTGGATAACTTTTTATAGGAATTTTTGAATTTAAATATTGATGGTATTTTTTAAATTTAAAAAGTGAAGCTTGATTGTTTTGAATTTAAAGTTAGTTATCCACAAGAGAGTTTGATTTGTAGCTGATCATAGAGCTTATGTTTTTTGAATTCAAATCTAGTGGTGTTTGCTGAGGTGTTTTAAATTTAAAATAACGCGGTAAGTTTGAATTTAAATTATTGCGTGATTTTTGAATTTAAAAATATAGATTGGTTGGTTGATTGGATTTTTCGTGTCATCAAGAATAATGAAATATAGAATGGAATCAATAAATAGTGCTGTTTTTGCTCGATTGTGGATAAGTTTATCCACAGAAACGCCTGTGTTATAGTTTAAATTTAAAGTAAGACTTTTGAATTTAAACTATGCGCTATTGTTTTGAATTCAAAACTGGTGATGCAAATGAGGGGAAGTTTTAAATTCAAAATAAAGTGGGAAATTTGAATTTAAAACACTGGAAATGAATTTAAAGAAGAGATTATGAATTCAAATTTACGTTTTCTCTCTGAAATTTTAGACTCATAATGGTATGGTACTTAAAAATTTAAATTCAAAAATTGAAACTGGGATAATATGCGACGTTTTTCTTGTATTGTTGGCTCTGTATTTTTAGCTATGACTCAGGCTCAAGCAGAGCTCGTAATTAATGGTTCTACAATATCTAGCAATGCTACTGTTCCAGTAGTAACTAGTGAAGATTATACGCCTAATAATAATTTCCAAAGTTGTTTGGCAAATTTACGTTCTCAAGCAATTGCTGCGGGAGTCTCGGGAACAACTTATGACCGTTATACTCAAAACTTAACTCCAGATTATTCAGTTATTGATAAATTAAACTATCAACCAGAATTTTCGACACCAATTTGGGATTATCTTTCTGGCTTAGTCGATGAAGAGCGTGTGGAGCTTGGAAAACAAAAACTAGCGCAATATCGCGATGTTTTAAATCGTGCTTCTCAAACTTACGGTGTGCCACCAGAAACAATCGTGGCAGTGTGGGGGGTAGAAAGTAATTTTGGTGATATTTCTGGAAAATATCCTTTATTACAAGCGCTCGGAACTTTAAGTTGTGAAGGTCGTCGACAAAGTTATTTCCGTACTGAATTTTTTGCCACCATGCGTATTTTACAGCGCGGTGACTTAACTGAAGATCAACTGAAAGGTTCATGGGCAGGGGCATTTGGACATACGCAATTTATGCCATCGACCTATGAGCGTTTAGCTGTTGATTTTGATGGAGATGGTCGTCGCGATTTAGTATCGAGTACTGCAGATGCATTGGCATCAACGGCTAATTTCTTAAATAAAGCTGGTTGGCAAACAGGAATGCCATGGGGTTTTGAAGTAAAAGTTCCTCAAGGCATGTCAATTGATGGAGAAGGGAGACGCTCAAAGAAAGCATTAAGTAGCTGGAGTGCACGAGGGGTAACTCGAATTGACGGCTCTCCACTTGTTCAAGGGCCTTTATCTGGCAGTACGTCGGCAGGTTTAATGGCACCAGCAGGTGTAAATGGTCCAGTATTTTTAGTATTTAAGAATTTTGATGCTATCTACAGTTATAACGCAGCGGAAAGTTATGGTCTTGCAATTGCCCATCTATCTGATCGTTTAAAAGGCGCTCGTCCTTTTGCAACATCTTGGCCAACTGATGATCCAGGAACTTCACGCGCTGAACGTCGCGAAATTCAACAGTTTTTGATTAATCGCGGCTACGATATTGGTGCAGTCGATGGTCTTATTGGGGATAAAACTCGTGTAGCTATTCGTCAGGAGCAAACTCGTTTAGGTTTAAATCCATCAGGACGAGCAGGGCAACAAATCTTACGTGCATTTCGCCAAGAACAAGCCCAAAAAATGATGCAATAACATGAAGAAATAAAAAAGGTCTGCACATGCAGACCTTTTTTATAAGTACTTGTATTAGATTGCTAATCTAATTTTACCGCTTCCAAAATATCAAAAATAACTGAAGTAACATCTTGGCTTAAATCTCGATCATTAAAGATTTCATACGCAGTGATCGTAACATCTGTATCACTTGGTAATTGCTTCTGTTCTTCTTCAATTAAATGTTCAATCGGTAACAAAGTCTGTTTCACTTCAAGATGTAAAATATCTTTATATTCGATATTTTCATCTTCAAGCTCGATTTCATGCTCATTGAAAAAGGGAATTAGAATAGAATGAAGATACGGTTTGATTTCAATAATATCAAACAGTTCAATATCGCGTGTTTGTTCAATTGTGCTGATATGATCATTTACTTCAATCAGGATATGATAGTAACTCATCTTGATCTCCATTCTATTTTCGTTAGCTCTTATGACCACAATAACATGACTTTGATATGAATTTCGATGTATCTATCTAGAAATAGATACATCATTTTATATCAAGTTCTTAATTATTGAGGTAAAGCACTCAATAGATCGCGATCAGCATCTGTAAGACCAGTGACTTTTCTGTCACCATCTTTACGTACTGAGTACATTAATGCATCTGGTTGATCGCTATGTTTTAAACCAAGCGCATGTCCTAACTCATGAGCAATCGTTAAGCGTAAATCATCAATAGACTTAAACTCATAAATCACAATTTGTTTGCCATTGTAGATACCTTTTTTAAAGACATCAGCTTGGGCATTTTGCTTAAATTGGGTTAATGAGTTATTGAACTCATTGTTAATCTGATTAAAGTGAGCAACTTTGATATTTAAATCTTTAGCTTGCTCATTATAAGCAGCAATTTCTTTCTTTAAAGCAACAGTTTGTTTTTGCAAATCTTTCTGGGTTTTAGCCAAAGATTTAGCACTGTATTCAGGTGCTAATTTGCCTTGGTTAAGCTGCATCATTTGCTCGTCAAGATTTTTCAATTTGCCATTCAAAATCTGCTTCTTATTTTCAAGGTCAGATTGAGTTTGACCAAGAGTTTGTTTCAATTGCTTAATTTGTTGCTGCTCATCAATTACACGTTGCTGTTCTTGCTGAAACTGAGCAGCAATTTTTTGACGCTGTTCAGAACGACTCTGACTATTATCGTAAACTAAACGAATTTCTAACTTTGCATTTGGATCATAAGTAAAATAATCCTGACCAGTGCCTTGTTTCCAAATATCTGCAGCTTGTTGGCTAATTTGAATTAATTGGTCTTGGCTTAAACCAAAACGTGGATCAATATCAGCAATTTTGTAAGTCAAATGTTGACCTGCTTTTTGCTGAATTTGAGTGTGAGCTGGAGTAGCAAGATTAGCATTAGCCTGAAAATTAGAAAAAGCAAAGGCTACGCCTAATAACAATGATGTTAAACGCATAATAAAAAGGTGGGAGATTTTAAAAAAAACGTATTATAAGAATATAAAGTGAAAAATCAATCAAAAAACGTACGATTTAGATAAATAAATGAGACTTTAGTCTCATAGTTTTTTACCAAATGCCAAACTATTTTGTAGAAAAAATTCAGTAAAATTGGTTTTATGTAGTTTTTTTAATTAGTTAACTTTAATGATTTTCCTTAATTAAACTATAAATTGAGCCTAATAGCTCTAAATCTGAATCTGTTAATTTGAAATTATGAATATCTTGCTCTTTTAACCGTGGATACATTAATGATTTAGGATCAGTAGTATGTTTTAATCCTAATGCATGGCCAAACTCATGGGCAAGGGTTAAACGTAAATCATTTAAAGAAGCGTAACCGTAAATTTGAATTTGGTTTTGGCTGAATAAGCCTTTATGGAAGGGGTGAATACTGGTTTTTTGTTCTAGTTTGAATTGTGTTTTTAAAGAGCTTAAATCACTTTGCTCTTCATTGAGTTCCCTAATTTTTGAATTAAGCAATTGAATTTTATAATTTAAACTATTTGATTCATTTTGTAGATTTCCAGATTTTTGCTGGAGTTGATTTTGCTGCTCTTTTAGCTCATCGGCACGATAGTATCGATGTTCTCCTTGATTAAAGCGTGTTACATTTTGTTGATATTGTTCAAACTCAGCTTTTAAACTGATCTTTCTTTTGTTTAAATCACTTGATAGTTGAGCAACTTCCTGTTTGTTTAGAACAATTTCTTCATTTTTAATGCGCCATGCCTCCTGCTTTTGCAAAAGGGCATCCAAATTGTTTTGTTGTTCATCTTTAAGCATCTGATGATCATCATAGATTAAGTTAATTGACAATTGAGCCTGTGAATCATAAATAAAATAGGTTTTTCCTGTTTCTTTGTGCCAGATTTCAGCAGCTTGTTGGCTTACCTCAATAAATTTTTCTCGAGTTAATTGAAACCGTGGATCAATAAAAGCAATTCGATACTTTAAAGGTTGATTAGAGGAACCCATTGCTAGATTATTTTGAGCAAAGCTCGTCGTTTGAAAGCCTATGCCTACACATAAGCTCAATCCCCACCATAGAATTTTTTTCATGGCAAAATAAAAAATATAAATAAAATCTTATTGTTAGCTACTTAATTTAATTCGTCAAAATGATAAAAAGTACAGGAGAGTGGGAAAGCTTTGTGATCTTGGTAGAAAAATTTAATAAGATGTTTTTAGACTTGGCAATAATGGAATAATTAATGTAATAAGTAACAATGTATTTTAGTTTAGAAAATCTTTTTTATAATTAATACATTAGTTTTTATAATTGACTTTTTTGACATTAAATAATTTAAAAATATATGAAAAAACGTATTGTTATTTTTTGTAACCAATAAAAAACCGCGCCTAAGCGCGGTTTTTTATTAAAGAAACAAATTATTTTTTGTCATCTTTAACTTCAGTAAACTCTGCATCTACAACACCATCATCAGCTTTTTGTTGACCTGCATCACCACCTTGGAATGCATTTGGATCAAAGCCTTCTGCACCACCAGCTTGCTGTGCTTGTTCATAAGCACGTTGAGTGATAGGCATCAAGATGTTTTGTAAAGCTTCAGTTTTAGCTTTGATATCTTCAACATCATTTTCTTTTGTTGCTGCTTCAAGTTCAGAAACGGCAGTGCTTACAGCTGTTTTTTCATCTTCAGTAACTTTGTCACCAAGATCTTTAACTGCTTTGTTCGAGCTTGAAATTAATGCATCTGCTTCGTTACGAGCTTTTGCAAGTTCTTCAAACTTACGGTCTTCTTCAGCATTTGCTTCAGCATCTTTAATCATTGCTTCGATTTCAGCATCAGACAAACCTGAGTTTGCTTTAATCTGGATCGATTGCTCTTTACCAGTACTCTTATCTTTAGCAGATACTTTCAAGATACCATCAGCATTGATGTCGAAAGATACTTCAATTTGTGGCACACCGCGTGGAGCAGGCGGAATGTCACCTAATTGGAAGTTACCCAACAATTTGTTTTGTTGAGCCATCTTACGTTCACCTTGGTAAACAGAAATGTCTACAGCAGGCTGGTTGTCAGCAGCAGTAGAGAACACTTGTGATTTCTTCGCAGGAATCGTCGTGTTTTTCTCAATGATTGGTGTTAATACACCACCCATTGTTTCAATACCTAAAGTTAATGGTGTTACGTCTAATAAAAGAACGTCAGTTTTGTCACCAGACAATACTGCACCTTGAATCGCAGCACCGATTGCAACTGCTTCGTCAGGGTTCACGTCTTTACGTGGCTCTTTACCAAAGAATTCTTGTACTTTTTGTTGTACAAGTGGCATACGAGACTGACCACCAACCAAGATCACGTCAGAGATGTCTGAAGTCGAAAGACCAGCATCTTTAAGTGCGATTTTACAAGGCTCAATAGTGCGAGCAACTAAATCAGCAACTAAACCTTCAAGTTTCGCACGTGTTACATTGATCACTAAGTGTTTAGGACCAGTTGCATCGGCAGTGATATATGGAAGGTTGATTTCAGTTGCATTTGATGAAGAAAGCTCAATTTTTGCTTTTTCAGCAGCTTCTTTCAAACGTTGTAACGCAAGTGGATCATTTTTCAAGTTCACACTTTGTTCTTTCTTAAATTCTTCAACCAAGAATTCAATTAACGCGTTATCAAAGTCTTCACCACCAAGGAAAGTATCACCGTTTGTTGATAACACTTCGATTTGTTGGTCGCCATCAAGGTCTGCGATTTCAATGATTGATACGTCAAAAGTACCACCACCTAAGTCGTAAACTGCAACTTTACGGTCGCCTTCTTTTTTGTCCATACCGAACGCAAGTGCAGCAGCAGTTGGTTCGTTAATGATACGTTTAACGTCTAATCCAGCGATTTTACCCGCATCTTTAGTTGCTTGACGTTGAGCATCGTTAAAGTAAGCAGGAACAGTAATAACTGCTTCAGTCACTGTTTCACCTAAATAGTCTTCTGCAGTTTTTTTCATCTTTTTCAAGATTTCAGCAGAGATCTGTTGAGGTGCTAATTTTTTGTCGTTTACTTCAACCCAAGCATCACCATTGTCAGCTTTGATGATTTTGTAAGGTACAAGACCGATATCTTTTTGTACCGCTTGATCTTCATAACGACGACCAATTAAACGCTTAATAGCGAATAATGTATTTTTCGGATTAGTTACTGCCTGACGCTTAGCACTTTGACCTACTAAGATCTCGCCATCTTTATAAGCGATGATCGATGGAGTTGTACGCGCGCCTTCAGCGTTTTCGATTACTTTTACTTTATCGCCTTCAAGTACAGCAACGCATGAGTTGGTAGTACCTAAGTCAATACCAATAATTTTTGCCATGTGACGTTTTCCTCAAAAATTCTTTTGCAATGTTTTTGCTTGTTATCCGATATGAGAGTGAATCTATTTTTTTCAAGCGTTTTAGCTAAAAAAAATCTAAAAACTCTCAAAAATTTACTTATTGACCAACCATAACCATAGCAGGGCGCAATAAGCGGCCATTTAACGTATAGCCTTTTTGTAAAACAGTACCGATTTCATTTGCTTTAGCATTAGGATCAATACCTACTGCTTGATGTAAATCTGCATTGAAACCATTTTTAGTATCAGCTTCTACAACGCCAAATTTCTCAAGCGCAGTTAACAGTGACTTTAAAGTTAATTTGATACCTTCTAGTACTGGTGTTTCTTCATCACCCGCTGCTTGAATTGCACGCTCTAGATTGTCTACAGAATCAAGTAATTCTTTGGCAAATTTTTCAAGCACAGTTTCTTTATGCTTATCAGACTCACGTTGAATACGCTCTACACTTTTTTGTGCTTCGTAAACAGCATTTGCTGTACGTGCTTTTTCAAGTTTTAGGCTTTCTTCTAATTTGGTGATTTGCGCTTGTAAAGATTCAACGGTAACGTCGTTTGCTTGCTCTACACCTTCAGCCTGAGTTTGCTCATTAGATTGCTCTGCTTGCTCGTGTTGAATGTCTTGAGCTTGCTCGTTTTGCTCATTAGCCATTGATGATCTCCGTTTAAATGGGTTTTTAAACATGTACAGTCCTTTTGGCATCAGCATTTACTGGGTAAAACCTGAACTGCCATGCATATGCTGTAATTCATTAATAGGGATGAAGTATGGGCATTGCCTAAAAATTCAAGCGTACATGGCAATTTAAAACTTTTAATTTTGCGGTTTTAAGTAAAAATCTAAATTTTCGATCATAAAAGCAATAAATTCCTGCGTTATTTTGGGTAAATGTTGTCTCGATGCATATACCACTGACAGACTTAATTCCGGAGCAGAAAAGTTTTTAAATAAAGGGACTAATCTTTTTTCTTTTAAATCTTTTGTAACTAATAGTGAAGGCAACATTGCCACACCTTGGGCATGTAAACACATATCATAAACAGCATTTACATCATTACTTTTGAAGGTCACATTTAAAGGGTAATTCTGCGGTTGTTGCTCTTCATCAAAAAGTGTCCAAAATTGATGTTGGCTGTGGTGAGCTAAACATTCATGTTGAATAAGTTGCCTTGGATGGGAGAGGGGGCTGTGCTGCTTTAAATAATCAGGATGAGCACAGAAAACAGACTCGATTTGACAAACTGGTCGTGCAATTAAACCATCTGCAACTTTTTGCGTTATACGTAAGGCTAAATCGACCTGTGCATCAATTAAGTCCATTGTATTTTCAGTCAGATATACATCAAATTGAATATGCGGATGTTGCTGTTTAAATTGGCGAATACATTCCCCAACCCCTAATTGAAATAAAAATAAACCACAGGTAAAACGAATCGTACCATTATGTTGTTCGGGTGCGGCTAGCTCTTGTAAAAGTTGCTGTTGTTGTAAAATATTTTCGCAGTAGAGGAGGGCTTTTTCACCTGCTGGCGTAAGTGATATTTTTCGTGTATTTCTTTGAAATAGTCGAGTTGAGAAGGTGTGTTCAAGATGCTCAAGATAACGAGAAACCATCGCACGGGAATAATTCAGGTGTTCTGCGGCTTTGGTTAAATTGCCATGCTGAGCAATAGAAACAAAGACTTGTATGGCTTTTAATGTGTCCATATGCATCATCATTATTACAATATATGCAACAGTTTATCTTAATTTAGTGCATTTACCTTACAGGAATTGCAATTTAAAGTATTTCTTATGAAATTGGAGAATACATAATGAAATTTTTTAAATTAACTGCTTCAGCCCTAGCAACTGCTACAGCTTTGACAATGGCTTCCTCCGCCTTTGCACAAGATCTAAAAATCCAAAGTTTTCTGGCTAAACCTGAACATTTTGGCGTGACGTCTACTTTAATTGAAGGCGATAAAGAAGTTCTATTGGTTAATGCCCAATTCTCAAAATCTGAAGCATTACGTATTGCTGCCGACATTATCGATAGCGGTAAAACCCTAAAAACAATTTTCGTAAGCTATGGCGATCCAGATTATTACTTTGGCTTAGATGTATTTAAACAATATTTCCCAAATGTACAAATCATCGCAACGCCAGAAACTGTTAAACATATTCAAGATACTCAAGCGCTCAAAGTGAAGTATTGGGGTCCACAAATGGGTGCAAATGCGCCTAGCCAAATTATTGTGCCTCAAGCTTATACTGCTAAAACTTTAAAGCTAGAGAATGAGTCCATCGAGATTAAAGGTAAGAAAGAACTCACTTATTTATGGATTCCTTCTTCAAAAGCAGTAGTAGGTGGTATTCCTGTCTCTTCAGGCATTCATTTATGGATGGCAGATACACCAAAAGTTAAAGACCGCAATGAAGTAATTCAAACGCTAGAAAACATTAAAGCACTCCAACCTCAGACAGTTGTTCCTGCCCATATGGTTGAGGGAGCTCCACAAGGTTTGGATGCAGTTAACTTTTCGATCAACTATCTCAAGAGCTATGAGAAAGCCGTTAAAGTAAGTAAAAATGCGAGTGAGCTGAGTCAACTCATGCAAAAACAATATCCAACATTAAAAAGTGTGGATAGCCTAGAGCTGGGTGCAAAAGTTGTAAAAGGCGAGATGCAGTGGCCGTAATTTGAATCGAAATATCGTAAATTTTTAGAGAAGCCGTGGTTCAAACCCGGCTTTTTTAATAGAAACGGGAATTTTTAAGCAAAAAACCTCTGTAACATTCTACGCACCTTATATAGTGTTTCTATAAAGAGAATTTTTTTGAGTAGAGCAAAAGGCTCAGATAAAAATTAAAAATTGATAAAATTAAACAAAAGCTTAAGTTGCTACCTTTATATAAAAGATAGAGCTAAGAGTAGGGAAGTGAATTTAATAAAAAATTGCACAATTTGTACTTCTATTACTACAAAAGACAACCAATGATACGCACGCCAGAAAAAAAAATTGTGAATTATAGGCAGCGCGAAGATGATCTTCGCATTTAAGTGTTTGTCGTAATGAAAGGAAAGCGATTATGAAAAAATTAGGTCTTATCTCTGTAGTACTTGCTGGTGTTGCTTTTACAGCTGTTGGTTGCGCATCTGAAGCGGGTTTAAACGCATCAGGTTCTGCTCAAACAAGTGCTAGCCCATCTGGCGTGCAAGCTGGTGTAGGTGTTGATGCGGGCGTTTCTGGCCAAGCACAACCAGGTCAAGTTGATGCTGGTGCTTCTGGTTCTGTTTCAGGTTCTGCAACAGCTCAGTAATTCTTAGTGATAAGAATAGTTAAAAGATTATAGAGTCATATATTTAAGATGCCGATTTATGTATGAAGTGAGCTGCTACTCATTACTCTATAATTAAGAGAATTTAGAATTCTCAAAAAAGCCCCAAAAGACGTAGCTTATTGGGGCTTTTTATATAGTAATGAATTTAGTCATCATGACGATAATCCCGATGATTATGATCACGATCTTCTACCCGTTTTTTATCCCACTCGTGGCGTTTTTTATCGTCATCCCAGCGTTTCTTATCCTCGTCATGGCGTCTTTTATCCCATTCATGACGATTTCGATCCTGTTCGCGAGCAACTCTTCGTTGTTGTTCATATATTCTTTGACGTTCTTCCCAGCGTCTTCGTTCCCAATCGTTATATCGACGTCCATCATTGCGATCATAGCGATTACTATCATGATCATGGTAACCATAACCACCACGATAAGAAGGGTCATCCGTATAAGCCACGCAGCCTACAGTTAAAAGACCGGTTGCTAATAAAGTAACAACTAGTTTTGTTGACATAATCGTACCTCTTTTTTGTCTGTTAACAATAATTGGCAAAAAAGTCCTGTTTTAAGTGACAGATTTGTTAATGACATTTGCTTGAAATCAGATTAGCGTAATTTGGGTTTTACCTTTGTATCTTGATTACATGAGTTGTATGCGAATATAGTCAAATAACAACAGAATTCTGTAGAAAATATGAAGGATAAGAGGAATTCATGGAGATAGGCATGACAGCATTTAATCAAAAAATTCAAACATTGCTAGATAAGGGCCAAGGGCCTGCTGCTCGAGCTCTTGATAAGTTACCTCGATTAGCTCAAGAATCACTTGCTAAAATTCTTGGATATTCTTACCAATATCCAGATCTCGACTCATTTACTAAATGTATGATGGCTGTACAAATTAAACAGGGTCGTATTGGTTTTATTGGTTCAGATCCAATTGAATCTAGAAGGCAGTTCGATACGCAAATGCTGGCTATACGCCACAAGTCAACAGAGATTGACTTAGTGGAAGATATTCGTTTACCTCTCCAAAGCGGAACTGTTTTCGCAAGACACTATCATCCAGCACCGAATAAAAAATTACCTCTTATTGTTTTCTATCATGGAGGAGGATTTGTTGTTGGTGGTTTAGATACTCATGATGAGGTTTGTCGTATATTGGCAAGGTATGCAAAAGTACAAGTACTCAGTATCGATTACCCTCTCGCACCTGAGGTTTCTCCTCGGCATTTAATTCAATCTTGTGAAGATGCTTTAGCTTGGGTATATCAAAATCGTAGACAGTTAAAAATATTAAAAGGTCGAATTGCGGTAGCGGGGGATAGTGCAGGTGGAAACATCAGTACAGTCGTGGCTCAAAGATCAGTAAATAAACCTTATGCTCCTCAGGCCCAACTTCTTATTTACCCTACAGTTGATTTTAAGAGCCGACATCCTTCTTTTTATGCTTATAACGAAGGGTTGGTTTTGACGGATAGCGATATTAATTATGTCACTCAATATTATGCAACGCAGCATAACGTAGAACTAGATGATCCTATTATTTCTCCAACCTATGGCAACTTGAAAAAGAACCCACCAGCTTTTGTGATTACTGCTGGGCATGATGTATTACATGACGAGGCAAAAATCTATAGTTATAAGCTACGTCAAAATGGTGTCAAAATGCATTATGAAGAATATTCAGATCAAACTCATGGTTTTATAAATTTGACGCCTATTTCAAAAAAAGCCAAACGTTACACCATTGAGTTCAGTAAAAACTTTAGAAAATTTTGGGATAAAAATAGCTAAATAAAAGTTTGGTCCATGTTTCACGTGGAACATGGACACATATACACATCCAAAATATTAGGCCTTAAATAAAAGACAATAAATACTCACTAGAATTCTTTTATATAGACGATTAAATTTAACCTTTACTAAATTTTGCATTTTATTGTAGGAAAATATGAAAAAATTATTAATGCTATGTTGCTTAGGTCTAAGCAGTCATTCAGTTTGGGCTGACACTTTAGTTGAAATGCAAACAAATTTAGGCAATATAGAAATACAACTTTATGACGAGAAAGCCCCAATCAGCGTAAAGAATTTTAAAACCTATATAAAGTCGAACTTTTATAAAGATACGATCTTCCATCGCGTAATACCTGGCTTCATGGCGCAGGGTGGTGGACTTACTGCAAATATGCAGGAAAAGACAACCCGAGCACCAATCAAAAACGAAGCTGGAAATGGAATTGCTAACACCCGCGGAACTTTAGCAATGGCTCGTACTGCAAATCCGGACTCTGCTACTAGTCAATTCTTTATTAATGTCGCAGATAACAGTTTTCTAAATCGCTCAGCTGGTAACGCAGGTTATGCGGTTTTCGGAAAAGTAATTAAAGGAATGGATGTGGTTGACCGTATTGTAAAGGTACCTACAACCAATGATGGCATGCATCAGAACGTTCCTAAACAACCTATTAAGATACTAGAAGTGAAAATCAAAAAAGAATGAAAATAAATAATTTAATATTTATTGTTTTTTATCAGTTGCTTAGTTAATTATTTTGGCTTTTTTGATTTTTAGTTGGGTAAAAAAGAGTCGGTCAAACACATATATTTAGAAAAGTGCTTGCGTACCAGTTTTTTTTCCCTATAATGCACTCATCCCGACGCGATACACGAGAATATCTTAGCTTACAGGGTTAAGATGGAAACTTAGTATTGCGTTGAATTCTGTCTCTGACGAAGAGCAGAAAAATCATTAAGAGAATTGAAGAACAACTTGTGTGGATTTTTACTGATTGATTAATCGAAATATTATCATTGATTGATTG
>NZ_JBQUYP010000010.1:0-76772 GCF_056314305.1 Acinetobacter sp. DMC2 | reverse complement strand
TTGAATAGGAAATTGCATTCCTGAGAGAAGCTGAAGCAGTGTTGATTTACCCGCCCCATTGCGCCCCAGAATTGCAATTTTTTCACCCGCGCGAATTTTTAAATGACGGATTGCTAAACTTGGTCTCGGGTCATCTTCTCCATATTGGAACAAGGCATTTTTTAATTCGTAATCACCATTTAAAGCAGCCTTATGTACCAGATGTGAACGGTCAGCCTGATCAATCGGACGTTGCATAAGTTCATCCAGACTTTGTTTTGCAACTTTCGCCTGCTGTAAACGTCCTAGAACGCCTGTAATCTGTGCAATTGGACCTAACATGCGTGAAGATAAAATTGAACAGGCTACTAATGCACCTGTGGTCATTTCACCATCCATTACGGCAAAACATCCCACTAAAACCACAATCGCATAGGTCAGACCTTGAAGCATTTGAGTCCATGCCATTAAGGTACCAACGATTTTACGTTGTCTCATACCAATGTCGGCTGAAACTTCGTTCATGTGGTTCCACTGGTTTTGGAAACGTGATTCAGCACGTAAAAGCTTGATGTCTTCAATACCCTGCACTGCTTCTACTAGAATAGCATTACGAATTGAAGATTCTCTCATACCCTCTTGTGCGAGCTGCGCTAGCTTCTTCTGTGCCAGAATACCCGGCAAAAGCATAAGTGGCACAACCAGCAACATTACCCAGAACAATTTCCCGCCAATAATCGCAAAGATGGTCAGGAACAAGAAAAAGAATGGGAAATCGGCAATTGCACTAATGGTAGTAGAAGTCACCAGTTCACGAACACCTTCGAGCTCACGAATCTGGGAAATAAAACTACCTGTAGACTTTGAACGGTCTTTATTCTTGATTCTTAGGGCATGACCAAATACACGGTCAGAAACACGTAAGTCCGCACGTTTACCAATAATGTCGGATAAATATACCCGCGATATACGTAGGGTAAACTCAAAAAGAGCAGCAATGAGTACACCACCTGCCAGAACCCATAAAGTCGGGATAGACTGTGAAGGTACGACACGGTCATAGACTTGCATTGAGAAAATAATGGTTGCCAGTGCCAGTACATTGGCAATGAGTGAGGCAAACATAATATCAACGTAGCGCTTCCAGTCTCTGAGTACAATTGACCAGAACCAGCTTGCTTCATACGGTTTGATATATTCATCAATACGCGCATCGGGAATAGAAGTTTCAGGACGCAGAATATAGACATTCTTAATTGTCTTTTTTAAGACATCTAAGCTTAAATTTTGGGAAAGGCCGTGATCTCCACTCAACTGGATACTGACATTTCCTTGAGTATCAGCTTTATCAACAACACCGACCTGTCCGTCGTTAAACTCGACCATGACAGGCAGGCGCCACGGATTCAGTACGTCTAAAGAAAAAGGTACTTTACGTAAATTGAGACCAACCTGACGTGTAATGAGCTGTAAAACATCATCAAGATTTTGATTCTGGTTCCAGTCAAGTTGCAAACGGATTCTTTCTTCTGAAGGCTCAATTCGATAATGTTTAGCAATCGTTAAGACCGACTGTAACCAGGGCTGGTAGTTTATTTTTGTCATCATGGTTGTACTTCGAACCCCTGAATTGAAATATTATTTAAGCCATAGGCTTGGCGGGAACGTCCTGTTGCCGAAATGTACTGAACAATACTGTTGTAGATGTCATAACGTGCAGACTCAAGTTCTGAATTAGCACTATGAATGGCCTGCTCTGCATTTAATAAATCGACCAATGAACGTGTCCCGAGCTTGTACTGCTCTTGATAAAGTTCACGTGTACGAACCGTTGTGGCTTGACGATTGGTCAACACCTGCATTTGACGTTGTTTATTTTCAATTTGCTCACGGCTCGTTCTGATCTGGTCAAGAACATCCATATAAACTGAATTGACCTTAGACTTTGCAGCTTCTTCGGCATAACTCGCCATTTTTACCTGAGAAGAAACGGCTCCACCTTGATAAAACTGACTGCTTGCTTCAAGCATGACGGAACTGTATAGGCCGTCATCTTTATCATTGTTGGGGTTTCGACCATTAATGGCCTGACTTAAGGAACCTTTGACTGACAAAGTTGGATAACGTGTTAAACGGGTCTGTTCCTTTTGTGCCTTGGCAACTTCAACACTGGCTTGCGCCGCAATCATTTTTGGAATGGTATTGAATTCAGGTTCACCATATAAATCGGACACTTTCACCAAATCATCTGAAATAATCCAGCCAGTTCGAGATACATCTGCACCTAGCAATGTTCTTAAATGTTGTTGGTACTGACGTAATAAAGATTGCTGAGCAATCAAACCAGACTGGGCAGCTTGCAAATAAGACTGGGCTTGGATTGGGTCAGCTTGGCTACTAATACCGGCATTTGCACGTAAATTCGCAATATCCTGAATACGTTGAATACCTGCAATTTGCTGCTCGGCAATTTTATTTAATTGAAGGTAGCGTTGAATATTAACAATGGTTTGCGCGACATCAAGTGCAATATCATCAATGCTGACCAGCACATTGGCCTGCTCGACTTGAACCTTGGCTTGCTCAACATCTACACCTGATTTAACTTTACCAAAATCATAGAGCATCTGAGTTGCATTTAAGGTCAATAACTGCCGACCACGCTCACCACTACTCAAGTCACCTGTAGTAATTCCACCTGAAAGCTGAGGGTAATAACCCGCCTTGGCGTAATCAATACCTGCATTTTGACCAGCTAAAGTGGAAATGGCTTGAGAAATATCCGGGTTACGCTGGATTGCGATTTTCACCGCTTCCTGCAAAGTCATTTGCCTTGATGGCAAATTTGAATAAGATGCAGCTGATCTATCATTGAGTTGAACAGTCGGAAACTCCTGAACTCTAGAACGATCTAGCTTAAAATTACTCAGCTCTTGCATCTTGGCAACTTTAAATTCATCACTACTTTTAGGGGCAAAAAGTTGCGATAAGTTGTCTTTTAAAGTGTGATATTGCTCACTTGGTTTAGCAGCATATATCACCACTGGCACATGCAATGAAGTTAAAAGCATCAACCCTTTCAGGAAAGCCGGCTTTTTACATGTCCTTTTTACTCTTCTCTGGTTATATCCAATCATGCTTGTCTTGTTGATCTTGTTTGTTATCGTTTAAAAGCTTTTACATTCTACATATTTTTTTGCATAAAGAAGCATAATTGCAGGAATAATTCACACATTACATTTTCATCAAGTGAATGCGCTAATTCATTGTTTTTAATAGTTAAATACAAAAAAACCAAAAAGAGGCCTTGACCTCTTTTTAGACAAACAGATTAACTATTTTATTTAAACTGTAAAATCGTCACCTAAGTAGACTTTACGAACTTGTTCGTTGTCCAGAATTTCTTGTGGTGTGCCTTCTGCAATTACAGCCCCTTCACTCACAATATATGCACGCTCACAAATTGCCAAAGTTTCACGTACGTTATGGTCAGTAATGAGTACACCGATGCCACGATCCTTCAAAGTCTGGATAATATCTTTAATATCTCCAACCGATATTGGGTCAACGCCGGCAAATGGTTCATCAAGCAACATAAATTTAGGATCGGCAGCCAATGCACGTGCAATTTCAGCACGGCGGCGTTCACCACCAGACACACTCATTCCCAATGAATCTTTAATATGACTGATTTTAAAGTCATTTAATAATTCAGTAAGACGTTGCTGGCGCTGTTGCTTATTTAGGTCTTTGCGTGTTTCTAAAATGGACATAATATTTTCAGCAATGGTGAGCTTTCTAAAAATAGAAGCCTCTTGCGGAAGATATCCAATGCCCTTGCGTGCCCGTTCATGCATTGCCAAATCAGACATATCAAGATCATCAAGGTGAATTTCACCTTTGTCCATGCGCACTAGCCCTACAACCATATAGAAGCTTGTGGTTTTCCCTGCACCGTTAGGGCCAAGCAAACCAACAATCTGTCCACTTTGCATACTAAAAGATACGTCTTTGACGACCCAACGCTTACTATAGTTTTTTCCTAAGTGCTTAATACACAAAGTTTGGGGTTGTTGAAGAGCTTGTTGCATTATTCACGCGCTCCTGGAAAGCTTTTTGAACTTGATGGTGGAATAATAATTTGAACACGATTTGATGATGAACCCTGAGCTTCAACATCACCTTTGTTCATACTATATTTCAATGAGTTACCACGAATACTAGAACCATCTTGATATAAATATGCGCCACCATTCAATGTAATAATGCCGGTATCTGCATTATAAACAATGGTCTGTCCTTCACCGCGTGCCACACCCTTATCAGCACTTATTTGTTGCTGAAACTTAGATGGTCGGCCTTTAGCAGTAATGGTTTGGATTTCACGCTTAGAGTTTAACGTCGCAACAATCGAATCAGCTTGAAGCTTCATCGTACCTTGCTCAATCACGACATTACCTGTGTATGTCGTCAAACCAGTTTTTTCGTTATAAGTTGCACGGTCTGCCACGAGTGAAATTTGTTGATTACGGTCAGACGGCAACGCAAAAGTCGAAGCTGATGTTAAAGCAACGAATGTAATAACCGCAGCTTGTTTTAGGAAAGCTGAAGAACGTTTTAAATTAAGACTTTGGTGCATACTTTCCTCGAATATTAAAAAATTCGTACTGACCATTATTCAAATTGGCTTTTAATCCTTTGCTAACAAAATCGCCTTGTGGAGATTGAACAACCACTTGGTGATTCGTTTCAATCTCTCTGGTTTTTGGATAACCTGTTAATTCATCGGTTTGGAATTCAATCTTCCCTTGTGGAGCAAGTTTAGTTGCGACTACATCACCCGATAAGATAACTTTACTATTATCATCATAACCATTTGCCTGTTTCGCAAAGAACGTTGCATCAACTTTGCCATCTTTATACATAGATGCTTTGAGTTGATCCAACTTTGATGTTTTTTGTTGCATATCCTGTTCAAGCTGACGAACTTCAGCACGAATATACAAATTGCCTTGATCATCAGTTTGAGTCAAATGGACGCCCTGCGCCGAATATGTCATATTCTTCGCCGAAGCAATGTCTAGTTTTTTTGCTTTGCCACTATAGTAGTAATAACCACCACTTATAGCAGCAATAACTACAGCGACAATAGATAAAACTCTGGTATCCATGAGCAGGAATAGCCTACCTTTTTAAGTAATCTTATTATTAATGCGGTACTGCAAGATATTTTTCAAGAAGTTCTTGGTAAATGCCTTTTGCGATCAGCAACATATCACAGACTTCTCGTACAGCACCACGTCCGCCCATCGACTGGGTAACCAAATGCGCACGGCGACGTACTTCTTCATGACCATTTGGCACAGTGACACTCATTCCTGCGATTGCAAAAGCAGATAAATCAGGCCAGTCATCGCCCATATACAAGCAATCGGAAGGCAAAATATTAAACTGTGCACAAGCTTCACGTAACGCAGAACCTTTGTCTTCACGACCTTGAAAAACGAGGTCTACGCCTAAATCAGACATACGCTTTTCAACAATATTACTTTTTCGACCTGTAATAATGATGACTTTCATGCCTGCTTGCTGCGCAAGTTTCATGCCTAAACCATCACGAATATCGAATGATTTAATCTCATCGCCACTATTGGTTAAAGTTACAAAGCCATCGCTCAAAATACCATCGACATCCAGAACCAATGCCTGTAGGTGACGTGCTTGTTCTAACAATGCATAAGATGCCATTGATTAATTTACCCCTGCCTGAATAAGGTCATGCATACTAATTACACCAATCACTTTATTTTGGTCATCCACCACAACAAATTGACTGATTTTTTTCAGGTTAAGCTGTTGTAGAGCTTCTACCGCACGTGCTTCTTGAGAAATAGTCGACGGTTTTTTTGTCATTACTTCAGAAACAGGTAAATTCACATCGAAACCTTGCTGTTTATCAATTAAACGACGTAAGTCACCATCGGTGAAAATACCAAGCAAGTGTTCCTGTTCATCTACAATCGTGGTCAAGCCTAAACGCTTATTAGAAATTTCGTAAAGCACTTGATTCATTGGAGTATCTGGTGAAACTTTTGGCAATTCATCGCCTGTATGCATGAGGTGTTTTACATGTAAAAGTAAACGCTTACCCAATGCTCCAGCAGGATGCGAGCGAGCAAAATCATCTGCAGTAAAACCACGCGCTTCAAGTAAGGCAACAGCCAGCGCATCACCCAATACTAAGGTTGCAGTTGTGCTTGATGTCGGAGCTAATCCGAGTGGGCATGCTTCATCAGACTCACCTAAAGTTAAAGCGATGTCAGCATTTTGAGGCATTGGCCCTTTATCAGTACGGCTAATCGTAATAAGAGGTACACCAAGATGTTTGATGAGTGGCATCAACATCATGATTTCATCGCTTTTTCCAGAATTGGAAATCGCAATTAAAACGTCACCACGAACCAGCATTCCCAAATCGCCATGCCCAGCTTCGCCCGGATGCATAAAGAAAGATGGTGTACCAGTTGAAGCAAAAGTCGCAGCCATTTTACGGCCAATATGCCCTGACTTCCCCATGCCAGTAATCACAACACGGCCTTTACACTGTAACAATATTTCACAAGCCTGACTAAAACTGTCATTAATTTGTGTTGCTAACACGTCTAGGGCTTGCTGCTCAATACGCAAGGTTGCTAATGCGCTGCTTTGAAAATCTGTAGGATTGGGCATACGAGTTTGACTCAAAATAATTGATCTGATCTCTTATGAAGATCGGTGATTTTAATCAAAAGATTTGGGGGCATTCTAACATAACTCAATCATCTACACGTTTTTAAATGTATAAGATTTCACAAGCTTATAAAATTCTTGCATAAACCTTTGTGAAAAATGATGCATCAGTTATGATGTAACACTGTTTTTGTTGAGTGTTTGAAAACCCTTATGCAACCGTTTGTTTTATATAACTCTGAGCAACGAAAAAAAGTTGAATTTGTACCTCGCAAAGAAGGTCACATCGATATGTACGTCTGCGGTATGACCGTTTACGATTACTGTCATATCGGGCATGCTCGAGTTATGGTTGCATTTGACTACATTATTCGTTTCTTGCGTAGCCAAGGCTGGAATGTTCGTTATATACGCAACATTACCGACATTGACGACAAAATTATTAAACGCGCGAATGAAAATGGTGAAACCATTCAGCAGCTCACTACTCGTTTCATTGATGCAATGAACGAAGATGCAGCCAATTTAGGCTGTGCTGCACCCGATGAAGCACCTAAAGCGACTGAATATATTGAGCAGATGCAAAACATGATTGGTAATCTGGTCAATAAAGGCTCTGCTTACCCTGCTGCAAATGGCGATGTTTATTTTGAAGTCACCAAATTTGAGAAATATGGTCGCCTCTCTGGCCGTAAGCTTGATGACATGCAAGCTGGCGCGAGTGAGCGTGTTGACGTAGAAGTTGAAAAGAAACATCCGTTTGACTTTGTCCTTTGGAAACATGCTAAAGAAAATGAACCATCGTGGGCATCTCCTTGGGGCAATGGCCGTCCGGGTTGGCACATTGAATGTTCTGCAATGTCGACTTGCTGCCTAGGCAATCACTTTGACATTCATGGTGGTGGTTCAGATTTAATGTTCCCACACCATGAAAATGAAATTGCGCAAAGTGAAGCTTCAACTGGCGAACAATATGTAAACTACTGGATGCATGTTGGCTTTATTAACGTTGATGGTGAAAAGATGTCTAAGTCTTTAGGCAACTTCTTTACGATTCGTGACGTGATGGAGAAATTCCACCCTGAAGTGATCCGCTACTTTATTGTGTCTTCACACTATCGTAGTCCTGTGAACTTCTCTGATGTGGCACTTAAAGAAGCAAAAACTTCTTTAACTCGCTTCTATCATTCATTTAAAGCTTATCAACAAGTGTACGGTCAAACGACAACTGAAACGCTTGATCAAAGCTTTGTTGAACGTTTTAACAATGCAATGTGTGATGATTTCAACACCGCCGAAACAATGGCTGTGCTGTTTGAACTTAACAAAGAGTTAAACCGTGCTGTAAAAGAACAGCAAGCTGACCAAGCGACTGTGCTTTATTCAACTTTGCGTCACCTCACCAACATTTTAGGCTTGGTACAACACGATGTAGATAATTTCTTAAAATCAGATATTGGGCAAGAAGCACTTGCTTTGTCTGACGCTGAAATTGAAGATTTTATTCAACAACGTGTTGATGCGAAAAAAGCAAAAGACTTTGCTAAAGCAGATGGTATTCGTCAGTCTTTGCTCGACCAAGGTGTTGTATTAGAAGATACACGTCAAGGTACAGTTTGGCGCCGTGCTGATTAAATGTTCAATTAAATCACAAGAGTGTTGACACTTTAGTGAAACACTCTATAATGTGCTCACATTGCGGGAATAGCTCAGTTGGTAGAGCATAACCTTGCCAAGGTTGGGGTCGCGAGTTCGAGTCTCGTTTCCCGCTCCAAAATTTAAAAACCACTTAATTCGAAAGAATTAGGTGGTTTTTTTATGTCTATTGCTTAGCTAAAAAATCTGATTCCTTCCGCCTCTTCTTATAATTATCTTTAATCAAATTTAACGGCTGCATTCTTTCAATAAAGGACAAGATGGTAAGCGTCTGTACGATCTCGAATAAAGCTATAAGTATCCTTGAAAAATCTAATATTAAAAGGTAGCAACGGTGATCGAGACGGAAGAATTAAGACGGAGATACTCTTTCCTAACAAATTAATTTTTTGGGAATGATCCCCTCGATTAATATCAAAGTGTATTTAACTCACATATAGGTGTGAACTTGGATATTTATAAAAAATTGATTTGTTCCGCTATTAATATACTTTTGGTCGCTTGTCAGCCACAAGTATCGAGGGTCGAAAATAGCCATGTGAAAATACCAAGTTATCAATCAAATGGCTTTTTTGCCTCTGCACGATTAAGGGGCCCGATGCAGTTAAAACAAGAATGTCTATATGTAAATGATATTCTAATTATTTTCCCTAAAGGATATGCAGAATGGGATCCTAAAAATCAAACTTTAACTTATAAAAGTAAGAAAATTGCTTTAGGCGAAGAATTAGATTTAGCTGGTGGTTTTGGTCGGTTTGAGCGAGATAATCAGCGAATTAAAAATTTAAGCCCTTTATGTGATCATAAAACTATTTGGCTTGCTGGATAAAGCTGGAAAAATTAAGCTTTATAACTATAAAAGGGTTAAATGCCCTTTTATAGTTATAAAGTAAAATTTGATGTTATAGTCATCAAAAAATTAAGAAACTATTATTAAAATTAATTATAAATAGTGATAATTCCAGCATGAATCATATCTGTACAAACTTTATTAATATAATTAATCTGCATACCATTCTCAAATCCTTCTCTAGAAAGAGTAGAATAGTGAACTGGCTTTCCTAATAACAACTCATTAAAAGAAGCTGAAATCTCTTTAGGCACAACCCATTTCTTTAGTCCATTAGTAATAATTAATCCATTTTGATGTTCTTTCTCATATCTAATAAAATGATTTAATATAAAAGTTTGATTCGCAAAATTTGCATCAGCTGACTCAATTCCTACATAGGGTAAATTTAAAAGAGAATTGAATTTAAAATTAGATTTAAGATGATGCATAACATTATGAATTTTATTAGAACTCCATTGAACTTTAGATAAATTAGAAAAGAAGTTTGAAACAAATTCTTCCATTTGTTTTTTATCATTTATATTTGGCATTCTTTTCCTAAACTCAGGAATTTTAGACAAATCATCTTTCAGCCAATCTAATAAATCTAAAGCGGTATACCTATGAATTCCAATAGTTGCATGTAGAGAAATATCATCTCCTGTTTCAGCCGAATGTATTTGCCCCATTGGAACATATAAAACATCCCCTTTTTGCAAAGTAAATTCGGCAAGTAGTTTTTCACTTTTCTTTACTATATGTTTATGATTTACAGGGTCTAGATCTGCAAAATCATAAATCTTCCATTTTTTCGATCCTTCTAATTGAATAATGAAAGTATCTTGCTCATCCCAATGAGACCCAAAAGGACTACGTGAATTTTTCCAAGATGCATATAAATTAGCTTGTGTATTCGTACATAAAAATTGGGACAGATTTGAACAGAACTTAGCAAGCTTGACGTGCTTCGTGTGCGCACTATTTAGGACAAAAGTGTAACCATTGAAAATATATTTATTAAAGACATTTGAAATTTCCTGTGCTCTCTTTTTCTTATCTTTGAATAAATTATATGGTGAAACAAAACCACTTTCACCTAACATTAACACATCATTATAAGAGTCCAATATAGAAATAGTATAATTTAGTTCCGACCAGTTGCATAACATATCTGGATCAAAAATATTCTTTCTATAAAACCAACTAGATTTGTTATAATTAGCTACAAACTCATCAATAAAATTATGATCAAAATAATCTAAAATCATATAAATATTCCTTTAATCAATTTCTTTCATCAAATCTTTTAAATTATTATTTGTATAAATTAAATCACTATATTTACCAGTTTCAATAACTCGACCTCCATCTAAAACAATTACTTTATCAACATTACGAATAGTATTTAATCTATGTGCAATAATAATAATCGTAGAATTTGTGAATTTATCAAATAATAAATCCATAATTTCTTTTTCTGTAACCGAGTCTAATGAAGAGGTTGGCTCATCAAAAATAATTACAGGTGAATTCCTTAAAAAAGCTCGCGCAAGTGAAATTCGCTGTCTTTCTCCGCCAGAAATCTTAACACCATGCTCACCTACAACAGTGTCATAACTTTTATCTAATTTAGAAATAAACTCATGAATTTTAAACTTTTTAGCAACTTCTATTGCTTCATCTTTACTACGATCAGTTCCAATTGTAATATTTTTCCAGATAGGTAAGTTAAAGATATGACATTCTTGAGAAATAACTGAAATATTATTTCTTAAAGATTTTAGGCTAAGGCTTCTTATATCAATACTATTAAATTTAATTTCACCTTCGTAATCATCATAAAAACCATAAAGAAGTTTTACAAGAGAAGACTTTCCTGAACCAGTCCTACCTATAATTGCAGTTACTGTATTACTCTCAAAAGAACAATTAACATTATCTAGTGCTGTATGTTTATTATTAGGATAAATAAAATTTAAAGAATTAATATCTATATTAATATAAGACTTTTCAATATTTTTTTTGCCTTTCCAAATTTCTTGTTCTGTAGAAAGGCTATTAATTTTTTTATAATTATCAAGAAAAACCCTACCTTGGTTCACTTGTCTCATAACACCACCTACAGCTTCAACTGGCTTAACTAATTGGAGCAAATAAGTAATCATCAAAACAAAATCACCTATCGTCATTTTTCCTTGAAGTAGCTTTGAATAAGATAAATACGTAATTAAACCTAAGAGGATAGTAAAAATTATTGTTGTTACAAAGTTTACAGATATTGTAGTGTTGAAATATGTAATATATGATTTTTTTAGCTTTTCATTTTGTTTACCCATTATTTCAATATAGTCTTTTTCAACACTTAAATACTTATTAGTTTCAGGGTATAAAAAAGCCGAATTTAAGTCAGAGTTAACATTATTCTGATCTTCTACCACATCCCTATTTGAAACCATTATCTTATTATTACCTTGAACAAAATAGTAAATATACAAAGTAATTCCAAATAAAATAATCAGCAAAAAGGAAACGTCATAAAAAGAAAGGATTACAATTGATGTACCAACAACTTGAAATATGATTAAAAGGCCAACTTGGATAAAAGATTGCAAATATATAGTTACACTCCGAGTACCGTTACTAATAGATTGTACTAACTTCCCAGAAGTGTAATTATGTAAATATTTAACTGGTAAATTTATAATATGTGAAATCGATTCATTCCGCATCAAGCTATGTATAGTTTGTTCAATTTTGCAAAAAAAAGTCCATTGTAAATCTATCAGATAACGAGATGCGGATTGTGATATTACGTACAAACTTAATAGAATAGAAGTTACTAAAATTGCATTTTCAGCCCCTGAGCTAAAACTATCAATTGAATACTTTAAAGCTAGAGGCGCTAGAACTGTAGCTAAAGAGGAAAGTAGAATAATAAAAATATATGTAAAGAAGTTAAATACAATTTTCTTATCATTGTTATTAAAAATATATGATAGAACAAATTGAGATAGTATATATAAATTTGTTTTTTTTAAATAATTCATAATTTTTTTCCTTCAACCTTTCTCATCCACATTTCACTTGTAAATAATCTAAATAGCTCCATTTTAACGGTATCATTATTCTTTGACTTTTCTATTAATAAATTTAGATCAAATTTAGAAATAATATCTTTTTTAACCAAGCTTCCATTACACAAAATTTCGGTAATATTATTAAAATTATCCTCGATAATATCAGCATAATATGAACCTACCCCTGATTTCGTCCTTCTCCTATATATACTTTCTGGCAAGTAGTCTTTAAACGCTTCACGAATAAGTCCTCTACTAATTAATTGAGGTGTCAAAATATAACTTGGAATGGATAGACAATACTCCATAATTGGTTGAGATAACAATGGATGTAAATTATCGACAAAATTAGAGGTATAAAAATTGGTATAGAAGTTTTGAGAATCTGCCAAGCAGAATATTTGAAATTTCTTCCCATTGTTGATATGAGAAATATTCTCTATCCATGGATGAGATAAATATTTATTATCAATAACTTGTTTATATTTTTCATTGCAAATACTTTTATCAATTTTTCCTTCATACGCGTACCTCCTACTTCCAAATAATATAGAAGCAGCAGTTTTCTTAAAAACTGCCCAAATTGTATTATTTGTTAATTCAGCTGTTCTTATTGCTGTTGAAAGATATCCCTTCAAGCCATTATCTCTAAAATAGTCTTGAGCAATAAATATTGAATTTTTTGTTTGAAATAATACATCCCCTGCACATCCAGAGAAGATAGAATCAATATTGCATTTTTCTAGAATCTCTAACTCTTTATCTAATATTTCAAAACCTAAACCATATTTCAATGGCTTATATTGAATAGGATATATACTTAATTTATCTTCTAGATTAAATTTATTTTCTTCCATCTTAAATACAAAAAGTGGAAATTCATACATATTACTGACATCTCTAGCATATCGCTCTTCATTACCTAATTCAGAGTCAAAACATAAGTTCAATCCGTAAATATTAGTATTTGTATGCTTTCTAAGAATAGTAGCAACTAAGCTCGAATCCAAACCTCCTGATAGATTCAACAAAATATTATTATATTCGTTACCCCAACAACTTACACAGTCAATAACAACTTTTCTCAACTCATCCATTGCCACATCAATTGTTAGATTATCACTTTTTACAAATTTTTCAGGTGACCATATAGTTTTTATTTTTAAATCATATAAAGTTATACTCTCACCTGAAAGTAGATTGCTGATATTTTTAAAGCCGGTTTCTCTTAGGTTTAATCTCTCATAGCATAAAGATGCAGCCACATATTTGTCATTCACTTCCAAATTACTTTCACTATATTTTTTATAAAACTCTACATCTGAAAACCCAATTGTATTTTCATTATTTATAGTCCATAGAAAATCAAATGAACATGCTGGATCTTTAAAAACTTCGACATTCTCATTATCAAAAATTATAGCTATATATGAGCCCCAAAAATCTTTAACAAGCTCTTCAATAGTTATAATTGTTTTATTTTTATTTTCAACTTTAGAAGATTTATTTTTAATTTTTTTAAATAATTTACCAATAATTATTGCATTGCTAAAGAAATAAGTTTCACCTGAACTGGTAGGGTGACTTAACCATAGATTTGTTTTTGAATTTATTTCTATTTTTTCCAATTCTTTATTTAACAAACTATAGTTAATAGAAGAGTTAAAGTCTGTGCTTTTTTTAAATTCCAGCATATATCTAAACATTACTTTACCACCATTATTGGCTTATATTTTTCAATGTGTTGCAATTCATCATTTAATATTTTTCTATCTTTTTCTAACCATGCATGAGCCCTAAATGGTTTCGTTTTAACTCCAATTACTAATTCAGAATCGATACCATGTAACATAAGGAACTGCTTTAAGCTTATTGACTGAAATAAGCACTCATCTACTTTACTCCATGGTAAAAAAACTATACAGGCGTTATAAGTCCCGATAACTTCAGCGATCTTATTATCATTAACTTTACTAAACGTACTTTTATTTCTAAATTTCGGAAAAGGACTTTTTAGAAACTTTATCCGTGCTTTATTTAAAGTATTAATGAATACTACTTTTACAATATTTCCAAAATTCACTTGTCTTTTTGCAGCATAAGTATTTGATAAAATACTATTTAGTGGTAGTTCTCTTTCCTTTTTGACAATAGTTTCTAACTTATTTTCTCTATCATACTCAATAATCTGTTTTTCAATTAATTTATTAAATTTAGTTTTCTCTATTTCACAATTTAGCAATTCTGCTGTATCTTTCTCATTCAATTGGAAATATCGGTAATTTCTTGAGTCTAAGAAAACTAGACAACCTTGATCAATACATGCATAAACATTATTTTTTAATCTGTACATTTTGAGTATTTTCTTCTAATAAGTTTTCAAAAGATAAAGAGATAAAAATATCTCTTTATCTAACCTAGTTTTTTTGTTTATGGAATAATGGCATCACCATCATATTTATCCATATTTCTAGGCTCATATGTTCCTTCAAAATCGAAACCTTTGGTTTCTTCTTGAACTGTTCCTAAAAAAATTAAATCCACTTCTTCTGTTTGAGCTGCTTCTGGTTTCAACTGGATATTATTCATATTTTCACCTATTTTTAATTAAGTTAAATGTTGATGCTATTTCAATATTCATCAACACAGTCATCCTATCCAAATATATTATCTAATTATGTATTCTATATTTTACCATTTGTTCAAAATTCACACTGGTCATGTTGACTTATATTTGCTATTGTTAATTTATATTAATACAAAACATCAAAAGATATTTAAATAAAAAATATATAACTATCAACAAGATGCTATTTATAATTTTTTATTTCTTTAAATTATTTCTTAATTCTGTCTATTTTATAAAATATATTTTTAGCTTCCTACTTCTTTAGTTCTCAAGAATTTTTTACCAATAAGGAAAATATACATTCAAAATAAATCTTTTATTGTTATACCTAAATTTTTAACTTAAATTATACTTTGTAAACTTCAAAACAGTATAAGGGACTGTATTAAAATTTCTACATGCTATTCTAATTGTCTATCCTTATGATTCTTAATAACTATATTAATTTTAAATAATTTCAAATGATAGCTGATTAATTTTATAGATGTGCGTTTCTATCCTTATAAGACGCATTTCTTTTATTTTGAAGATTTGATTGCTAGAATAACAGTTTAATATTATGTTCAATTTCTCTACTTTAATTGTAAAAAATTATTCGACACCACTTCTGCACCATAAAATCATAAACTTTTGTTATTTATAATTTATTATAACTTGCCAAGGTTAGGGTCGCGAGTTCGAGTCTCGTTTCCCGCTCCAAAATTTAAAAACCACTTAATTCGAAAGAATTAGGTGGTTTTTTATTGCTTCTCAATTACAAAACAAGTAACAGTAAATTAGCTCTAAAGTATCTTAGGATGCTTTATTTGGGCTTATAGTTCCAAAGCTCCCCATTTTCACCACAATTTCGCTCAATAGCATCCATTGTAGTTTCAGTATCGTGTGTTCCTTTTTTCCACTGATTTATAGCAACTTGAATATAAGCTCTACAATTAGCAGGCAATCCATATTCCTTGCCATATATAGGCTTACTATTTGAATCTTTATCGCTACAACCTGCTAAAAATATAAAAAGGCATAATACTAAAATTTTATTCATTTACTTGCTCTTTCAATTCTTTGATGTATTTTGCAGAGTTAGCAATTCTAGTAGGAATATTTAATCTAACACCATAACTATATTCAGCACTCCCACCACCAACGATAACTGCGTTAACATTGATTTGAGCTGTTTCATGTATATTAAGTTTATTTAGTAACCTAACCCAGCTTTCAGCATTATTTCGCGGCAAATAACCAACTGTCAGACCATTTATCACAACGCGGCATGCATTTTTGTCATATTTATTGGTTGGCTCTCTAATTATTTTTGCAATTACTTTTATAAAACAGCCCTTATTTTCGCGCTGTATCGCAAATTTCTTGATATTTTCTTGATAGGAAGACTCCCCAACTATTTCGAATGGATATTCTTCAAAGTCGTAAGCACAATCATATTCAAGTTCGTATTGTTTAGACTCCACACTATATTTTAAAAATGGATCTGGAAGTTCTACTTTCATCTCTTTGCTAGTATTAAGATGAGATGATCTTTTTTCTAATCCCCCTTCTGTCAACCTCTTAGCTTTATAATTTTTATAACCGCCACTCTTCTTTAATTCCTTTTTTACTGACACTCCCACAGCTAATATAAATATTATGATTATTAATAGTATTATCCACATACACATCTCCTTATTTTTTTAAGAGGATAGCACAAGGTATAAAAAAACCACTATCTCTAGTGGCTGTAATTAATCATTCATTAACATTATCAAAGAGATCTGACCCAAGTTTGATTTCATTTCTTTTTAAAACTTGAATATCCAAACCAAGTTTAGCCACTGCGTTAATAATTCCTTTATCCTCTGTTAAAAGTACTTTTGCATTATTTGACACTGCTATTGAGAGTATTTGAATATCAACCTTCACCTTTTGTTTATCTTCTTTAAAAAATTCTTTTCCCAGTTCATGTGCCATTTCTCCACAAATAAGAGCTGCTTTCCTATCAAAACTACCATTAAGTACTTTGCCATGAGAGAGGGTTAATAATTGAGTCCTTCTAGCATTTAAATCATATGCAATAAACTCAGCTATTACAGGTGTAGGAATTAATAATGTTGCATTGTTCTGTTTCAAGTATGTTTCTAGGTTAACAAATAATGCCCTATCCGATGCCAATGAAACCAATACATTATTATCAATCGCTACAATCACTCGTGACGCTCCTTCAGCCACTCAGCAATAGGGTCTTCAAATTGATTCCAACCACTATCCCCTGCATTCTTAAAATCTTCTATCCAACTTGATAGTGAACCTTCAGGTACTTCTTCAATGTTTTCAGCTACAAATGAAAGTAGTTCAACGTCGTTATAACTTATGTATCTGTATTTGGCTTTACCAAATATTTCAATTTGGTGTTGAGTTCTATATTTTGAGCCTAATGTAGCAGCAATATGAGGCGATAAAGCAACACTAACCTTCTTACCAGATATTGTTTGAACATAGATATGATCTGTTTTATCAGTTCCTTCATGCAAACCGATAACTCGACACCTTAAAGTTTCTTCTTGGAAGAAAACAAAACCGTCATCTTTCTTTTGAAATTTATGGAGTTCAATATATTCCTGATTAGAAGACTCTTTATAGCGCAATACTGTGCATGCTTTAGGATGTTTTGATAAAAACTCGTCAATCGTTTTTATTGGCCCCGTCTTCTCTGAAACAGCTTTATTGAAATTATCAACTTTTTCATCAAAATATTCCGGATCCACCTTTACAGCATAATCCGCTGAACCTTCTTTAATATCACCCCATTTTAGATGCTTTGCTCCCAGCATCTTACAAAGAGCTTCAAGTAGCTTAGCCGACTCTAAAGGATTAATTTCCTTTAAATTTATACCAGATACATATAATGAAAATGTGTAATCGGAATGATTATTCATATTACCCACCTCCTTTATATGATTGTATTAAAAAGATTCATTTGCTCTGCATTAATATATTAACACTTATTAATTTTCAATCATTTTTTTTAATTATTAAATACTCAGTGTTTTGTAAGCGTCACGATTCGACGCTTACTAGGTAGTTCTTTCTTGGCTCGTAATTGGCCATTTCCCACTAACACTCACATATTTTTAGCTAATTCTTTTGCCAAACATTGTTCATGCCAAGTGGTTTGAAAATTTTCGACAGCTTTGGACTTAATGAGAGGGTCTTCAAATAATCTTGAAGAATATGCAGATTTGATAAGCTCTTGATAAAGTTGTTTGGCTTGTTGCTCTTCAAGATGATCGGCTATGTCGTGTAACTCTTTAGCTGGCACTTCATGTTGTCTAGCATCCATCACCCCACTCGCTGCTTTCTTCACAGTTTCACAGTAATGAAGTTCCATGGCTTCTGATGCTGCATAACATTGAATTGAAATTGCGCTTATAAAGAGGAATATAAATCTCATAATCTCACCTTAATTTGACGCGCAAGGGTACCAACTAATCTGCCCAAATTTAAGTTAAAAAAGGTTATTTTTGTTTTCTCTTATTTTATTTCACCTTTTGCACTTGAGTATTAGAAGCTTTCAGCACTGTTCCATCTGCCGCGACTGGCGCCATAAATGGAATTTGCTGACCTGTAGTTTTATCAATTAACAGAGAATGGCGCTCCCCACTTTCAAATAGGTTCTGTTCTCCCCATTGTCGCAAAGCTACAATCACAGGAAATAAACTCTCCCCTTTATGGGTCAATACATATTCTTGATAAGCCGTGCCATCCGAAGCATCTTGCATTTCAAGCACACCAGCATCCACTAATTTTTTAAGTCGGTCAGAAAGAATATTTCGCGCAACACCCAAGCTCCGCTGGAAATCTCCAAAACGGCGCATTCCATCAAAAGCATCACGTACAATGAGCAGTGACCAGCGGTCCCCTATGAGGTTGACGCAACGTGCAACAGGACAAGGTTCATCTTTTAACAATGTAGGGTTCGTCATCGAATTTCCTTACCAATCTTCAGTAACAAGTTATCTAGTTGCATTTTAAAACTAGCAGGCTTAATATTCAACTAGTTGCATTTTAAAACTAGATTGAATGGATTTAGGCCCATGAAAGCTTCTCTTGCATCTTCAACTTCACACGCTAAAAGCGATAACCCGCTTTCAAGCATGCCCCGTGGCGTAATATTGCTATTTGCTATAGCAAGTGGTGCAAGCGTAGCAAATGTCTATTATGCGCAGCCTTTGCTCGACATATTGGCAAGAGACTTTAATGTTAGTCATGCCGCCATTGGTGGTGTGGTTACAGCCACTCAAATAGGTTGTGCCCTTGCACTCGTGTTTCTAGTGCCGTTGGGTGACCTTGTAAATCGGCGTCGATTAATGGCTATTCAGTTATTGGCTTTAATATCTGCATTGCTCGTGGTTGCCTTTGCTCACTCTACAATTGTTCTTTTAGCAGGCATGCTTTCCGTGGGTTTACTCGGCACAGCCATGACTCAAGGACTTATTGCTTATGCTGCAAGTGCTGCTCTCCCACATGAGCAAGGACATGTGGTTGGTACTGCACAAAGTGGTGTATTCATTGGTTTATTGCTTGCCCGTGTATTTTCAGGAGGAATTAGTGATATAGCGGGTTGGCGTGGCGTGTACTTTTGTGCAGCCATCATCATGCTCATGATTGCATTACCACTTTGGAAACGTTTGCCTCATTTAGAAATTCAGCCCGTTACCATGCGTTACTCGCAACTTTTAGCATCGATGTTAAAACTGCTGCGCCAAGAAAAAATACTCCAAGTGCGCGGTGTTTTGGCTTTACTCATGTTCGCGGCATTTAATATTTTCTGGAGTGCATTGGTACTACCGTTGAGTGCGCCACAATATAACTTCTCGCATACTGTAATTGGGTCTTTTGGGCTCGTTGGAGTTGTTGGTGCACTGGCTGCCGCACGTGCGGGTTATTGGGCCGACCGCGGATATGCTCAGCGCACAAGCATGGCAGCACTCGTAATATTACTTCTTGCTTGGGGTCCACTCTCACTCATGGCTTATTCGCTCTGGGCACTAGTGATTGGCATCGTATTACTAGACTTGGGCGGACAAGCCTTGCATGTGACCAACCAGAGTATGATTTTTCGCACTCGTCCAGAAGCGCATAGCCGGCTTGTTGGTCTATACATGCTGTTTTATGCAATCGGTAGTGGATTGGGTGCAATCAGTACCACAGTGACTTACGCCTATGCTGGATGGTTTGGCGTATGTGCACTCGGTGCAGGTGTTAGCCTTCTGGCATTATTATTTTGGTGGATAACCCGTAAAGTCTCTTAAATAGTAATAACGCCCATTCTCAAATAAAAAAACCACATCACCCAAGAGAATCATGTGGTTTTTAATAAACAGTTAGTTTAATGAGATGACTGAGCTGCTTTAGGTTTAAAGACCACTAAACAGACAACAATGAAAGCTAATAAAATAAAAGATGCACTAAATCTGCTTAACTCTAATCCACCATGCGCGATAGGTTTATCAAGAAAATCACCTAATACCGCACCTAGAGGTCTGGTCAGAACAAAGGCCAACCAAAATAATAAAGTTCTTGAGATTTTGGTATAAAAATAGCAGATTGCTAGCACCAATAATAAAGTACCGAAAATTAAAGCGGCGCTGGTGTACCCTAGGCCTTGAGTATCAGCAGTCCAATCTCCTAAAGCTGTCCCTAATGTTTGAGAAAACATGATGGTTAACCAATAGAAAGCTTCACTTTTTGCAGATCGAACACTTTTTACTGAAATTGTGCCGCAACTTAAATACCAAACAAACAGAGATAAGCCTAATAAAATAAGTAATATTAAACTCCCTCCTGCATAGCCCACACCTAAAGTTCGATCAACGAAATCAGCAATTGTCGTACCTAACGTAGTAGTGGCAATGATTGTCGCCCAGTAAAAAAATGAATTATAGTTTTTAGATTTAATTTGTAGTCCGACAAATACTGCAAAGATCACAGCAAAAATTGCCGTACTAATGATATATCCCAAATTTAGGGACATAGATAGCGCGTCTCCAGCAGTTTCACCTAGCGTTGTAGCTGCAATTTTAATGATCCAGAATAATAAGGTGACTTCTGGAACCTTACTTAAACTTTTAGACAAACTTTCATGATTTATCAATGTATGTTCTCCAAACATACGTACTTATTAGCTCTTATCTAAATATTTATGGCTTAAGATAAAATTAAGGTTAAAAATAAATTACAAATACTTTTTTTCGAAGAAAATTACACGATGCATATAACCTAAAAACTCAAATGAAAAAGATAACAATATACAAATAAATAAAATATAATAACAAATAATTAATTATGCCAGTGAATGAGTTCATTTGGCTAAAATGCTTAAGTTTAAACCGTAGTGGGATGAAATCTTATCTAACAATCTAAAGATTGATATGAAACATTAGTCCATTACTATCAAAATTATATGGAAATCCCTATAGGAACAAAATTGGGTATTAATAATAAATTAATTTGCGCAGTTGTATTTGCCGTTCTTACAGGCTGTCAGCAGCAAGAAGCGAACGAAAATACCAGTGCGGTAAAACTCCCTGTTTATCAATCTAATGGTATTTCTACTTCAGGACGCCTAACGGGAATTTTGCAGCTAAAACAAGAATGTCTCTATATAAATGATATCCTCATTATCTTTCCCGAACACACCGCTCAGTGGGATTCTGAAAAAGAAGCTTTAAGCTATAAAGGTAGGCATATCCGCTTAGGTAGCGAATTAGATATTGCTGGAGGGAGTGGTAATTTTGAGCAAGATAATCTACGCATTAAACATTTAAGTCCAATGTGTGATCATCAAAATATTTGGTTTGCTGGATAATCTAGAGAAAAGGGTTCGAATTCAATTTTCGCCTCCTCAACCTCTAGGTCTTAAATGGAATGATTCAATTGATTATCAGATTTATATATTTTTCTAGCAGGTCACTACAAATGAAACATTAAAAAAGCCCCCATCTAGGAGCTTTTTAAAATAGTTGAGGACCTGCTATTAACAGCTTAAAAGTTAGCTTGGATTAATCTCTGTGGTTAATCTTTGCAAATCATGACCCGAAGGCGCTTGGTAAACACGTAAACCAAATTCAGGAAGAATCGCAATTAAGTGGTCAAAAATATCTGACTGAATTGCTTCATAGGCAACCCATGCAGTGGTATTTGAAAATGCATAAATTTCTAAAGGCAAACCTTGGCTAGTTGGCTGTAATTGACGAACCATAATGGTTTGATTTTGAGCAATGCCTTTGTGCTGGCGCAAATAGAACTCAACATAGGCTCTAAATGTTCCAATATTGGTTAAACGGCGCTTGTTATAACGGGATTGATTTCCTAAATGCTTATTAAACTCGTCAATTTCAGATTGTTTTGCATCAAGATATTGGTCTAATAATAAAAACTCTTTGAGCTTTTGTTGCTCTTCGTCACTCATGAAATGAACACTGCTTTGATCTAAAAAGAGTGAGCGCTTCATTCGACGGCAACCCGAATTACTCATACCTCGCCAGTTTTTAAACGTATCGGTAACGAGTTTATTGGTTGGAATGGTGGTATAGGTTTTATCAAAATTTTGCACAGTTACTGTATGAAGCGAAATATCAATTACATCACCATCCGCATTAAGCGACGGCATCTCAATCCAGTCTCCAATCCGCACCATGTCATAAGAAGCAATTTGTACACTCGCCACTAAAGACAAAATAGTGTTTTGGAAAACTAACATTAATACCGCAGCCATCGCACCAAAACCTGCCAGTAAAGTGAACACATCCTTTTTAAGGAATGTTCCCAAAATCATCAGGCCACACACAACAAATAAGATTAACTTAACCAGTTGTAAGTAGCCCTTAATCGGCTTATTTCTAGATTTTGGATTACGCTGATAGATAAGATTAAATATGTTTAATATTTCACTGACCGTAAGCGCGAGTGTAAGAAAAATAAATGCTTGCGCCCCCATTTCTATAAAAGAAATGAACTTTGGAGTTAGATGAGGAACTGTTGCAATGCCGTTCATAATCACAACAGCAGGAACAATATTTGCAAATTTCTTTATGACGCTATGCTGGGCAAAAATAGATTGATTGGGTGATTTTAGCTTGGTCACCAAGTGACGGACGCCCCGAACGATAATGCGTTTAGCAATAAAATTTGCGATTGCTGCAAATAAAATCAAAATGGTGAGAGAAACAAACATTTCTAGCCAAGGATAATGGCTTAACTGAACCCGAATATCGCGAAAAAAACTTAAAAAATCCAAACCTATACACCTTAAAACTTTCTTTTCTAGAATTTTAAGGGTTAAAGCATGTGTTAATAAGACTTGTTTACATATGTAGGCATAAATACAACAACTAAGTTATATACCCTGCTATTTATCTCATTATTTTTGACGCTTAACTATAAGGTTTTATCAGTTTATGTTTTACATCACACATAAACTAGATCGAACAAATCTGTTCATTTAGAATAATGCGTTAAACGAATAATTTTGGTTTGAGTGAGTGAAATTTTCTGATTTTTTGACTTTTATTGGAGTGGTTTGGTTTAGCTTATTCTTTGTCTATATTGCTTGGACCTTTTTTCTTAAAAGTCTGGTTCATAAGTTTTTAATTTATAAACGAGGAAAGATGACTTCTGCTGAGGTTGTGTATTTTCAGGACTCATTAGCTAAGGTGCAATATCGCCCTTTATGTTATATAAAATTAAAATTTCAAACTGAGCAAGGCGAAATCATGACTCAAAACCTGAAGGTGCTTATTGCTAAAAAAAATCATGATCAATATAAAGTTGGTAGCCTCATCAAAATTAAGTATGACCCTAAAAATTTAAAGAATATTTCGATATTGGGAGAGGTCATGGTTTAAGTGATTAGAGATTATTTAAAAAGTACGATAATCCCTGAGGTGCCCTTCCGTTCAAGCGACTACTCGTTGTCACTCGAACCAGATTACTCCAAGTAATATTGCAACAATGCTTGATCAGTTTTTTGATTAGAGATACATCTTCATGGCATGAAATAGGCTCAAAGCCACCTACCAAAAGATAGACCTCTGCACTAAAACTTAAATTCGCCCCATGAATATGCGCGTGATCCATCTGATCTTTATAATGCGCTAAATATTTTTGCCGTTTAATTATAGATAGATGACTAAAATCATCTAGCGTTACAGTGCCGCAAATTGCATCTGTGGGTTGGTGCTGGATTTGATAGCGCAGCCAATCAGGACTAACCACCGTGTCGGCATCCGTACATGCAATCCATGTCACGCCACGGCCAATTAAATGACGAATTCCCAAATCTCGTGCTTGCCCAACACATGCGTAATTACATTCAATCCAATTAATCTGATGGCTTTGTACAATCAACCGCGACTGATCTGTACAGTTATCGAGTACCACAATCACTTCTACGTCATAACCGCTAATGTTATCTATAGCGACCTGAATAGATTGCAGACAGGCAGATAGATAGTGCTCTTCGTTATGCGCTGGAATGACGATACCTATTTTCATCTTAGTTTTTCCTGCTGTGCTAAAGAGGAAGTTTTTGCCGTCCATAGATCAATCATAAAATCTGGATCGTTTAAGCTGAGATAGTGATGAAATGGAAAATGTTGCTGAAAGCCTTGATGGACTTGTTCTGCATTTAGTTCAAAATCTTGAATTTCATGACGCCAATGGCAACAAAGAATCTCGCCGTTGTCATTTAAACTATGTTTTAATTTTTCAATAAACTGCTGCAATTCATCCTTGGATAAGTAATAGGCCATCTCACTAATTAAAATGAGATCAAATTTTTGAATTGAGTAGTCTTCAGGTATTTTTCTATTTTCAACAACCACATGCTCAAATTCTTTTAAACGCTCGGACGCTAAGCGAACAGCACACTCAGAGACATCTATACACAGCAATTGCTCGGCTCTTTGCGCTAAATGAAAACTTAAATGTCCATTTGAACAGCCTACTTCTAACACTTTTGAATAGCGAGGTCTTGTCAGCAGCGCGAGACAAATTTGTCTTTTACGAGCTTCATACCAATGAGAGTCATAGCCCCACGGATCACTGTTATGACGATATAAATCTTCAAAGTACATGCGAGAATGAATCACTCAAATAAACCTCATAAGGCATTAAAAGACGTTTAATTGCACTTGAAGAAAGAACCGCAGCATTACCCGTGGTTTCATCTGCTTCAAGTTGGGTTTTAAACTGCAAAATTGCTTGATGCTTTTTAGTTAGTTGTTCTTGGGTTAAGCAGTAGGCTTTTGCTCGGTACCAATCAATTCGAGAGTCTAAAGGCCTTGCCCAATGCCAAGCCCAAATTAATACGTGTAAACATAGAAGTTGCTTAGCGGTTGCATAGGCTTGTACGGTTTTGCCTACTGCTTCATGGTCTGGGTGACCATCAAAGGCATAGCTACAAATTAGAATATCGTCGGCTTGAACGATCTGTTCTAAACTCTGCCACAGTTGATCGGTTTGTAAATGAATCTGACCATCTAACAAATGAAGTTCTACATGCTCGGTTGAATCTGCTACCCCTAAACACTTTAAGGCTGCTAGGCTTTCTTGCGGGCGCAGAATGTTGAGCTGATCTGGAGGATATTTTGTAGAGTTAGGATGGCTTTGGGTGCCGTTACTTACCGCTAAAATGAGGATCTTACAATTCAGTGCAATAAGTTGCTGCATTAGGCCACCACAACCAAGCACTTCATCATCAGGATGTGGAGCAACAATCACCACCCTTTTAGAGCGAAACAACTCAAGATCTAAAGCCTCTAAAGGGTGTTGTTGAAATGCATTTAACCATTGTTCTTTGGACGTACCCTCACCAAAAATAATGCGGTCTTCGACCAAAGGATGTTTTAAAGTTCCCATAGGCTTTGGTCCGATAAACAAAGTTCTGTAATTTGCTGGTAGTCAAAAGCTGCATGACTTTGTCTGATAAACACAGGCAAATCAGCCATGAGCTGTGCAAAAGTAGCCTCTTCACAAAAAGGACGAGCACCTAACGCTTTGCCTACTCGCTCAACCACACTCAGACAGCATTGTTCTGTTTGGGCACGTAAAATTCGTATTTCCCGCTCATGATTTAGCATGGGTTTGCTGTCAATCAGTTCAGCAACATATTGAAAATATTGCTTAGTAATTTCTAATTGATGAGCGACCTCTCCTAGGTACAATTTTTTAAAAGGATTCGGACTGACCTGACAACTTTCTTGTAAAAAACCAGCTAAACCAACGGCGGCACCATACCAACAAGCCGCAACACCTGCTGCACCATGCCAAAAGCCTGGACGTTTTAAATAACTATTTGGGTGTCCTATCAATTTAACAGGTGTATTTTCAAAACTTACTCTTGCAGTCTGTGTCGCATTCATCCCGACTGCATGCCAGTGGCTTGAGTCAGTGCTAATAGAGGAATGACTTAAGTCGACAATACAAAGCTGCGCCTGCCCTTGTTGGTTTTTATAACTCATCAAAACTTTTTCAATAAACTCTGCACCAGAGCACCAAGGCTTTATGCCATTACACAGGTTATCTTTTACCTGCAATGGAGCTGGTCCACCGTCTGCTGCCCAAACAGCCCAAAGCTGGTCATCTATTTCTGGGTGATAACCCAATTCACTTAAAATGCTTATGGCATCGCAATGCGATTCAAAAAGCTTCGCTAAACTTAAATCGACTCCAGCAATCTGAGCAAAAAGCTGCCAACGTTGATAGGTCTGACCCGAAGCTGGATGAGGCAAGTTTTTGGCTAAATTTACCAATTGAGAGAGTAAATTTATACGAAGCTTGCTTTTATCTTCAGCCAAGGCAGATTCAAATTCACTCAAGACACTTAATATCGTCACATTTATAGGTATTTTAATATTCATTGCAAATAATTATTTATAAGACTTGGTTTAACCTTATCTAAATACTTCTGTTTAAATAAACATATAAATTGTAATAAAAAGATAAATATTATTAGTTTTATATCTAATTATTTCATTGTTACTCAAATATATTTATTAAGTGAACTTATAAACCCATCCTGTAAGGTTTATTAAAAACCCCTGATTTATCCAATTATTTAAAGTAATTTAGGTCTTACCGTTTTTCTATTTCTAAAGAAGAGGTCTAAAATGAGTACTTTAAATATTAATGATATTAAAAAACACGCAGACGTTATTGCTTCTTGTGGTACTAAAGTAGGTACAGTCGACCATCTAGATGGTGAGAACCAACTTAAACTCACCCGAGATGAAAGCGGTCAACATCACCTTATTCCTACGGGATGGATTGGTGAAGTGAAAGAAAACCAAGTCATTCTGAATAAAAACTCAGAAGAAGTTAAAGATCAGTGGCAAGCGATCTAGACTTTTAAGCACGATACGTCACTTAACGTGAAATTTATAATAAAGCGTTTCTGCTTATAAAAATAACTAGGCTTAAAAACTTTAAAGCCTAACTCTCCCCAAACTGAAGGCTCCTTTTGATAAGGAGCCTTTTTTTATTTATGAAATCTCTAGCTTAGACCGTTTTTATCTCTAGAAGCCTTTTGTTAGATGTTTTTGTCCTTTACTCACATGGTGATCGATTTTACTTAATGCTAAAAATTGTTCATTCGCATTAAATGAACAATTATGAATAGGGTGACGTATATGATCACAGGGAATCATCAACTTAAAGCAAGAAAAGTACATTTTGATTTTGCCGAGTCATCTGTCTGCTGGATGCCGAATGATCCGCTATGCTCACACGTAGCAAATGGTATTAATATGCTCTTGCCGGCTGGTGAATTTTGGTTTTGCCGCGTGTTTAATAAAACCCTTCCCTTGATTACCGATGAAACATTAAAACAAGAAGTGATTGGCTTTGTTCGTCAAGAAGCAGCTCATGCACGCGCCCATGAAAAGGCTCAGGACTTCTTACGTGAAAATGGCTACGACATTCAAGAAACACTTAACCGTGCCCATTTTGTGTTTAATATCTTATTAGGTGACAAACCTTTAGGTATGCCTTTCTTAAAAGGCGAAAAACTCGATGAATATTGGTTACTTTTTAGAGTAGGTGTAATTGCTGCAATTGAGCACTTTACCGGAACCATTGGTCAGTGGACACTCGACAGTAAGACGTGGGACAAAGCCGACCCTGCCATGGCAGACTTGTTCCGTTGGCATTTGGCTGAAGAAGTTGAACATCGCTGTGTTGCCTACGACTTATTTGAGCACCTCTTAACAAACAAGTTTGGTTTTTATGTGTCGCGCCAAGTGATTATGGCGGCTGTTTTCCCACTGTTTATTTATTTCCTTGCTGACTTTGCGCGTAGTTTAGGCCAACAAGATTTAGAACACGAAGACATTCAAAAATTAATGCGCCGTGGCTACTTCAAAATTATTCGTGAATTTGAAAAAACTGCGACTCGCTCAGACAACCTACCAACCATTAAATATTTATGGAAAGCGACATTAAGATGGGTTTCTCCAAAATTTAACCCACTTCATGAAGGTGACACCGAGCAAGCTTTAGCTTATATGGCTCGTTCGCCTGCCGTGCAATATTTTGAAGGAATGGCACAGGCTGCAAAACCTGCGGCATTAAGCTAAGCAACTATTTTTATTTAAATTGAAAAGCCTCCTTGTTTGGAGGCTTTTTCTTTAGTGAGTTTTGTCGCTTAAGCAAAATTTAAAAAGAAATAATCCAACAGCCGACCTCTTTCATCTACCGCATTTTTATCTAAAAGCTGGACCATTGCGCCATCAATCATAAATAAAAACATGTAAGCATCTTGGATGGAGGCCGTAGCTTTCAAGGTTAAAAGCAACTTATAGATTTCGTTAACAAACCAGTTTCTATAATCAACCACAACTTTATAGGCAACTGGATAGAGCTTTTCAATTTCAAAAATTGCTTTAAAGGGTAAATGGTAAAAGCCATTTAAATCGGCATGTAAAAGGTAAATCTGCCTAAGTTTATCGAGCACCATTTGCTCACGGTAAGAATTAACAATGGAAAACACTTTTACTTTGAGCGCTTCTTTTTGAAAAGTGAGACACATCTCAATGAGTCGTGCTTTTGAGTGAAAGTCGTTGTAAAAAGTAGCTTTGGCAACTTTGGCTTCTGCAATAATTTGGTCGACCCCGACCTTATGAAACCCATATTGATTAAATAAGTCTTTTGCGGTGTGAAGCACTCTGAGTGCTCTAAATGAAGATTCTAAATTTGGCATAGGAATACCGTTTAAATAATTTTTTGTTGTATCTAAAAGAGATAGAAATGCCGTCACTCTTAAAATGAGTGCTAAAAACAGGCATGCAAAAGCAGCACAAAAATGTGCCTAAGCTATCTCAGGTTTTATTGTTGCTATGATTTTTTAGTCGTAACGAGCCAAGGTTTTAAAAACCTAGAGTCGGTTAAACCGTTTTAAAGACCAGTTGGGCGGTATAGATAGAGAGAGTTTGGTAAAGACCAATAAATGAGAAGAAATAGTACGCATGAGCGGACTCCTATATGCATAAAATTTCTGCCAATCACTGCTAAATGATTATGGTGGCAGAACGAAAGGGGGTTAGCAGACTGGGCATATAGAACCAGCACGCACAAGGCGTCCCCCTTCCGTCCTACCGCTACGAAGGGGGGACGAACGAGTTCGCCACCAAAAAATTGCTTTTTTGATGCGCTATACGCTCTCGGTCTGCTAAAACCGGCTGGCAATGTAGGCCAGCAGGCAAAGCATAATCGGAGGGGTTTTAGGTGTCAATGTGATATTGGCTAGAAAATAATTGAATAAATATTATTTTTCATTGGATTAGAATATTTAATTACTTCATTAGAAATTCATTATTTAGTAAAAATAATAATAGAACGAGAAAGGGTTGACAGACTGACACACAAGAATCAGCACGCATTAAGCGTCCCTCTCTCATCCTGAAACGAAGAATAATAAGAGAGGTTTTAAGTGTCAATGTGATATTAGGTGAATTCTTAAAGTTTATTATCTGGTTTAATTGGCGAATTATATGTGGTGATACACCGATAAAATGAATAATTAAATCCATTTTATCGGCTTGCTAGAAGAGGTCTTTAAAACCTTATTTTATTTTTTAATATAGTTTGGAAAGTCTTTTAAAACACGGCTACATAATTGACCTTTTGAATCTCCTTTCTTGCGCTCTTCAAATTGGTTCATGCCGAATCTCATGACTTCTTTACCGTATTTATCACCTAGCTCATGTTTAGTGCATTTTTCAGCTTCATGAATTAATTCTTCAGAAGAATAGTGATAATTACAATCAAGTTGAGCACGGCTTAAAAAGCCATGTAGCTCAACCGTTTTCTCGCAGTGTGTTTGCCCTACAAGGCTTTTAGATTCTTGAGCAGCATAAATTGATGTTCCTACCAATAAAGTAAAAACCGTTACTAAAATATTACGCATTATTTCCCCGACAAAGTTATTAAAAGTATTAGTGATAATATTGCGGGCGTATTAAATAATAATTATTTATAAGTGTCTATTAATAGAAAGAAAATTAAATAAATCACCTTTCCTTTTGAATACTTAATCACCTTAAAAAAAATGTGTGATTAAGTTTTATCAAATAAATGATATTAAATTTGTTTTCTAATCTTCTTTAATATAATCCAAGCGAATCAAGAAAAGAGTTTTTGTGATATTTAATTCATTTCTTATCGACAAAAACTCTTACTCATTAGCACTTTAAAACCCTAACTTCTTAAAGACAAAATAACCCACATGGCTTTCAAAGCTACCGTCATTTTGAATTTTGAAATACTTCTTCACGAGGTCAGATGAACCTTCCTGCAAATAGCGTAAAGTTTTAATTTGATCTTCAGGAGTTTTCATACGCTTTACCCAACTATCAAAGTCTAATGAAAGCGTTTGCTTGTCTAAAGCGACTAAGTCAAAGCCTGCATCTTCTATAAAATAGACCCACTCTTTCACACTATAGTTTCTTACGTGACTTGGGTCTCGAATCGTTTCGATCGTCTGTAAAAACGTATCTAATATCGGCGAGCTAGAACTAATAATATCAACAAAAATAACAATGCCATCTGGCTTAAGAACGCGGTTTACTTCTTTCATTGCAGTCGGAACATGCTGCCAGTGATGAGCTGAATATCGACTAATCACGACATCAAACTGTTGATCACTAAAAGGCATGTCTTCAGCAATGCCCTGCTGCACAAAGATGTTTTTTAATTTGCGCTGGCTAGCAGCCTTAGAGACTGTATCTAACATTTCATGAGATAAATCGTAGGCAAAGACTAGGTCAGCATGTGGAGCAACATTATAAGAAACATGACCACCACCACAGCCTAAATCTAGAACGACAGCCTTTTCATATTTCTGAATTTCATGAATAAATTTATTAAATTCAACTCCTTCAGAATGAGCTTGGCTATTTAAATAGTCTAAAGATTTATTTTGATATTGTTTTTGGTTTATATCGTGCTGGGTGATCATAACCTTGCTTCCTACTTTGCAATGAAATCACCATAAAGGAAAATTTAGATAAAAAATAATGATTAGTTTTTCTTCAATTGATAAATAAAAGTTATTATTTAATTTGTTTTAATACACAACGACAATGAATAAAAATAAATTTAAAAGCTTATAAGAGATCCGCAAAGAGCACTGTTTAGTCACCCTTACTAAAACAGTGCTCTTTGCTCCATCACAACCCTTATCCAGAGAGGTTCGATGCATAGAACTAGTGTATGTACCTTTAACTCAAAATGTTTCCTGTATTTTTTAATATTTTTAAATGTTCGCAGTATAAAAATGAAGTATATTTAATTTTATCAGAAGATTCTTCTTTGGTTTATATTTTGAACAGAACAGAATACCCACTAGATCGCATAGACCGGAAAATTTTATCTGCATTACGTGGCAATGGCCGTTTAACTGTTGCCCAATTAGCAGAAGAAGTAGGTCTTTCATCTTCACCATGCTGGACACGGCTGAAACGTCTGGAAACTCTAAAAATTATTGAAGGCTATACAGTAAACGTAAACCCAAAAGCGATTGGTATTCATGAAGTATTCTTTATAGAAATTACTTTAGAACGCCATGACGATGAAATGCTGGAAAATTTCAGCGAAGCATTAGCCGATATACCTGAGGTTGTAGAAGCTCATCTGGTGACAGGTGATTATGATTATTTGGTGAAAGTAGCTGTAAAAGATGCGGACCATTACGAACGTTTTTTACGAAAAAAACTCTATTCAATTAAGGGAATTCGCCACACCCGTTCGACTTTTGCCCTACGCCCTCTTAAATCTGCCAATACCGCCGATTTAATGTTAATTGAATAAAAGGTGGAATGCCTTTAGTGCATCGACTTAAAGTATTGATTCGAAAATTCTTATTGAGTTAAGCGGCTTAGACCATAACAGATTTAGGCTCTGTTATATTTTTTTTAAAAAATTCTGTATCTATGATTACAGCCTCCTCATCTCCATAATAAAATTAATCTGAATTGGAGGCATCGCCATGAACATTTTGAAGAAAAAAAATAAGGCCAGTTTTGTATTCTTTATTATTACTCTCTACTCTTTTATTGGGTTTGGCTTAGGTTTCATTATTTGGGAATACTTTTTAAAGGCCTAGTTTACTAAAAAGAGTTAACGAGCCTCAGAAATAATTTCTGAAGTAATTTCTTTACTACGATGATATGCGGCCCTCATGGCTAAACGTATATCATCAGACACATTGCCTAATTCAAACATTCGTAAAGCAGATTCGGTAATCCCGTTGGCTAAAGTGACCTTTCCACATAACTCCGCTGGTGGAACATTACTTTTACGAATCATTTCGACCGCGCCAGTAGCCGCTTGAAGCGCAAGATCCAAGGCGAATTGTTTATCTAGCCCTAATGAAACACCCGTCTTAATCATACTATCTAAAATATAGAAAAAGTAAGCTGGCCCTGAACCAGATAATGCAATAATGGCATCACTTTGTGTTTCAGACGGCGCCCAAAAAGTCTGGCCCGTTGCAGAATACAAAGTTTCAATTAAGTCTTTATCAAGCTGGTCCATTTGCTCTGAAGCAATAAGCACGTGAGTCCCCGTATGCATAAGCACTGGCGGATTTGAAATCACACGAACGATTTTCTTTGAACCTGTAAAACTGGATAGGTGTGCAATATCAATCCCTGCCATCATAGAAACAATAATCTTATTTGCTAACCATTTCTTAAACGGCGCAAGTGTCTCTTTTAATAGTTTTGGGTCGAGTAACAACACAACAATGTCAGCTTTTTTTAAACCATTTTCTTTTTGCTTCAATGCCTGTGTATCGTTAATTTTTTTCTCTTCAATTAAGTGTATTTTTTCTTTTTTAAATCCTTTTAAAACCATTCCTCCGATTAAAGCCAAAGCTAAATTACTACTGCCAATAAAGCAAATATTAGGTTGTACTTCACTTAACATTTAAAATGTTTTCCTTTCTAAGGGAGGCTATAACAATAAATATTATCTATAGTTTAATTATGAATATTGAATTAAAGATGACCGTCTGAATAAAGAACCCACTTTAATAAAATATATTATTAAAGTGGGCTTTGTTTTATTTGCGCAATAAATAAAACAACTTTTGCTTAAGCCTAATGTATAACTATATCCATCAAATTCCACACATAAATTGTAAAAGTCTGTAACCAATGCTAAAATATTGTAAGCAACATTTAAAGCTGCAAAATAAAATCATTGATTTTCAAAAATTAAATTTTACTTATTAAATCTATTTGAATTAATTTAATAAGTAAATCTTTAAAGTAGAAGGTGGTAGTAAATATATTTTTATTAATTAGCTAAATATTTTCATTTTTCTTCTTTAAAATACTTTCAGCTTTTCTTATTGCTTGACTTAAATCAACATCTTCACACACCCAGAAGCTAAAAATTTGCCCAAACAAGTGGAAGTGTTGCTTAATATATTTAGAACTATTATCAGAATAATGCTCTTCAATCTTTAAGAAATCATTATTGTGTTCTATTTTCTGACCGTCAAAAATACCGCCAATACAAATATCCATTTTAATACCACACACCTAATTCATTATATTTTAACAGAAAAACTTAGAAACATGTTTATAAGAGTATGTTTGTAGTTGTTTTTTGAATATAAGTTGAATTAAAACTTATAAAAAACCCACAAAAGATAAAGTGGGTTTTTTTAAACTCTAATAAAATGCTTTAGACTTAAACATATTTTATTTAAATAATATATTTAAATCAATTAAAAGCTCTATTTATTTATGAGTTTTGAAGAATCACAATATTTGAAGCTTGAGGGCCTTTTTTACCTTGTACTACGGTAAACTCAACACGTTGACCTTCCAACAAAACTTTAAAACCTTGTGTTTGAATATCAGTAAAATGAGCAAAAATATCTTTACCATCTTGAGTCACAATAAAACCAAACCCTTTAGTCTCATTGAACCATTTTACTGTACCAGTAGTAGTAGACATATGTTATATCCTGAATCTTAAAATATTATAACTTATTATTGGAGAAAACCAATTTAACTAAAAAATAGACGTCAAAACTTAAATATCTGAAAAAACCGAAGGATTATAAATATAAAACTGCGCAAATAGAAATTTATAATGACATGAATATTTTGTTAGTTATTCTCGATAATACACGCTTCAGAAGCATTTGCAATCGATATTCAAAATAATTCAGATAAGAAAACTTAAATGCTTAGGAACGCTCCTATTTCACATTGATTTCATTAAAATTTCTTTGATTTAAAAATCAAATTTTGTTTCATTTTAATGGAAAGAAGTCACTTTGCTACTCCCCATAAGTCCCTCAATAGAATTTCTGTTCACCCGCAGGACGGGTCTTAAAACGGCGATGAAACCACATGTATTGTGTAGGGGCTATGCGAATTTGATTCTCAATAATTTTATTGACTCTTTCAGCATCACTCACTTCGCACCCACTCGGAAAATTCTCTAATTTAGGTTCTACGAGTACATGATATTGAGGATTTCTGATATCGCCACTTCTGTAAAAATACAAAGGCACTGCTGCTGCTTTTGAAATATCCATCAGTCTGCGGTGTGCTGTTACAGTCGCCGCTTGTATACCAAAAAATGATGCCATTACACCTTGTTTTAAACCAAAGTCCTGATCTGGGCTATACCATATTGCGTGACCATGTTTAAGGTTTTGTATAAGTCCACGCATGTTGTCTCGAGCAATCTGGTTTTTATATACTCTTGCACGACTCCGATGAATCAGAAAATCTAAACAGGGATTGTTTTGAGGTCGGTAAACTACGTCCATATTAAAAAATAAGGTACACGCAGCTCCACCAGCATCTAAAAGCGTACTATGAGTGCCTAATAAAAGTATGCCATTTTCTTGATTATTGGTTAAATTTTCTAGTCCCTCTATATGTACACGACTTTTAAACCAATTTGGGCTGTACCAAGCATTTAATGCTTCAAATACTCCCGTTAAAGTATCAACAAAAACCTGTTTGGCTTTCACCTCAATTTGCATAGGTGTTTTTTCAGGAAAGCATGCTTCTAAATTACGTAGTGTTGTTTTTCTTCTTGAACTTAAAGATTTCCAAGCTATTTTTGATAGAAAATCGGCAAGACGCCATTGAATAGCCCAAGGTAACATCGCGAATAACATCAAAATAAAAGCTAAAAACCATACCCCCCAATATTTAAACGATAAAAAGGAAAATCGAAATTCGCCAGATTTAAACTGCCGTTCTTTTTTCGTCATGCTGTATATTTCTTGAGGTATAGATTTAGCATACTAACATCCCCTGTTATTAGGGGTGTATGTTTATGTTGCTTTGGGTATTAAGCTTTTTATTATCCAACTTACTTATAGAAATGCATATTTTAAACACTTAATCTATTTCACTCTTAAATATACATAACTGTCTGTATACACAACTTATTTTCTCATTTAAAGTAATCGCATAATCTTGTCTCATTGATAAATAGGATATATCAGCGTGAGCGGTCTTTTAGTCTTTATAACAATTGCATTTCTTACTCTCCTAAGCCCCGGACCTGGCGTTTTATTTACTGTCACAAATTCAATCAACTATGGTGTTAAAACTGCTTTATTTGGTATTAGCGGCTTAATCATTGGTATGTTTGTAATTGCTGTAATTTCCGCTAGTGGTGTAGGTCTTATTATTACCAACAACCCTACTATTTTTACGGTTTTAAAATTTATTGGTGCATTTTATTTAATGTATCTTGGATATAAAAACTTCAGCAAAAAATCGCCATCGCAAGATTTAATCACTGATCAGCAAAGCGATAAAAATGTAAGTAAATCTAGACTCTTTTATCAAGGCCTACTTGCATCTTTGCTTAACCCCAAAACAATCGTATTTTTTATTGCTCTATTCCCTCAATTTATTGATATAAAGAAAGAAATTTTAACTCAGTTTTTAGTTCTCTCTTTAACCTTTTGTTTTATTGGATTTTTAATTCATTTGGTCTATGCAAATTTCTCTTCAATTTTTAAAGAAAAGATGTTGGCTGGAAATAATTTTTCTATACTCAATAAAATTAGTGGCGCTATTTTCTTTCTTCTTGCAGTTTTACTCATTGCACAATAAATCATTACTCGACATATGATGATTTGAAAAGCCTCAACTCATGGTTAGGCTTTTCAAGTCTTTTGCCTATCAACATATTTTTATCTAACTACAATTTTTACAAGGCCACCCTGTTTAAGATCCATCCATAAAAGAAGTCTTCGTAGTTTGGGTTCTTCTCTGTAATTTCAATATAGTGCTGCCCTTGCATAATATTTAAAACGCGTAGTAATACCGTTTCTCCGTCTTTATTACGCCTATTCAAATACGTACTCAGTGCTTGAAAAGTTAAAGGCCCATATTGACCATCTAAAGCAAGATTTGGCCAACCCTCTTCACCTTGCTTATTTAGCAGATTTAAAGCACGTTGTAACAAAGGCTTTGCAAAGCTGACTCCACAATTTATAGCCGTATCAAGTAACTCTTCTGCAATAGCAGGGCTAATTTTATTGATCTGGTCAAATTGGGGTTCAAACCAATATTGTTTTTTATAAATAGACTTGGCCACAGCTAAAGGTAAATCTCGCATATCACTTTGATATCCGTTTGATCGAGCGACTGCCTCTGTAATGCCAAATTTGGTGGCATGCCCATGGTCTGATGGATGATTAATATATCCACCTTCCCTGTCTATGATTGCTTCTAAGTACTGGTCGATATTCATTTTATTTTCCCTATATTATTGAAACTGTTTTTAGCTATTTTGCAGATCATCTTTCGCTTTTTTTAAGTCTTTGATAACTTCCACAATCGTTTTACCTTCTTGTTTATTGATGAAGTTAAATATCCATCTCACAATCGCCCAGCCCGGCAAACCGCAAATAAAGAAGAATCCACATAGTGTGATCATTCCCCAAATATCCGATACCCATTCATGTAAATTCCATTTCATGATAATAAATGAACCGCCTGTTAAGCTTGAAACGACCGTGCATATCAGTCCAACAATCCATTCTTGTGGTGAGCGAGGGAAACGCATCATCAACACGACTGCCACAACTAAGCTGACTGCTAAAGCCACCATAATTGCAATGCTATAAAAATCTAAAAATGTGGCTAAACCACTCGTTTGAACTGTTTTCATCATCTTGTCCTGCTTTAAAGGGTAAAACTTGAAAACTCGCTATTCTTACTCGCTTGTTGTTTTTCAGGTTTTATAAATACCCTTAGTTTTCTTTATTACAGTCAATAAAAAAACACTAACGTTTTTTTAACCGCGCTAAATCGCAAGACGAACTTATCCTTGACCCCATATTTCTTCAGGGGTCCAAGAAAGAATGTTTGTATGCTAAAGCCTGTTAGTGTGCACTGTTTAAGGCTTGTTCAATCAACTCAATCACGGTGATTGCACCTATCGCTTTTTGCATTGAGACTTGATCATCGAATTCGAATGCATCATCTTCAAGCTCACTTGCAATTTGCTTTGCCTCTTCAAGCGCCCTTTTTATTTTTTGTACCTTGTATTTGTTTACGTCTTTTGCAATTGTCGGAACATATCCTCCACGTTTTGCATTTTTAAGTTGTTTAGCTCTGTTCTGCATTGCTGTAGTCATTCACTATCTCCAACTCACACGTTTAATAAGGCATCTTTATCGTTTGTTATTCTTGAAGTTTTGATCCATTCTTTGAGCAATATAGCTAAGCTATGACTACAAATGTGTTTTCAAAACGTTTCATCTGGTACAACAAACCTAAAGAACTAAACGGTATGCATTTAACGCATTAATTTAAAAGTAGATATTCCTTTTTCTAAAATTGTAAAAAAGTATGAAAGCTCGTATGTTTACGCCTTTTTCGAACTTTAATTTTTTGACCAAAAAGTTCAAATAAGGCTTTGCCGTATATCGGAAACTTTTGTTACGACTCACAATCTTTGTTAAATTCTTCATGTTCTTGATACCCTTTATCGACGAACATTAAGCCTGATCCACGGAATCGGGCTTTTTTTTATTCCATTTTTTGTTTTGATAGCCTATCTGTAAATAATAATTGAGCTATCTCCCTTCTATTTTGCCTCCTCTAGAAACAAAATAAATTTAGCTTTCATCTCAACATTTTGATAATTCAATAAATAATGGTTCAAATACGATTTAAACTTTATCTATTCATCTGAAGATATAACTGATATTATAACTATAGTTATTATTAGTCAATAACTATAGTTGTTTTACTCGATATAACTTTAGTTATATATTTGTTATAAGTTTGCTGGTGTAACCGTTATGGCTCTTAAAGACCGTTTAAAAGATTCTAGAATTAAAGCCAAAAAAACTCAGGCTGAAGTTGCAGAGGCAGTAAAAATGTCTCAGCCAGCCTATCAAGCTTTAGAGTCTGGGAAAAATTTAAAATCTGCGTTTCTTCCACTTATTGCCCAGTTTTTAGGTGTAGATGGATATTGGTTAACGACTGGAAATACAGAAGATGCTTTTAGAGAAAGTGATGTATTTAGCCCTACAGTCGTGAGTGCAGAATCCACCGATCAATATGTCTGGATTGAAGTGGTAGAAGCTAGTTTTTCGTGTGGTACAGGTGAGTCGATCGAGTTCCACTTCGATGCAATTAATGGGAAAATTCCTTTTCCTGCTTCATTCTTTAAAGAAAAACGGGTTGCCCAAGAGTGCATGCGTATTATCAAAGCTAAAGGCGATAGTATGACAGACTACATTAAAGATGGAGATCTGGTCGGTATTGATATCTCTCAAACTGAAGTAATTGATGGCGAGATTTATGCGGTTTACTTTGCAGGGGAAGGAATGATTAAGCAAATTTTTAAAGAAGCTGATGGCTCTTTAATTTTGCATAGTTTGAATGAAAAATTTAGAGACCGCCGTGTAACCGAAGAAAATGGAAAGAATTTTAAGGTTATGGGACGTCAATTCTGGCGAGCGGGTTAAGGTCGTTATAAATATAATTAAAATAATAATTCTATCAATTTAATTCGTTTTTGCTTTTTATAACTTTAATTATTTATGATTCATATAGATATAAAAAAACCTATCTCTTTTAAAGGAGATAGGTTTTTTAGCTTTATTACCATGATTTTATCAACAATACGTTGTTAAACGATAAAGTTGATTAAATCCAGCATAAAAGCTTTTACCATCTTGGTTTAATTCGATTTCTTCACCAGATTGAAGTTGAATTTTCTTACCAACTTCGACCCAACGATAACCATCTTGAGAGTTTTGCTTACGCACATGAGGAACGATCCTCACATTAATCTCATTGCCATTTACGGATGTGGCAATTTGCCACTCATTTACTATATTCACAATCATTCACTCATCACTGAGCTCATGTGATTTAACGGTATTTAATTAGAACGCTAGATTTAAGGTATGGACAGTCAGTCTAGAATTTAATATTTAGCTTTATATTGGGTTATTTATAAGCTAATTGCTTTTCATAATTTTCGCATTATGAAAAGTGGTACATCACAGAGCATAATATTTTGGTTGCGGGGGCCGGATTTGAACCAACGACCTTCGGGTTATGAGCCCGACGAGCTACCAGACTGCTCCACCCCGCAATTGGAAGTAAGCTTTATACGCTCATATATTTCATAAAGCAAACTTTATTTTTTAATCGGTTGTAATTATTAAGAATTATCTTTTTATTAATTTTTCATTTTTAACCGCTCGGTCTAAATAACCCTATCAATTTCCAATTGTTAATTCTTTAAATTGTTGTATTTATTTTAAATAGAACCCGATATTCATAGACAGCAATTGCCTTGGTTGGATGGCTTTTATACTATCTAGGTTAGTCCTTTAATGTTTAGTTTGTATGTCTGAACCTCAGTTTTCCCTTAGTGAATATCTCGGCACAGTTCAGGAAGTCATACGTTTGGCTTTTGATGAGCCAGTCTGGGTAAAAGCAGAGATTCGAAATTTAAATATTAAAGGCGGCCATTACTATTTAGAGCTTGCAGAAAAAGATGCAGAGACTGATAAAGTTATTGCCAGTTGTAAAGCTACGATCTGGAAATTTTCAGCCAGTAAAATTGTTTTAAAGTTTGAACGCGAAACTGGCATTGAGATTTCAAGCGACTTAAATGTGCTCATCAAAATTAGAGCACGTTTTGATCCTCAATATGGATTTTCGGTCAATATTGAAGAGATTGACTCAAGCTTTACCTTAGGTGAAATTGCTAAACGTTATCTGCAAATTATTGAACGCCTCACACAAGAAGGGTTAATTCACAAAAACAAACTCCTGCCTACTCCTTTTGACATTCAAAATGTTTTAGTCATTGCTCCTCAAAATGCTGCGGGCCTAGGTGACTTTAAAAAAGATGCCGATGCTCTAGAGAGAAATGGTGTTTGCCATTTTGTGTATCACACCGCTACTTTTCAAGGGAACACCGCTGCAACTAGTTTGATTGAGTCTTTAGGTTCAGGTTTAAGACAATGGGCCAGCACATTTAAATTTCCACCAGACCTTATTGTAATTATTCGCGGTGGCGGATCTGTGAATGATTTGGCTTATTTAAATGATTATGAACTTGCAGCCCTGCTCTGCAAACGTACTGTACCGATTTGGGTTGGTATTGGTCATGAAAAAGACCGAACCATTCTTGATGAAATTGCCCATCGTTCATTCGACACGCCAAGTAAAGTGATTGCTGGCATCCGTAACCATATTGTTGAACGCGTACAAGAAGCCGTTGATAGTCTGCAAACCATTAAGCTTCTTTCGCAGCATCAAATCACAACGTATCAAAGTAAGAATGATCAGCTACTTCATCAGATTAAATCTTCGGCCCAAGGTCAACTTAACTCGGCACATCGCCTGCTTGACCAAATGAAAGAGCGTATTCAGTTTAGTTCACAACAACAGGTTAAATTTTCATTAACTCAAATCGAATCATTAATGAAAGAAATCCTTTTACAAAACCCCAAACAAGTTCAAGCCAAAGGCTATGCAATTGTCAGATCCGAAGGAAAAGCGATTCGGTCTATACATGAAATTTCAAACTCTGCCATTGCCATTGAAATGCAAGATGGTGTGATTGAAGCCAACATTACACAGGTAATTCCAAATGAACAATGAAGAGTTAACGTTTAAAGACGGCCACGACATTTTGAAAAAAAATGCCGAACTACTTGAGTCTCAAGAAAGCCCAGATATTGATAATTTAATGAAGATTGTTGAAGAATCGATTACTGCTTATAAAGCGTGTAAATCACGTATAGAAGCTGTTCAACAAGCTTTAGATGAAACATTTAAAGAATAATGGGCAATAAAAAAAGCCCATTCCTACTTCTCATTGAAGGAATGGGCTTAGTGAAAACCACTTAGTCCTGAAATGCAAAAATGTGGATTAGGTCACATTTTTGCAAAAGCATAGTCCCACAAGTATTGGGCATCTTCAATATTTTAATTGTGTCTATTACGTAGTTTGGCTCTATTTTCAGCGCTTCTTAGCTAAAAGCTATTCCTCGCTGAATGCTCCAATCAATTGATAAATTTTGCCGTCTTTAAGGTTCTCATAAAGTAAATCCATGTTCGGCAAAATAATATCATCGTCAATTTCAATATGTTCAACGCTTTTGTGAAGTTCAAGGGCATGGTCATTCATAGGTCGAACTTTTGCCAAAGCAATCGTTTCTTGGTTAAACTGATCCTTAATAATTACTTTTAATCTTTTCATAAAAATCTCCTGAAAATTAAATTTTTTAATATAAATAACGAGTTAAGTTTAAAATGAGCTAATCGCTGAATAGCCGATTGGCATAGCAAAAAAAGTTAAAATAAATGCAGCCGTACGTTGTAAATTACGTTGGTTTAACCAAGTTACTTTGTTTGAAATTAATACGGTTCCAAAAGCAATCCATAAAAAAGCAATGGGTGTAATTAATGATAAAAAAACAGCAATATGAATAAAATATACGTGAAACACTTCCCATGCTGCATGTGGAAAAATAGCAGAAGCAAAGAGTAAAGCTTTAGGATTTAAAAGTGTCGCGACAAATAAAGCCTTAGGCGTAATCAGTGGATTGTCTAATTTGATGTCATTTGTCGATGTTGTCCAAAGTTTAAATGCAAGGTAGAGAATAAAAGTTGCACTTATTAACTTTAATACAGGTGGAAGCCACGGAATAAAATGTGAAACGGACTCAAGTAAAACACCCCATGAAGTAATTGCAATGAGATAACCCATCACTTCAGCAGGAATAAGTTTAAGAGACTGCTTCACTCCTGCCTGTATTCCAGCAGAGGCTAACAATGTATTTGTTGGGCCTGGAGTCAACAAAATGGTGACCACAAGTCCAATGAACATAAATGACACCATAGGCAACGAACTCTTTAATTATGCTAGGCGAAATATGTCAAAAAGGTGCATCTATTGTCGACAAAATGGTTGTAACAAGAAATATTAAAACTTAATTATTTACTTTTAAAACAAACAATTAAATCAAACTGACCTTAAATTCACTTAAGATTTTATCATTTTTAAATATGCAAAACCGATCACACAAATACGAAATAGTGAGCTATTCTTTCTTGCCTACACTGAATTAACTTGAAAATTTATTCCTCAAAAAAATAAGCTTTTTTTACTATTTTTGAGCTTATATAACTCAAGAAATAACAGTTTCCCGCCTCACTTGAAATTTGAAAATTGAACAATATATAAACAACTAGAAATCGTGATTTTACTGAATATGATGTCTTGCTCCCCATCAATTCATTGATCGCCGCTTTCATCACATAAATCAGATGATGGAGGATGCATGATGAATGCTTATGTTCGCCCTCATCCAGATGGTTTTAAATCTTATTTAGGTAAAAATCAGAAAACCGGACTCTATGCTGTACGGCTTGGTTGGACGGTGTATGAAACAAATGGCAATGGCTCTGTTCTATACATTGTCAAGAATGAAGATAAGATTCCATTGGATGTAGATAAGTTTAAAACTGACCGACCCAAAATTTATGCTGCTCTTCTTAATGAAGTTCAGTTTCAACGCAAGAAACAACTGGCGATTGATCTCCAGCAATCAAATATCCCTTCTTATGACCGTAAAGCCTACAAAAAACGTCGTGGCTTTATAGACTCTTAAAACTTATCTTTATAGTACGCATATAGAAAAAGCACCCTTGGGTGCTTTTTCTTTTAACGACCAGTTGTAATTAATACGAACATACTCAGTATTAATGTGCTCAATGATCGTTTGCAATGGATGTGGACTTCATGCTCAGCTCCGTGAGCGTATTGATTAACGTTTTCCATTTCGTGTCCTTCAAAGTTCACATTCCTAATTTGCCTAATATTCACACAATAAGAAATTAGCCAAAAGTATTATATGCAATTAAATTTAACACAATCCTTAAATTTAAATCCCCTATCAATATCAAAAATTACTAGCGTTTAAGCTAAAAGCTGGATGTAACATTCTACTACGAGGTTAATCATGTATTAGCGATTTGTAGCCCTTTCATATCAAACACCCATGCCTTAAAAATGATCTTCTAAAATAGAAAATATAACGATATTCCATTTTTTAATAATAGTCTTCGCTAGGAGAACTCTTATGGAAATTCAACAAGAAACAAACTCAGCTTTATTTTGTGATACCTCCACCTCAGTTCAAGCCTGTATTGAATGTATGATCGCTTGTAAAACGTGCGCAGCTGCATGTTTGCAAGAGGAACATGTCCATATGATGCGAGAGTGTATTAAGCATTGCATGACATGTGTAGAAACCTGCCAACTGTGTACATCTTTAGAGTTAAGAAATTCTGAGCTTGCTGAACAAGCCATGCAATTGTGCGCTAATGCCTGTCAACTTTGTGCAGCGGAATGCAGTAAACATGAACATGAGCACTGTCAGATCTGTGCTAAAGCATGTTTAGCGTGTGCTAAAGCTTGTTTGGCCTATCGCGCCTAAATTTTTAAACGTGTAAAGCCTACGCAATCTTTAGATCGTAGGCTTATTAAAATATAATAAGTAACAGAAAGTTATATGTTTTTTATTTAAGTCGAGTTAATAATTACTTTTCTATAGGCATAAAAAAAACCCGCATCTTGGGGAAGAATGCAGGCTCTTAGATCTCCCACAACGACCATGAGTCCATTATTAAACTTGAACTTTAAACCGTTAAGTAAATGTACCTATAAATAAATTAAATTGCAATACAGAATAGTCTGTATGTTTAAAATTTTTTATTATTTTTACATCTTTTTATTTGCTTAAGAACAAATGGTAAAAAATGGCTTCATAAAAAATTTTATTTATATTTTGGTCATCCAATAAATAGCTTTTTACAGGCATTAAAAAAGCCCGTTTCACGGGCTTTTCTGCAACGGTGAGCAATCTAAGATTTGTGTCTATCCATCTCTTACATGCTCTTTGCTAGCTATAAGTAAGGTCTTATCGTATCTTTTGCCCTGTCCCAAGTTTCCCTGTAGATCGAGGAGATATTACGATTACCTTAGGTACAGTTATAGCACATTATTTATTCATGGCTAGTCTTGTTCACGTTTTTTTACAAATGAATAAAACATGATCAAACCTTAATATTTAAGGGTTTTCTACCCCATTTTGATATTGGCGAGCACTATCGCAAATTGGATACCATTTCACTTTTGAAGACACAAAAGCATGAGAAATGACAGATGTCGATATTTCTTCATTAATGAGTCCTACCCTCAAACGCACTACTTCAGGCTTATCTAGACGTTCACTCCAGATCGGTGAACCACAAGTTTTACAGAACACTCTCTTTTTATTAGGCGATGCAAAATAAGCCTGCAAAAGGTTTTCACCCTGCACAATATTTAAGCCACTTTTTTGTACTTGAGTAATGGCAGCAAAAGCAGCACCTTGGGCTTTTTGACACTGTGTGCAATGACAAACCATAATGGGTTCTAATTCGCTATTAATTTGTAGTTGGATACCATTACATAGACAAGAAGCTGTATAAGCCATGATTTTCCCTTTTTTATTTTAATGAAACTTAGCTTACACCCACACCTTTTTCAATGTGATCTAAGATCGCACAAGAAGCTTGCTGGTTGCCGCAGCAATCATCGGCTGAAGCCTGCAAGATATTAACCATTTCTTGGAGATGGGCAATTTTCTGTTTTAATTCGGCAATGTGTTTTACGGTTAAGGCTTTCACCTCTGCACTCTGCCGGTCTGTATTTTTCCAAAGCGAAATAAGCTCTTTCATCTGTTCAGATGAAAAACCTAACTCTCGTGCATGCTTTAAAAAGTTTAAAGTTTTAAGGTCTGTTTCTGAATAAATGCGATAGCCAGAAGCAGAACGCTGAGCTGCTTCAAGTAAACCGATTTCTTCATAATAGCGAATCATTTTCGCTGAAATGCCCGAATGTTTGGATGCCTGACCGATATTCATCTCACACCTCAAATATTAAATTTGGTTTAAGACCTGCTGTCATGATCTTAAACCAAAAGTTGATTTTCAGCACGTTTACTCTACTGGCGCATGAAAACGTTTTAAGCGTAATGCATTGCCTAACACAAAAACCGAAGAAAGTGCCATCGCGCCTGCTGCAAACATAGGTGAAAGTAATACACCAAATGCTGGATATAGCGCACCTGCTGCAATTGGAATAAGAGCAACGTTATATACAAATGCCCAGAACAGGTTTTGACGTATGTTTCGCATGGTTGCTTTACTTAATGCAATTGCGTTCGGTACGCCTTTTAAACTACCTGACATCAACACAACATCGGCTGCTTCAATGGCAACATCTGTGCCCGTACCAATGGCTAAACCGACATCTGCTTGCGCCAAGGCTGGTGCATCGTTAATGCCATCACCAACAAAGGCCAATCGACCATATTGTTTTTGTAGTTGGCGAACTGTGTCCACTTTGCCTTCGGGTAAAACCTCTGCCACAACTTCATCAATGTTCAGCTTTTTAGCAATCGCTTGCGCTGTATGACGGTTGTCTCCTGTAATCATGGCAACCTTGAGACCTAATTGATGCAAGGCCTCAATCGCAGCATAGGTTGTTTCTTTAATTGGATCCGCCACGGCAATAATTGCTGCAAGTTGCTGGTCAATGGCAACATAAAGCGGTGTTTTGCCCTCTTCACCTAATTGAGCAGCAATCGCTTGGAATGAGCTGGTGTCTAAACCAAGTTGATGCATATAACGGTCTGCGCCAATTTGTACTTTTTGACCTGATACTTCAGCCTCAATACCTGAACCTGTAATCGAGTTAAATGCTGTTACGGGTAATAAGTTTAGGTCTTCGCTTTCTGCTGCTTGAACAATCGCGAGGGCAATTGGATGTTCAGACTTAGCTTCGACCGAAGCAACTAAAGTTAGCACTTGTTCACGTTCAAAACCTGATTGCACATTAAAGTCTGTCAGTGTCGGTTTACCCTCGGTAAGTGTGCCCGTTTTATCAACGGCAACGACCTTCGCTTCTTGTAAAAGCTGCAAAGCTTCACCTTTACGGAATAAGACACCTAACTCAGCACCACGTCCAGTACCGACCATAATAGAAGTTGGCGTTGCAAGCCCCATCGCGCAAGGACACGCAATAATCAGTACTGCAACAGCATTCACCAAACCAAAAGTCAGCGCAGGCTCTGGCCCAAAAATAAACCAGACCAAGAAAGTAATTACAGCAATTAGCATGACAGCCGGTACAAACCACATGGTGACTTTATCGACCAAACCCTGAATCGGAAGTTTAGAACCTTGGGCTTGTTCAACCATGCGAATAATTTGTGAAAGTACAGACGAGCTACCCACTGCGGTTGCCCGAATGTTTAAAGTACCGTTTTGGTTGACCGTACCACCCACCACCTGCTGTCCCATTATTTTTTCAACTGGGACAGGCTCACCCGTAATCATAGATTCATCAATGTAGCTATGTCCTTCGACTACTTCACCATCGACTGGCACACGTTCACCCGGGCGAATTTCTACAATAGTTCCACTGACCACTTCGGCAACAGCAACTTCCACCACTTGACCGTTACGCTGAATACGAGCTGTTTTGGGCTGCATTCCTACTAAATGTTGAATAGCTTGTGAGGTTCTTCCTTTGGCTTTGGCTTCAAAATATCGTCCAAGCAAAATTAAACTGACAATAACGGCAGCCGCTTCAAAGTAAACATTGACCGTGCCTTGGGGTAATACGTATGGCATAAAGGTTGCCACGACCGAGAAGCTATAGGCAGCTAAGGTTCCCACAGCGACCAGTGAGTTCATATCGGGTGCTAAACGCCATAAGGCCGGAATACCTTTTTGGTAAAAACGGCGACCAGGAAAAACGAGTACTAAGGTGGTCAAAACAAACTGTAAAAGCCAGCTATTGTATTGACCAATCGTATCCATGATCCACATGTGAAAAGCTGGAATTAAATGTGAACCCATTTCCAAAATAAACACAGGTAAGGCCAACACAATCGAAATGATTAAATCTTTTTTAAGCTGATCTAACTCTGACGCTTTTTTGTCGAGTTGCTCATCTTGATTTTTTTCAGATGCTTTCGCGTCATAGCCTGCTTTTTTAACAGCGCGAATTAAGTCTTCGACATTGACTGATGCATCTGCCTGCACCCAAGCCTGCTCTGTTGCTAAGTTGACTGTGGCTTCTTGAACGCCGTCTACTTTTTTAAGGGCTTTTTCAACACGTGCAACACAAGATGCACAGGTCATGCCCTCAATAGATAACTCTACTGGTGCAGCTTTTGGAACATCATAACCTGCTCGTTCAACTGCTTTAACCAGTGCTTCGCGCTGAATCGGTTGATTTGAATAAACAACAGCTTTTTCTGTTGCCAAATTAACGTTGGCAATTTCTACATTTTCAACTTTCTTAAGTGCTTTTTCGACACGGCCTACACACGAGGCACACGTCATGCCTTCGATTGAAAGTGTTTCACTATATGCTGGCAATTTTGTGTTTTTTGAGTCCATCAAACACCTCTGCAAATCTGCAAAATTTAATATTCTGTATTGAGCATACAGATTCCCATCATGGGAAGGTCAAGCATATTTTTTTAAAAATTTAGTATTGACCTTACAATCATGACAAGGTTTAGACTCAGAGTTATCCAAACAAACATCTCATTCTTGATGGAGTATGAACATGAAACTACTTATTGAAAATATGACTTGTGGTGGCTGCGCTCGTGGCGTGACTGCGACGATTCAAGATATCGACCCAAATGCAAAAGTAGATGTAGATTTAGCGACCAAAATCGTGACTGTTGAAAGCAGTGAAAGCGTCGATAAAATTACCGAAGCACTTAAAGAAGATGGCTTCCCAGCGAAAGTGCAATAATGAATAAGGCCTAACGTTTAAAGTTAGGCCTTTATTTTTGAGCTTGTTGATATCGACTCAAAGCTGAAATTTTTTAATTCGATAATCCAGTGCTGCCCGAGTTAGCCCTAATAAACGTGCCGCTTCAGACACATTATGATTTGCCTTTTTTAAAGCCGTTAAAATTAACTGCTTCTCGTGTTCTTCTAAATTAAACTCTGGCTGTAATAATTGGTCAAAGTCAGTTTTAATAGCTACAGTCTGCTCTGGGTCATACTTGATCTGTGGAAAAATGGCATTTAATTTAATCAACTGCTGATCGTCCGTTAATAAAACCGCCCTTTCTAATAAGTTTTCCAACTCACGAATATTGCCCGGCCACTCATATTGCTGCATAAAAACTTTGGTCTTTTCACTTACACCCTGAATGGTTTTACCATACATTTTTTCAAAGCGATGAAGAAAGTGTTCAACCAGTAAAGGAATATCTTCACGGCGCTCTCGCAAAGGTGGAATCTGCACTGGGAAAATATTTAAACGATAATACAAATCTGCCCGAAAGCGTCCTGTTTTCACAGCCTGCTCAAGGTCTTCATTGGTTGCTGTAATTACACGGACATCTAATATACGCGTTTGTGAATCTCCTACTCGCTCAAATTCACCTTCTTGCAAAATGCGTAATAGTGCTGCTTGTGCACGAGGAGAAAGCTCAATCACTTCATCTAAAAAAATAGTACCGCCATTGGCTCGTTCAAACTTGCCCAAGCGAGATTGATGCGCTCCTGTATAAGCACCTTTTTCTACCCCGAATAATTCAGACTCAATTAACTCTGGTGGAATCGCTGCACAGTTTACCGCGATAAAAGGCTGGTCTTTTCTTTGACTATTTTCATGAACCCCTCGTGCAAAAGCTTCTTTACCAACGCCAGTTTCGCCTTGTAGCAAAATAGAAACTTTCGAGCCTGCTGCTTTGGTTAGTAATGCACAGACCTGTTTATAAGAAGCTGACTTACCCACAGAACTAAATAATTGGTAATCGGCCTCACTGTCGCTATAAATTGATTTTTTTAGTTCAAAAAGTTCAGCCTGCAACGCGATCAGTTCTTTTTCCATGGGTTCTGGTGACATGAACTGAATCAGCTCATCTGCATTTTCCCACTCTTCTAAAGGCTTACCGATAATACGGCAATGCTCATCGCCGCAAGCTTTACACTCTATTTCTTGATAAATAATGGTCATGCCCGTCGCAAAACTGCTGTATCCGCATGCATAGCCAAGTAGCATCCAACACGCAGGTTCCTCACTTGGACCAAAATGTTCTAAATGCACATCGGCTTCAAAGGAATTGAGCCAATTTAAATCGGCATAAAACTGTTTTTTATCGTGGCTTAAATTGAGTTGGTTAGCCTGTACTTGAACCATTCCACGAATGGCATGCATTTGTGGACCTGCCATAAAAGCATCGTGTTCATTTAAATCGGGACGCATTTTTGTTGTAACTTCTGCATCTTTTAATCCAGCTTGATACCCCAATCGAATAAAAAAACGCTTGGTTCGTTCAAGTCCAATCATGTGCGCTAAATCTTTACGCAAATATCCCATAATACTGGTGTGTAAAAGCAGCATCCGATATTCATCAAACCAGATTTGGCCGTGGGCAGTATCAAACTGCAGTTTAGACAGCAGATCATGAATTTCTTGCGGATGATCTGCGTATCGTCCCGTTGTATCGTATTTTACTCGAGCCATGAGTGATCTGTTTTAATCCATTAAACACATTTGGGTTTTATCTCATCTTATCGAAGAACCAGATAAATGTCCTAGTACCTTAAAGACATAACTTCATACTAAAAAAGTATTTCTAAATCTCTCCATTTAAAGCCTCAAACAATCTAAAAAGAAATTTCTACGGCCCTCTTCATCAAATCATGAATATCTCTATTTCACCATTCAAAAAAATTCATGAAATGGTGAATTTTAAAAATGCTGCACTTTTAATAAAAATACTAAGCAATTGTTTTTAATTATAAAAATAAAGTTGGCATAGCTTTTGTAAAGCTTATAGCGAGAGCAAGGAGCATTCATCAATTTCAAGACCATGTCTTGATGGAGTACAGCATGACGCAACCTCAAGTCGAAGCACTAACCAAATATATTCGGGTGACTGGCGACTTAAACGCAGAGTTTATCGAATTCGATTTTGCCATTCACGACCCAAGTCTATTTGTGGAACTGGTTTTGCCTAAACATGCATTTAATGATTTTTGTAAGACCAATCAAGTGGTTGAAATGACCCAAGAGCAACAAGCTTTTAATGATGCTCAGGAAGAAAAATGGCGCTATGGCACTGAAGCAACCTTAGTCGGCACGCAACGTAATAGCAACGATCACGATGATCAGATGTAAAAATATAAGGAGATAAAGCCATGACTTTAGAAATCAAAACGTCAAATGTCGAACCTATCCGCCAGAACTACGCCTATATCGAAAGACGATTTGGTAGTAAGCCAGCAACTCGATATCAAGAAGTAAGTTTCGATGTACAGGCAGAAACTAACTTCCACTATCGTCCTTTGTGGAAACCTGAAAAGACTTTAAATGACAAAACCCATACTGCCCTGCAAATGCAAGATTGGTATGCATTTAAAGATCCACGTCAATTCTATTATGGAACTTACGTTCAACACCGTGCACGTTTACAAGACACTGCCGAAAGTAATTTTGCTTTTTTTGAAAAACGTCAGCTTGCAGAACATTTGTCTGACGAAGTCAAAGCCAAGGTCATTGAATGCCTATTACCATTTCGCCATGTTGAACAAACTGCAAACTTACACATGATGTCTGGGAGTGCCTATGGTTATGGCACCGTGCTTACCCAAGCTTGTATTTATGCCGCGATGGATCATTTAGGAATTGCGCAGTACATCTCACGGATTGGTTTAGCTTTAGATGGTAATAGCGGCGATTCATTACAACAGGCAAAACAGGCTTGGATGCAGAATCCTGCATGGCAAGGTTTACGCCGTCTGTGTGAAGAAAGCCTCATAGAGCAAGACTACTTCAAACTTTTCTTATTACAGAACCTTGTGATTGACGGATTTGTGACAGAGCTTGTCTATCAACAGTTTGATCAGTGGTTAGTGAGTCAAAATGCTCGCGACTTAGCCATGCTGACTGAGTTTATGAAAGATACTTTAGGTGATTTACGTAAGTGGTCAGACACCGTCATTAAAACTGCCGCAGCAGAATCCGATCATAACAAACAGCTATTAAATGAATGGTTCACCCAATCTTTAGCTCAAGTAAAAGCAGCTTTTACACCGTGGGCAACAGCAGCCTTAACAGCACATGCAGTCGATCAAGCAGAACAAGCCGTTATTGAACGTGCAAAAAAACTCGGCCTACAACCAGAACTTGCAAATGCTTAAGGAGAAGCAACATGTCTAAAGTCTATCTCGCATTACAAGACAACGATACTTCACGCTACATCATCGAAGCGATTGAAGAAGATAACCCTGAAGCTTCAATTCAGTATTTACCCGCCATGATTCGAATTGAAAGTGAAACTGATTTGGTGATTAAAGCTGAAACCGTCTCTGAGAAACTAGGCCAAGATTGGGACATCCAATCATTACAACTCAACATGATTACGCTGGGCGGCAACGTCGAAGAAGATGACGATACTTTCCGCCTTCATTGGAATTAATCACAACATAGACGTTGTTTAACAAAGATTTAAGGATGATCAATCATGACAACTCAAACTAAAGAAACCAGCAAAAAATTAAATGCTAAAGATCGTTACCGCGCATTAACCCGTGATCTGGACTGGGACTTTTCTTATGCAGACCGTAAAGAAGCATTCCCTTATGAAGAGTTTGAAGGTATCAAAATTACTGACTGGTCTAAATGGGAAGATCCATTCCGTTTAACCATGGATTCTTACTGGAAATATCAGGCAGAAAAAGAGAAAAAACTTTATGCCATTTTTGATGCTTTTGCTCAAAACAATGGTCAGATGAATGTCAGCAATGAACGTTACTTAAATGCCATCAAACTCTTTTTAACGGCGGTGACTCCACTTGAATATCAGGCTTATCAAGGCTATGCACATGTAGGCCGCCAGTTTAGTGGTATTGGAGCACGTATTGCTTCTCAGATGCAGTCGATTGATGAGCTGCGTCATGTACAGACTCAAATTCATGCCATGAGCCATTACAACAAGTTCTTTGATGGTTTTCAGGACTGGGCGCATATGCATGACCGCGTTTGGTATTTATCTGTACCTAAATCATTTTTTGAAGATGCCCGTTCTGCTGGCCCTTTCGAGTTTTTATTAGCGATTAGTTTTGCTTTTGAATATGTACTTACCAATTTGCTGTTTGTACCGTTTATGTCGGGTGCAGCTTATAACGGCGATATGGCAACCGTAACCTTTGGTTTTAGTGCACAGTCTGATGAAGCGCGCCACATGACGCTTGGTCTGGAAATCGTAAAATTCTTGCTCGAACAACATGAAGACAACGTGCCGATTGTGCAGGAATGGATTGATAAATGGTTCTGGCGCGGAACTCGTTTGCTTTCAATTGTGGGCATGATGATGGATTACATGCTGCCAAACAAAGTGATGTCTTGGAAAGAAGCTTGGGAAGTTTATTTTGAACAAGCAGGCGGTGCGCTATTTAAAGATTTAAGTCGTTATGGCATTCGTATGCCGAAATATAGCGATGTGATTGTGAAAGAAAAAGAGCATGTTTCACATCAAGCATGGTGGATTTTTTACAACTTTGGTCATGCGGCCGGTTTCCATACATGGATTCCAACCGATGAAGAAATGGATTGGTTATCTGCTAAATATCCAGACACTTTCGATAAATACTACCGTCCAAAATGGGAGTTGGCTCGCAAAATGGAAGCTGAAGGTAAACGCTTCTACAGCGCAGGTTTACCACAGCTTTGTCAGGTTTGTCAGATTCCAATGACCTTTACTGAAATGGGTGATGACCCGACTCAGTTTAGTTATCGCCATAGCATTTACCAAGGCGAACGCTACCACACCTGTTCAGATGGCTGTCATGACATTTTCGAGCGCGAGCCTGAGAAATATATACAAGCATGGCTACCTGTAAATCAAATTTTGCAAGGCAACTGTGGTGGCGGTGACCTCGAAACTATGCTCCGCGATTATTACCGCATGAATGTCGGTGCCGACAATCTGGATATTGAAGGTTCCCCAGACCAACAGCGCTGGAAAAAATGGAAAGGCAACGCAGCTTAAGCACAAGGAATTGTTCAGGCAGTCATCAAGCTGCCTGATCGGAAATAAGGAGATTGAACATGACTGTTCGCGCGATACACAACAACTATCAATTTGAACCGCTTGATCTACAAAAAAATTATGGCGATCAATTCTTACTTTATGTGGGTTGGGATCATCACACCCTTTTTTGCTCGGCACATGCCATGCTTGCCTCGCCTCAACAAACTCTTGAACAGTTGATTGAGCAACAAATTACAGGTGGTTTTGCCCAACATCCAGATTTTGCCAAAATTGATTGGTCAAAAGTGCAATACAGCTTAGATGGTCAAATAATCAGTCCTGAGAGTACAAAAACTTTGGCAGAGCTTGGTTTTGGTCATAAGTCATTACTTCGTTTCGTTACGCCAGAATTAAATGGCTATAACGATAGCTACGTTTAATTCGGAGGTGTGTCATGAGTTATCAAGTCACCATTGAACCGATCGGAACAACGATTGAAGTAGAAGAAGATCAGACCATTTTAGATGCAGCTTTACGCCAAGGCGTTTGGTTACCCTTTGCCTGTGGTCATGGCACTTGTGGGACATGCAAGGTTCAAGTCACCGACGGTTTTTATGATGTTGGTGAAGCTTCACCATTTGCGCTCATGGATATCGAACGCGATGAAAATAAGGTGCTTGCCTGCTGCTGCAAACCACAGTCCGACATGGTTATTGAAGCCGATGTCGATGAAGACCCAGATTTCTTAGGTCATTTAGTTCAAGACTATCAAGCGACCGTAATTGAAATAAAAGATCTATCACCAACCATTAAAGGTATTCGTCTACAACTAGATCGCCCAATCGAGTTCCAAGCTGGCCAATATATCAATGTCCAATTTCCAGATATTGAAGGAACACGGGCATTTTCAATTGCCAATTCACCAAGTGAAGTGGGCATTGTTGAGCTGCATATTCGTAAAGTTGAAGGCGGTGCAGCGACGACTTATGTACATGAACAGCTTGCCCCAGGTGATTCGCTTGATATTTCAGGCCCTTATGGTCAATTTTTTGTACGCAAGTCAGATGATCAAAATGCCATTTTTATTGCAGGTGGGTCAGGTCTTTCAAGTCCACAATCGATGATTTTAGATTTGCTTGAGTCTGGAGATGCCCGCACAATTTACCTGTTCCAAGGAGCACGGGACTTAGCAGAGCTATATAACCGAGAATTGTTTGAACAACTCGTAAAAGACTATCCAAACTTCCGTTATATCCCTGCCCTGAATGCACCAAAAGCAGAAGACCAATGGACTGGATTTACCGGATTTGTGCACGAGGCTGTTGCCGATTACTTTGAAAATCGATGTGGTGGACACAAAGCGTATTTGTGCGGCCCACCAATCATGATTGACTCGGCAATTTCAACGCTCATGCAAAGTCGCTTATTCGAACGAGACATTCATACTGAACGTTTCTTAAGTGCAGCCGATGGTGCTACTGGACAGTCACGTTCAGCTTTATTCAAACATATTTGAAGATAAACCTTTAAGCACTCTGCTTTTTCAAATGAGCTTTGTATTTGTAATTTAGAAAGCAAATACAAGGCTCACAGGAGTTCTGCATCTCAAATTTAGAGGTTAAACAGACTCAAGTTTTTAAAGATCGTTAAGGAATAACGTTTTTTAGTGACATGCGAAACAACACAGAATAGGACATTCTATGAATAACAAAATCTCTGCAATCATATGTGGTGTGCTCACTGCTCTTTACGTTCAATCTGCATTTGCGACAGAAAATGGCTCAGACTCTTTTGCTTTGGGTGCAGAAGGTATGATGGCAGGCGCTCTGCCACCTGCTGGTGTCTACTTAATCAGTTATTATCAAAATTATCATGCATCAGAGTTTCAAAATGGTCCCGACCAGTTCCATGTTGATGTCAACGCCATGGTTCCGCGGTTGGTCTGGATGACCGATCAAAAAATTATGGATGGACAACTCGGGTTTTATGCAGCCCAACCATTGGTTGATCTACGCCTTAAAGTCAATGGAATGGCTGACTCAAACCAAGGTCTCGGAGACTTAATTTTGGGTGGTATGCTTGGCTGGCATCAAGGAAATCATCACTGGATTGCAGCCCTTGAAACCGTGCTCGGGACAGGTGAATATGACACTCCAAGTACGACACATCCAGTGGAAGCCAATCTTGGGAAAAACTATCACACCATTCGACCGATTATTGCCTATAGTTATGCCAACGCGGCAGGCTTAGATCTTTCAACTAAACTGTCTTATAGCTGGAATACACGTAACGATGCAACCGACTACCAGTCTGGACAATACATTGCGGGTGACTATAGCTTAGGTTACCGCATTAACCCAAAACTCAAAGTTGCAGTTGAAGGCTATGCTTTTAAACAAACTACAGATGACAAAGTAAACGGAAGTGACATTGGTTTTAAAGGACAGGCTTTTGCAATTGGTCCAGGCATTCAATATGCCGATAAAAACTGGTCTATTGAAGCCAAATTTTTAAAAGAAACCGAAGTCGAATATCGTCCCGAAGGCCACACCAGCTGGCTAAAACTGATTTGGGCTTTCTAGAACCATTTAACGCATAGCTTCAACCTTTGAGGCTATGCCCTGCTTTATTTAAAAGTCGATACCGTCTGAATCATCTATCGGATTCTGATCGAGTGTAAAAACAGTACGTTTATATGGAATACCTTCTAAATCGTAAACCTGATAAATACAATCAAATAAAAGCTGTAAGTCTTCACTTCGGTCCATTGCGCGTGCCGTAATGAAAATCGGACTGACTGCGCCGTTATCTAAAATCGGAATGTAATTTAAATGAGGAAAACGAATGGTATCGGCACTGGCAGGAATAATACACAAACCTTCACCCGCTGCCACCAAGCCCAAAGCCAGTTGAATTTCCCGTATTTCATGCATATTTTTTGGAACCAAACTATGCTCGGCAAAAATATTCAAAAGCTGAGTCGAAAAATTAGGTTTCGGCGAAGTGGGATACATAAACATCTTTTCATCAATGAGATCGGCCAGATATACCCCTTCGGTACGCTGAGCAATGGGATGACTCGTATGCGCAGCAACCACCAAGCGTTCTTTACGCAGCAAAATACGTCTCACCGCAGGATCACTAATTCTTAGACGTCCAAAACCAACATCAATACGTCCTTCTTTTAATGCCTGTAGTTGCTCGGTCGTACTTAACTCCATCAATTGAATATTCAAATGAGGTTGTTGTTGCCGAAATAAATAAATGATTCGAGGCAGTAAACCATAGAGTAAAGACCCGACAAAACCAATCGTCACACTACGTTCGATCAGACCAATACGTTTGGTCATACTTTTTATTTCTTCAGCATTCGACAAAAGTTTAAGGGCATGCTGATAAAAGAAATGTCCGGCTGGTGTTGTCTGTAAAGGACGGCTTCCACGCTCAAACAGTTGAATTCCAAGCTCACTTTCCAAATTTTGAATCTGTCGACTCAAAGGTGGTTGAGCAATAAATAGTTTTTCCGCGGCTTTTGTAAAGCTCTGTTCTTCAACAACAGCCACAAAATACCGTAAATGTCTTAGTTCCATAAGGCTTCCATACCTTTAAGATATAAAAAAATGCAAATTCAGTCTTAGACACAGTTTAACCATTCTTTTAAGGTATATACAAGCAACAAACCGATGAAGTGATGAATGGCTTTGTGAAAAAAGCCCTCTTGCCCATCTTCAAGCTATTCATCTTCATCAATTCACGGTTAAACACCCAGCGCACTCATGCGCTTCATTGACAATATTAGGATATCAAGACCTTGTAGATCGTAGCTAAGGCCTTGGTGACTTCCACACTTTTGGAAAGTCGGAGAACGGACATGCCACGTATTCCTGTAATCAATACTAGCCATCTTGACCGTATTGATGAATTACTTGTAGATAATATCGATACAGGTGAATTTAAACTTCATCGCTCAGTGTTTACTGACGAAGCCCTATTTGACCTCGAAATGAAATATATCTTCGAAGGTAATTGGGTTTACTTAGCGCACGAAAGCCAAATTCCAAACAATAATGACTACTACACCACTCACATTGGTCGTCAGCCGGTCATTATTGCCCGCAACCGTAACGGCGAACTCAATGCCATGATCAATGCGTGTTCACACCGCGGAGCACAACTTTGCCGTCACAAGCGTGGTAACAAAGCAACATATACCTGCCCTTTCCACGGCTGGACGTTTAACAACTCAGGTAAATTACTCAAGGTTAAAGATCCAAGCGAAGCTGGTTACTCGGACTGCTTTAACCAAGAAGGTTCACACGACCTTAAAAAAGTGACTCGTTTTGAGAGCTACAAAGGCTTCTTATTTGGTAGCTTAAATCCAGATGTTCCTTCACTTGAAGAATTTTTAGGTGAAACCAGCAAAATCATCGACATGATTGTTGACCAGTCTGAACATGGTCTCGAAGTTTTACGCGGCTCATCTACCTATACCTATGAAGGTAACTGGAAACTCACCGCTGAAAATGGTGCCGATGGTTACCATGTTTCTGCTGTGCACTGGAACTACGCAGCAACGACTCAACACCGTAAAGAAACTCAAGCTGCCGATAACATCCGTGCGATGAGTGCAGGTTCTTGGGGCAAACAAGGCGGTGGTTCATATGGCTTTGAAAATGGCCACATGTTGCTTTGGACACAATGGGCAAACCCCGAAGACCGTCCAAACTTCCCGAAAGCAGACGAATACACCGAAAAATACGGTGAAGCGATGTCGAAATGGATGATTGAGCGTTCACGTAACCTGTGTCTCTATCCAAACGTTTATTTGATGGATCAGTTCGGTTCGCAAATTCGTGTACTTCGCCCACTTTCTGTCAATAGAACCGAAGTTACCATTTACTGTATCGCACCTAAAGGTGAAGCACCTGAAGCTCGTGCACGTCGTATCCGTCAATATGAAGATTTCTTTAATGCATCAGGCATGGCAACACCAGACGATTTAGAAGAATTCCGTGCTTGTCAGGCAGGCTACGCAGGGATTGCCCTTGAATGGAATGACATGTGCCGTGGTTCAAAACACTGGATTTATGGACCAGACGAGGCAGCAAATGAAATTGGTTTAAAACCCATGTTAAGTGGGATTAAAACTGAAGATGAAGGTCTTTATCTTGCCCAACATCAATATTGGTTACAGACCATGAAACACGCGATTGCATCAGAGAAAGAAATTGCTGATCAGGGAGAAACAGCATGAGCACTCAAGACAAAGCAACTTTAGAAAATATTGCTCAATTTCTCTATCGTGAAGCTCGTTTTTTAGATGATGAACAATGGGAAGACTGGCTTGAATGCTATGCACCCGAAGCTTCTTTCTGGATGCCAGCTTGGGACGATGACGATAGATTAACTGAAGATCCGCAATCTGAAATTTCACTTATTTATTATCCAGACCGTCAAGGTTTAGAAGATCGTGTGTTTCGTATTAAAACCGAGCGCTCATCTGCAACCATGCCAGACACACGCACAAGCCACAATATTGCCAACGTTGAAGTTGTTGAGCGCGACGGAGACAAAGTCACTGTTCGCTTTAACTGGAATACTTTGAGTTTCCGTTACAAGACAAATTACAGCTATTTCGGTATGTCACGTTATGTGATCGATTTTTCAGGTGATCAACCAAAAATTTTGAGCAAGTATGTCGTTTTGAAAAATGACTACATCAATCAGGTTATTGATATTTACCACCTTTAAGACATACCCCCTCAGTTAAACGGATGGTTGGCTGAGGGCAAAAGTTTCAAATATTTTGTAGGATACATGCCATGTCAAACCACAATGTTGCACTTCAATTTGAAGATGGTGTTACACGTTTCATTAACGTAGCTCAGGGCGAAACCCTATCTGACGCAGCCTATCGCCAAAAAATTAATATTCCTTTGGATTGCCGTGATGGAGCATGTGGAACTTGCCGCGCATTTTGCGAGTCCGGTAGTTATGACATGCCAGAAGAAACCTATATTGAAGATGCGTTAACCCCTGAAGAAGCTGAGCAAGGCTATATTCTTGCTTGCCAATGTCGTCCAACTTCAGATGCGGTATTTCAAATTCAAGCCTCGTCAGATGTTTGCAAAACTGCAATTCATAGCTTCCAAGGCACATTAGCCCGCGTTGAAAAATTATCAGATTCAACCATCACATTTGATATCCAACTTGATGAAGGTCAACCGGATATTCATTTCCTTGCAGGTCAATATGTGAATGTTGCAATTCCTGAAACTGGCGAAACACGTTCATATTCATTTAGCTCAAAACCGGGCAATCGCTTAACGGGCTTTGTGGTCCGCAACGTGCCGAACGGCAAAATGAGTGAGTTTTTAAGTAAGAATGCCCAAGCTGGCGACAAAATGACTTTTACTGGTCCATTCGGTAGCTTCTATTTACGTAATGTAGCTCGCCCAGTGCTGATGCTCGCTGGCGGTACCGGCATTGCCCCATTTATGTCGATGTTACAAGTGCTTGAAGAAAAAGGTTCAGAACAGCCTGTTCGTTTAGTCTTTGGTGTCACCAATGACTTTGATTTGGTTGCTCTAGAAAAACTTAATGAATTGCAGGCGAAATTCCCGTGGTTCGAATACCGAACTGTGGTTGCAAGTCCTGAAAGTCAGCATGAACGCAAAGGCTATGTCACTGGTCATATTGAAAGTGAATGGTTAAACGATGGCGATGTCGATGTTTATCTATGTGGACCGGTGCCAATGGTAGAAGCTGTTCGTGGCTGGTTAGAAACTGAAAATATCAAACCTGCTAGTTTCTTGTTTGAAAAATTCTCTGCAAACTAACTCAAGGTGGAGAAGCTATCTATGTCAAACCGTCAAAGATTTACTAATAAAGTCGTGATTGTTACGGGTAGTGCTCAAGGCATTGGTCGTGGCGTAGCTTTACAAATCGCGGCTGAAGGCGGACAAGTCATCATGGCTGACCGCTCTGAATATGTTGATGAAGTTCTTAAAGAAATTCAGAGTGCAGGCGGTGATGCTGTTACGATTAATGCTGACCTTGAAACCTATACAGGTGCGCAAGCGGTTGTTGCAAAAGCCATTGAACACTATGGTCGGGTAGATATCCTGATTAATAACGTAGGTGGCGCAATCTGGATGAAACCTTTTGAAGAGTTTTCTGAAGAAGAGATCATTAAGGAAGTGAATCGCTCGTTATTTCCAACGTTATGGTGTTGCCGCGCTGTGTTACCTGCCATGATTAAGCAACAATCGGGGGTTATTGTAAATGTATCTTCAATTGCAACCCGTGGTATTAATCGTATTCCCTATTCTGCATCTAAGGGCGGTGTAAATGCTCTAACAGCATCACTTGCTTTTGAACATGCTAAAGATGGGATCCGAGTCAATGCCGTTGCGACTGGTGGAACCGAAGCACCACCTCGTAAAGTGCCACGTAACGCCAATCCGTTAAGTCAAAATGAAAAAGACTGGATGCAGCAAGTGGTTGATCAAACAATAGATCGAACATTTATGGGCCGTTATGGCACAATTCAAGAACAAGTGAATGCAATTTTATTTCTTGCATCAGATGACGCATCCTATATGACTGGATCGGTTATTTCGGTCGGAGGTGGAGATCAGGGTTAACCCTGATCTTTTTACATGATTGGGTAAATAATATGATTTGCATGGAGGCAATCAAACAATGGCAACCCTGTTCAAGACATTAAAAAATGACTGGTCCATATCAGCAACAGTTGCTGGCTTTCTTGCAGTTTTAATTTCTTACTCAGGCCCACTGATTATTTTTTTCCAAGCTGCTCAGCGTGCCCATGTCTCAACCGATATGATGGTGTCATGGATTTGGGGAATTTCAATTGGTGCCGCCGTTTCAGGTATTTATCTTTCAATTAAATATAAAACGCCTGTCATAACCGCATGGTCTGCACCAGGCACTGCCCTATTAGTTACCCTATTTCCCAATGTCTCGTTGAATGAAGCGGTAGCCGCCTATATTACTTCTGCCATCGTTATTTTTTTAATTGGCGTTACAGGTTACTTCGACAAGTTACTGAAGTGGATTCCGCAAGATGTCGCTGCGGGCATGATGGCTGGTATTCTTTTTCAATTTGGTATTGGTCTATTTACTGCGTCTGATAGCATGCCTTTTATTGTCTTTAGCATGCTTATTGTCTTTTTAATTGCCAAACGTTTAATGCCGCGCTACACCATGATTTGGGTGTTAGCTGCCGGAGTTTTATTAAGCCTCATTTTAGGCAAAATGAATCCGGTTGATGTGAGTTTTAGTTTAGCGATCCCGCAATGGATTAGCCCAGAATGGACATGGAACTCAACGCTCAACCTCGCTGTTCCTCTCATTTTAGTCAGCCTAACCGGCCAATTTTTACCGGGTATGGCAATTATGAAACTCAGCGGTTACGACACTCCAGCTAAACCCATTATTACTGTCACCAGTATTGCCTCTTTAGCTGTTGCTTGCGTCGGTGGTATTACGATTGTGCTTGCCTCAATTACCGCTGCTTTATGTATGGGCAAAGATGCACATGAACTGAAAGAAAAACGATATATCGCGGGCATCGCCAACGGAATTTTTTATATTTTAGGAGGCTTATTTGCTGGCAGTATTGTCATGCTATTTAGCTTACTTCCTAAAGAGTTGGTTGCAGCACTGGCTGGTTTAGCTTTGTTAGGTGCCATTGCCACCAATATTTCTGTTGCCATGAAAAATGACAATCAACGTGATGCCGCACTTATTACCTTTTTAGCGACAGCATCAGGCATGCATTTCCTTGGATTAAGCTCAGTTTTTTGGGGTATTTGTATTGGTGTAATCGCCCATTTCATTCTTACACCACGATCAGCCCCCATCACAAATTAAGTTTTTTATCTAAATCCCCCAGCTAAAATAAAACCTCAATCGCCAAATCAAAATGCAAATAATTTGCTAATTCTGATTTGGCGTTTTTTATTTAATATAGATTAAATTTCATTTTTAGATCAAGTTCAAAAATAATTAAATAATAGACTTTAGTATTTTGTTTTTATATTTTCACTTCAACTCATAATATAAATTTAGCTATATTTTTAGCTGTGATTTTCATCAATAAAATCTATTAAAAAACATCTCGAAAATCCTTAAAATTCTCATAATACAATATTTAACCCTATTTTAAAGACACAATAAAGAAAGCTAAACCAATAAAAATAAATACATATTTTTCAAACAATTAAACCAATAAAAACACAATACCTTAAAGACATAAAGATATATCAATTAGGTTTTTGACTCTAATCCAATAACAAAATAGTTTATTAAAAAATAACGCGATGCTTCACAAATTGGAGGTGAAGAAAATGGATACGAGCAAGGTTAATATTAATGAGTTAATTGATAAAGCCAGTTTCACATCTTTTCATTGGAAAGTTTTAATCTGGTGCTTACTTATTATTATTTTTGATGGATATGATTTAGTTATTTACGGGGTTGCTCTTCCTCTGTTAATGCAACAATGGTCATTAACTGCGGTAGAAGCTGGTTTACTCGCCAGTGCTGCTCTATTCGGGATGATGTTTGGTGCCATGATTTTCGGCACACTTTCAGACAAATTAGGGCGTAAAAAAACCATCCTGATTTGTGTCACCTTATTTAGTGGATTTACCTTTATTGGTGCCTTTGCCAAAGGACCAACTGAGTTTGCTATTTTACGCTTTATTGCAGGTCTTGGAATTGGTGGCGTTATGCCAAACGTCGTTGCGCTTATGACCGAATACGCACCCAAAAAAATCCGCAGTACATTAGTTGCAATTATGTTTAGTGGCTACGCAATTGGTGGCATGACATCTGCTCTACTCGGCGCATGGCTCGTTAAAGATATGGGCTGGCAAATCATGTTTTTAATTGCAGGTATTCCCCTGTTATTGCTCCCACTCATTTGGAAATTCTTACCTGAGTCTCTCACCTTTTTAGTGAAATCGAACCATAGCGAGCAGGCAAAAAGTATTGTTTGTAAAATTGCGCCTCAAACGCAGGTAAACGCCAATACACAACTGGTGTTAAACGAAAGTACCACAACAGATGCACCTGTCCGTGCGCTTTTCCAACAAGGCCGTACCTTCAGCACATTTATGTTCTGGATTGCTTTCTTTATGTGTTTACTCATGGTGTATGCCTTAGGAAGCTGGTTACCTAAACTCATGCTGCAAGCGGGCTACTCATTAGGTGCGAGCATGTTATTCCTCTTTGCACTTAATATTGGTGGCATGGTCGGTGCAATTGGTGGCGGTGCTTTAGCAGACAGATTTCATTTAAAACCTGTTATTACGATCATGTTTATTGTGGGATCAGCAGCTTTAATTCTGCTTGGTATTAATAGTCCGCAAATTATTTTATATAGCCTGATTGCGATTGCTGGTGCTGCCACAATTGGTTCGCAAATCTTACTCTATACTTTTGTTGCGCAGTTCTATCCGACGGCACTTCGTTCAACAGGCATGGGCTGGGCATCTGGAATTGGCCGTATTGGTGCGATTATCGGACCAGTTTTAACAGGAGCCCTACTCACACTTGAGCTTCCTCACCAAATGAATTTCTTAGCGATTGCAATTCCGGGTGTGATTGCTGCACTTGCAATATTTATGGTCAATCTAAAAGCCTCTGTTGCCGCACAAACGCCATCAACTTTTAACCCTCAAAACACGCTTACCCAGCAGTAAAAATACATGCGCCGAGGACTGGCGCATCTTTTTGGAAATGGATTATGGAATTATTACACCACTTTAAGCCACGTGCTTTAACTTTCGCGACCTTAGTGTTGATGTGTGGCACTTCATTCGCTGCAAATCCAAATCAGCAGCCCGAAGATGAATGGAAATTCACGCTAAAAAATGCTTATATCAACCGTAATTTTGATAATGATGCGCTCAAAGATACGGGCAGCTGGTCTCAGGCAGCGTCATTATTTTATAAATCAAAAATGCATGACACTCCACTGCAAATTGCCGACAAGCCGATTACCATTGGTGCAGATGCTTCTGTTCAATACGCCGTGCGCTTAAGTTCAGACAAACATGTTGCTGACACAGTTTTGCCTTTTAATAAAGAAACTCAGTCACAAGCATCCGACTTTTTAAAATACGGCGCCACTTTAAAACTGGGCTATGACAAAACCCTTTTAAGTGTCGGTGAACTCTGGCTAGACTTACCTGTAACGGCTGTCGATGCTAGCCGACAATTGCTTGCCTCTTATTGGGGAACTAATCTTAAGTCGCAACTTTCAGATCAGCTTTATGCTGAAATTGGTCGAGTTGAAAAAGTGTCGCCACGAAATGAGGAAGACTTTAAAAAGTTTTCGTTTACGGCAAATGGAATTACCAAAGAATCTGATGGCTTAAATTATATTGACCTGCGATATCAATTTACGCCGTCTTTAAAGGGCGAATACTACTTTGGCAATTTAGAAGACCTCTACAATAAACACTATGTGGGGCTTGAGCATAATTGGAAACAACCTAATTTCGCTCTGACCTCTAAGTTTAAATACTTTAATGCAAAAGATGACGGCAATACTTTTAATATTGATGCACAAAATATTGGAGTGTTGGAAACGCTTAAAGTAAAAAATCATACCTTTGGTTTGGGGTACCAACAGATTATGGGTGAATCGGCTTACCCCTTACCGGACGGTTTTTTACCAGAAACTTATTTCATCAACTGGAATGCTACTGGATTCTTTAAAGAAGATGAAAAGTCTTACCATGTGATGTACGGCTACGACTTTAAAGACTATGTACCGGGCCTAAATGCGATGGTGAAATATGTTTACGGACATGACTTTAAAGCAGCCAATGGTGAGAAAAACCATGAAACCGAGTCGAATGTGATTTTAAACTATGCATTTCAACAGCCATTCTTAAAAGGCGTTGCTCTGCAATACATTCGGATTGATTACAACGTTAAACATGGCAATGACTTTGGTGAAGATCGCCTGTTTGTAAACTACACCAAAAAGTTTTAATAACTTTTGATTCAATTGAAGCGGGCTAATTTTAGTCCGTTTTATTATTTTCGAACTATAAAAAAACGCTCTTACGAGCGTTTTTTAATTAATCTTGTAGCTTAAGCAACATGCTTTTGTACAACAATCGAACCTACTGAATAACCGGCACCGAAAGATGAAATCACGCCATACTCGCCATTATCTACTTCATGGCCTGTACGATGTAAAGCAATAATCACACCTGCTGAAGAGGTATTGGCAAACTCATCGAGAATAATTGGGGCACGGCTTAGATCTGCCTCTTTACCAGCCACATATTTCAAGATTAGTTCATTCATGTTGGCATTGGCTTGATGTAACCAGAAGCGCTTAATATCGTTTGCAGTTAACTGCATTTTTTCCAACTGTGCATTAATGATTTTTGCTACGAGCGGACAAACATCTTTAAAGACTTTGCGGCCATCTTGACGGAATAACTTGTCATCAACTACTGCATCTTCACTACGGTTTAAGAAACCAAAGTTATTGCGAATATTGTTTGAAAATTGAGTAAATAAATGAATATCTAAAATTTCAAAACCAGTTTTAGTCGTGGTTTCTTCAATAATAGAAGCCGTTGCAACATCACCAAAAATGAAGTGACAATCACGGTTACGGTAGTCTAGGTGACCAGATGTAATCTCGACATTCACCAATAAAACACGGCGAGCACCAGAACGAATTGCATCAGCTGCTTGTTTCAAACCAAAAGTAGCAGCTGAACATGCAACGTTCATGTCATAGGCATACCCTTGAATACCGAGTGCCGACTGAATTTCAATCGCTACAGCTGGATAAGCACGCTGCATGTTTGAACATGCCAAAATTACAACATCGATATCTTCAGCAGTTACGCCTGCATTTTCCATTGCCTGTTTCGCAGCAATAACACCCCACTCTGCTTGAAGTGAAAGTTCATCATTTGAACGTTCAGACAAACGAGGACGCAAACGATTTGGATCGAGAATACCTGATTTCTCAATCACGTAACGGCGCTTAATACCAGACGCTTTTTCAATAAATTCAGCACTAGAACCACGTAACTCTTCTAGCTCACCTGCTGCAATTTTCTCTGCATTCTCTTGGTTATATTGTTCCACATAAGCATTTAAACTGTCGGCCAGTTCTTCATTAGAAATGATTTCTATTGGGTGAAATAACCCAGTACCTGTGATACGAATGCCCATGTAAAACTCCTAAAAAAATGAATAGGGTCTGTTAATCTTTCATTTATAAATTGCGTTGTAGGCTAAACAACAACATAAACAGACCCCGATCTATCTTAACTGATTCCCAAACGATCCCATAACTTTTGCAGTCGAGTTGGCGAAATAGGCATCTTAGTTTTCATCGGTTGAGAAAATAAAGAAATGCGGAATTCTTCCAACATCAAATACAATTCTTTGATTTTGGGATTGTTTTTGAATTTAAATACCTTGTCCATCCATGGATCGACATCATCAATAGCGGCATGATCTCGCTGTAGATTATTTGGCAATCGATCTAAACGCAATAGCAGCGCTTTTAAATATCGCGGATATTCCTGCCAAAGATCGACCGGTTGGCGGTAAACAAAATTGCTAAGTGACATTAAATCTAGCTGATCTTCAATATCATCAACGCTACGGCCAAATATGTCTCGGTCAAGCACTAAAAGCTGACGGCGAATTTGCTGCCATTGAATATAAATATCACTTAGTTGCTCAAGTGCTTGCTGACCATGACTCAAAAATTGCTTTTTGACTTGCTCGAGTAGTTTATTAAATTCATCTGCATTAATTGGCAAAGTTGTAATTGCCATTTGCAACGTTGCATAGACCAATATCTGCTCAAGCTTAGCTTTATCACCCAAAGGTGAATATGCCAAAGCAAGCGGTTTTGAAATCTGCTTTTTCAACTGGCGAACCAAGTCGCCAAGCTGCATATGGACCAGACGGATAATCCCTTCCCGATGCTGCTTAATGGCTTCAGCCTGATCATTAAAAGTCTGAATAACAACGCCTGAGTCATCTTTAGCTTCAATTTCAGCAAAAGCTTTTGTAGGTACCAAAGCCTGATATTGTTTCACAACAACACCCGTAACTTTATGTGAAACCTCAAAAGTAAAATTCTCAGGGAAGTTTTTAAACTCACCTTTTTGCTGCTTCACTGGGCGATGCGTTTCTACGCGGCAACGCGCTTTTAATTCAGGTAAATCACGGCCTTTTGCAATCAACTTACCTTTTTCATCAATAACCTTAATGAAAGGCACCAAATATGGATCAATACGTTCAAATGAGAAATCCTTGTCAGTAATTTGCTCACCACGTAAGGCAAAAGCTAAATAACTAAAGATATGTTCACGTAAATGTACAGCATCAATGCCTTGCATGAGCTTACGAGCAGTATCAGGAATAGGCACCACATTACGACGCTTATCTTTAGGTAAAGCTTTAAGTAAAGCCTCAATTAAATCTTGTCGCCACCCCGGAATTCCCCATGACCAGATATTTTCATCAACCTGAGGCAATGCCTGTACAGGAATTTGAACAGTTGCACCATCTTCGTCATGGCTCGGGTCAAAATGATATGTTGTTGCTAAACGTAGCTGCCCATTGTGCAAATGATCTGGGAATTGCTGCGTTGTTGGTCGGTCATTGAGCCAGAGTGAATCATCTTCAATAAATAAATAACGCGGATGATTCGCTTCTACCGTCGCACGCCAGTCTTCAAAACTACGGCGGCTTGCGATTTCTTCAGGAATCTTAGAGGCATAAAACTGATAAATCGTTTCTTCATCGACCACTAAATCACGGCGACGCAATTTATCTTCAACTCGCTCCACTTCTTCAAGTTTAAGCAAGTTGTGTTTTAAAAATGGTGGGATCGTACCCAAATTACCCGTGGTTAATGCATCACGTAAGAAAATCTCATGAGCAGCAGGCTGGTCAACTTTTTCAAAATTAATTAAACGTTTTGGTTCAATAATTAAACCAAACAGCGAAATTTGCGCATATGCATTTACGATCCCAGCTTTCTTAGACCAATGCGGCTCAAAATAGTGATATTTTAATAAGTCACGCGCAGCAAGCAAAATCCATTCAGGGTCAATTTTGGCTAAAGTACGTAAGTACACTTGAGAGGTTTCGACCATCTCAAAAGCCATCACCCAAGAGGTATTGGTTTTGTGCAGCGTACTTGCTGGAAAAACTTTAGCCTTTTGCTGACGCACTGCCATAAAGGTATTACGTTCATCAGTTTTATTAGCAATAAAAGATAATAAACCCGTCAATAATGCACGATGCAAGTTTTCGTAGTTTGCAGGTTTTTCATTAAAGCTGAGTTTTAAACCTTCTGCTAACTCAACTAATTGCTGGTGTGTCTGCTTCCACTCACGTAAACGTAACCAACTTAAAAAATTCTGCTTAGCAAACTGACGTCGTTTATTTTCAGACATTCCAGCTTCACCTTTAGGATTTAAAGTATCCCAAAGCTTCAAATAAAACAGAAAATCCGAATCGGCTTCTTTGAACAAAGCATGCTTTTGGTCAGCCTGCATTTGTTTGTCTGCCGGACGCTCACGCGGGTCTTGCACTGCAAGCGCACTGACAACCACTAAAATTTCTTTGAGTACACCAAAATGAGCACCACCAACAATCATACGAGCGAGTCGTGGGTCAATTGGCATACGTGCCATCATTTGCCCGACTTTAGTCAGCTCATTTTTCTTCTCGTTAAGTGCCCCTAACTCAATGAGTAGCTTGCGGCCATCATTTACAAGTCGGAAATCTGGTGGCTCAATAAAATCAAAGTTTTCTAGCTCACCCAAACCTAAACTGTGCATTTGTAAAATAACAGACGCTAAGTTAGTCCGTTTAATTTCAGGTTCGGTAAACTCAGGACGGCTTAAAAAGTCTTCTTCGCTATATAAACGAATACACACACCCGCCGCAATACGACCACAGCGCCCTTTACGTTGATTGGCAGCAGCCTGAGAAATTGCTTCAATGGGTAAACGTTGCACACGTGAACGGTAGTTATAACGAGAAATACGGGCAAAACCGCTATCAATCACATAACGAATATTTGGAACAGTCAGTGCAGTTTCAGCCACGTTCGTCGCAATAATAATACGACGGCCTTTTCCACCTGGACTAAAAATCTTTTGTTGTTCAGAAACAGCTAAGCGCGCATACAAAGGTAAAATTTCGGTGTGTCTGGGTCCGTACTTTTGCAAAGTTTCCTGCAACTCACGAATTTCTTGCTCTGTGCTTGAGAAAATTAAAATGTCGGCATGTTCTGGATGACCTTTTGCTTCTGCATCCGCAAAGCATTCTTCTACCGCTTGTACAACTGCACGAGGAAGGTTTTCTTCGAAATCATCAAACTCATCGTCATCACTGCCGCCAATATTCATTTCTGAAATTGGGCGGTAAAGCACTTCGACAGGATAACTACGCCCTTCTACTTCAAAAATAGGTGCGTCATTAAAATAATTACTAAAGCGATTTACATCTAAAGTGGCCGAAGTCACAATCACTTTTAGATCTGGGCGTTTTGGCAGTAATTGCTTTAAATAACCCATAATAAAATCGATATTGAGTGAGCGTTCATGCGCTTCATCAATAATGATCGTGTCATATTTAGACAAGAAGCGGTCATTGCCTAACTCGGCAAGCAAAATACCATCGGTCATTAACCGTACAATTGAATCTTGCGAACCTTGTTCATTAAAACGAATTTTAAAACCAATCGATTCGCCAAGCTTTTCGCCGACTTCTTCTGCAATACGCTGAGAAACACTACGCGCAGCTAAACGACGTGGCTGGGTATGCCCAATCATACCGGTTAAGCCACGTCCCGCTAACATTGCAATCTGAGGAAGCTGTGTGGTTTTACCTGAACCCGTCTCACCTGCCACAATAATGACCTGATGCTTTTGAATCGCATCAATTAATCGGTCTGCATATTGAGAAACAGGTAAATCCTGATTCAGTTTAATTTTAGGTAGACGTTCAAAACGCTGTCTTACTTTGGCATTCGATTGTTCAAATAATTTTTCAATCTCTGCTGTATTGGCTTTTTTATCTTTACGCAAACGATTTAAACGGTAACGATCTCTCGCCATCACCCATTGATCTATATTTAAATCATTCTGCACAGACAAATTTTCCTGAAAATTCAACAATCCGCTATTTTACGCTTTAATGCTCTTCAGGTAAAACAGTTGGGTTTTTATATATTTTTAATTTTTTAAAATTTTACCCTTGAATTTTGACTCACTAGACTTCATGTTGTTATGCAAGTTTCTTTTACGATAACTGTCATTTGATTTACATGTTTTTGCAGTCAAATCGAATACAGTGTTTGGGGACTTAAAAATCGTAAATTTATCACTTATTCGATTTTCCGATTTTAGTCATGTAAAAATACTATTTCCCCAATAAAGAATTTTTATTTATTCTACATCTCGTAAACAAGTTTAAATATAAACCTCAATCATGGAGACAATGATGAGCTTGATTAATACTGAAGTTAAACCATTCCAAGCAACTGCTTACCACAACGGCCAATTTGTTGAAGTTAACGAAACTAACCTTAAAGGTAAGTGGTCTGTTGTATTCTTCTATCCAGCTGACTTCACTTTCGTTTGTCCAACTGAACTTGGTGACTTAGCTGACAACTACGCTGAATTCCAAAAACTTGGTGTTGAAATTTATGCTGTATCTACTGATACACACTTCACTCACAAAGCTTGGCACGACACTTCTGAAGAAATCAAAAAAATCCAATATCCATTAGTTGGTGACCCAACTTGGACTCTTTCTAAAAACTTCGACGTTCTTATTGAATCTGAAGGTTTAGCTGACCGTGGTACTTTCGTTATCGATCCAGAAGGTAAAATCCAAATCGTTGAACTCAACGCAGGTGGTATCGGCCGTGACGCTTCTGAACTTCTTCGTAAAGTAAAAGCTGCTCAATACGTACACGCTCACCCAGGTGAAGTTTGCCCAGCTAAATGGAAAGAAGGCGAAGCTACTCTTGCTCCATCTATCGACTTAGTTGGTAAAATCTAATTTTTTAGATTAGACCACTACGTCTGAAAACCACCCTTTTTAGGGTGGTTTTTTTATTGGTTATTTTTATAAATCTAAGCCCTACTTTCTACTCAAATTTTATAGCTAATTTTTTACAATTCTTATACTTATAAATTTATAGCAATATTCATTTATGAATTGTCAGCCTGCTTAACTTAGAGTACTGTCGAATTATGAAACAAAAGAGCTTTATATATGTATTAAAAGATAAAACAAAAGTAGGAGTAGTTATATGGAAAAATCTGTTGTTGTAACCTCTTGGAAATACGATGTTTCTTCACGCTATTTAAAAATTTTCTATAGCAATGGCTCAGGTGAGCTCTACCATCCAGTTCCAGAGTTTATCTACAATAATTTGTTACGCACCAATGATAAAACTGCATTTGTTCACAAATATCTTGAGTTTGATCTGCATTTTAACAGACTCCGTATTTCTGCTTAATCATAAAAAATCAGCCCGCTGGGGCTGATCTGTTTTATATATTTTGGCTATTAAGCCGCGTCATTTTGCTCAATATATTTCTCTAGCATTTTTTCCTTCACATCAACATGCATATTGATTTTACTAAGGTCACCCTTATAGTGCTCGACAACGCGATCATCCATAATTTTTGACCACCAAGATGGAATAAATGCAGGCAAAATCATTGCACCATAACCTGCTGGTAATTGCGGCGCATCTTCAAAGTGACGTAAAGTCTGAAAGCTGCGAGTTGGATTGGCATGATGATCTGAATGGCGTTGTAATTGATACAAGAACAAATTGGTCACCACATTATTATTGTTCCAGCTGTGCTCTGGCATAGTACGTTCATATTGGCCATTTTCTTTCTTTGCACGCTTTAAACCATAATGTTCAATGTAATTCACCGATTCAAACAAAGTTATTGCATACGCAGCTTGAGTAACTTGAAATGGAATCGAACGCACACCAAATTCTGCAAACATGGCTGCATGGTACACAGCCGACATTGCCCAGCCATGAATCAGCTCATTTTCCTTACAGAAGAAAGGTAATTTCTTACGTTCTAAACGATTTTTTTCAATTTCAATCGCTGATTTAAAGCTGCCAATTACTGTACGCGGTAAAAACTTCCAAAAGGTTTCACCAAATTGTGAAGATGCTGGGTCTTCAGGTGTCGCAACTCGGCGGTGGTGTCCATAAGGATGTTCAATTCGAAAATGGTTATAACCCGAAGGCGCTAAGGCTAAATGCGATAAATAATGTTCAAGCTGCCCATTTTTGTGGCTAAGTTCATGTGCCGTATTAATGGCAATCCCATTAACCATTCCCACCAAAGTTCCAAGTAAAACCTGATCAGCAAGAGATGTATTTTTACGACTGGCTAAATATGCTCCATAGATATTGGTCGCGTATTGCAAAGGAATAAAAAGTTTAACAATGCGAGCGTAATACGGATCCGCTTCTAAATCCGCAATTGCATCTAATGGTGGATTCTCCTTGTCTTCCCCAATCAGTTTATCTAATGCTGGAATAACGCCATGAATAAATAATGGCCCAAATGAAGCGAAGAATTTTTTAGTTTTTTTAGGACCAAATTGATAGCCTGCTAGCCCACCCATTGCAATGGTCGGTACAGCCAAACCCAGTAGCCATAAATGACGTTTCTTATCCTTAAATGTTGTTGTCGCTTGCTCGACATCCAGTTGAGTATGCATATTCATTAGAGACTCCAATCAAACACAAAATGTTTTGCTTGAATTGATTGTGCTCGTTCATAGCCTCTCTATATTATCATTTTAAGACTTGCTATTATCATTTTAAGACTTTGCTGAGTTTTTCTTGTGCAGAAGCAACAGATTCCGGTTATCCCATCACGTTATTATTTACGACTGATTGAAATTTTAATCGGCACGCATCAATACGATAATGATTTATTGAGAGCATTCCAAAAAGAACTGGCAAAAACAGAATTATTGTCGATTCAGCAAATTGAACAATTCATTGAGATGGGTTTAAGTCTGCCCAATACGCAAGACCTAGCCTTTGAACTAGGTAAAAATATCAAACTCAGCTCACATAGTCTGGTCGGTTATGCGCTAATGACCAGTCCTAATTTGGAACATGCACTTAGGCTGATTGCACAATATTTTAGACTGATTATGCCGAGTTTTAAGCTCAGCATTCAGTTTCCGACCAATCAGCAAAAGGTTGAATTATTATTTGAACCGATTTTGCAGATGAATAAGCAATGTTTAGCCTTTCATATTGAAGCGATTGCCGTGGCCTTTTACTACAGCTTGTTAGAATTGGCAGGTCAGCAATTACAACGCTACCAAGTGTATTTGAGTATTCCGGAGCCGAGTTATCAAGAACGTTACATATCCTTAGTGAAAGCCCATTTCCACTTTAACTATACGTGGTTTTCAGGTATACGCGTGGTGATTGATCAGCAACAATTAGCACTGCCCTTGCCTTTAGCTGATGCACATAGTTTAAAAATAGTTGAACAACGCTGTCAGGAACAAATCCAGAAGATCTATCATCAAGGTGAAATTGTTGAATGGGTTAGCATGATGTTGCGGCAAGCCAATCAAGTTCCAACCCTAATGGAATGTGCCAGAGTATTAAATATTTCGACTAAAACTTTGCAACGCTATTTACAACAGCAAGGCGTCGAATTTCAAAATTTAAAGCAACAAATCAGCACTGAGCGTGCCATTGATTTATTAGAGAATTCTACTTTTACCATTACCCATATTGCCTATGAACTGGGCTACTCCAATCCTGCCAATTTCACTCGTGCATTTAATAAAGTACTGGGCTGTAGTCCACAAGCTTATCGGCAAGAATATCTCAAAAAAGCGAACCTACTTCAGAACCACCATACATAAACCAGCACCTACGGGTAAAATACTGCTCATAAAATTTTCATCTTTTTTAATTAAAGACAAGAATGAACTGACCTCGGCCGCATGTGAAATAACATTATCAATAATCAGCACGCCACCTTTTGGCTTCATTAAACGTTTTAAATCTGGCCAATAATTCTCATAAGCAGGACGCTCAGCATCTAACAAAATAAAATCAAAAGTTTCCTGAGCTTCTTTTAAATAGTCGGCTGCATCTCCTACCCAAAAATCAACTAATTCATCTAATGCCAGTTCTGTAACATGGCGCTTCGCCTCGGTACTACGATTGGCATCAATTTCAAGCGTGGTTACTTTTCCGTGAGTGGCTTGTGCCGCCTCAGCAAGCCATAAAGTAGAATAACCTGTTGAAGTCCCAATTTCTAAAATTGATTTGGCTTGCTGCATTCGAATAAATTGCGACAGAAGTTTTGCAGACTCCGCCTCAATATTACGATAACGCAGCAAACGATCTGTCTGCTGTGCATCGTGTTGTTTAAAGGTGTCATATAAATCGGCAACTCTTTGTAAGAAAAAAGTATTTGGCATATATTCACCCTTTAAAATCGTTATTTTATATGAAAGCCGTTTGAGTTAAGTGCTTTGAATTAACTTAAAGCGCGGCACGATACTTCCATCAGCTATTTGAACCGTTTCAGTAAACATATCTAGCGGACGTACCCAAGTTGAATAGTCACCATAAAGACACTGATAAACGACTAATTCTTCTTCAGTCTCGCTGTGTTTTGCCACAGAAAAAACTTGATAGAGATTACCTTTATAATGCTGATAAATGCCGCGTTGCAATGACATGAAAGTACCTTTTAATGTTATGACATAAAATCTTTACAGCCATATAACATATATAAATTTTTAAATACTTTCACTTTAAAACGCTACAAAAGCTAAAAAAGTGGATTTTAAAGATAAATTCTTGATCTTATTTATGAATGTTTTTAATAATTCAAAAAACCGATCAAATATATAAAAACATACTGTTTTACCTATTTTATGTTTTAACGTACTATGCATCTATTGAAAGAATTTGGATGCATTGGAGTAAAAACAGATGTTAGATCAAAACATTAAAACTCAATTAAAAGCTTACTTAGAACGTTTAGAAAGTCCAATCGAATTAGTGGCTGCTTTAGATGAATCAGATAAAGCTGCTCAAATTAAAGAGCTGGTGAGTGAAATCGCCGAGCTTTCTGACCAAGTCACTGCCCGTTTTGATGGCAACAATACACGTCGTCCAAGCTTTGGTGTGGCTAAAGCAGGTGAACAGCCTCGTGTGTTCTTTGCAGGCTTACCGATGGGCCATGAGTTTACGTCTTTGATCTTGGCACTGTTACAGGTGTCTGGCTATGCACCTAAAGTGTCAGATGAAGTGCTCAACCAGATTAAAGGCTTAAACCTCAAAGCGAACTTTGATGTGTTTGTATCGCTAAGCTGTCATAACTGTCCTGATGTAGTACAGGCGCTTAACCTGATCGCAATTTATAACCCGAACACCACGGCAACCATGATTGATGGTTCATTCTTCCAAGACGAAGTTGAACAACGCAAAATCATGGCTGTACCGATGGTGTTCCAAGACAATGAGCACATTGGTCAAGGTCGTATGACCCTTGAAGAGATTGTGGCGAAACTTGACACCAACTCAGCTGAAAAAGATGCAGCAGCACTCAATGCCAAAGATGCTTTTGATGTATTAGTGATTGG
>NZ_JBQUYP010000009.1:14126-77027 GCF_056314305.1 Acinetobacter sp. DMC2 | reverse complement strand
TTGAATAGGAAATTGCATTCCTGAGAGAAGCTGAAGCAGTGTTGATTTACCCGCCCCATTGCGCCCCAGAATTGCAACTCGTTCACCAGCACGAATTTTTAAGTGGCGAACTGCAAGGCTCGGACGTGGTTCATCCTCACTATATTGGAACAAGACATTTTTTAATTCGTAATCACCATTTAAAGCAGCCTTATGTACCAGATGTGAACGGTCAGCCTGATCGATCGGGCGTTGCATGAGCTCATCCAGACTCTGTTTAGCGACTTTCGCCTGCTGTAAACGACCTAAAACACCGGTGATATGACTAATTGGTGCCAACATACGTGAAGATAAAATTGAACAGGCAACTAAGGCACCTGTGGTCATTTCACCGGCCATCACGGCAAAACTTCCCACCAAAACAACAAGTGCGTAGGTCAAGCCTTGAATCTTTTGTGTCCATGCCATTAAAGTACCGACAATTTTACGCTGTCTCATACCGATATCGGCTGAAACTTCATTCATGTGGTTCCACTGGTTTTGGAAACGTGATTCAGCACGTAAAAGCTTGATGTCTTCAATACCCTGCACTGCTTCTACTAGAATAGCATTACGAATTGAAGATTCTCTCATACCCTCTTGTGCGAGCTGCGCTAGCTTCTTCTGTGCCAGAATACCCGGCAAAAGCATAAGTGGCACAACCAGTAACATCACCCAAAACAATTTCCCGCCAATAATCGCAAAGATCGTGAGGAACAAGAAAAAGAATGGAAAATCTGCCATCGCAGTAATGGTGGTAGAAGTCACCAGTTCACGAACCCCTTCGAGCTCACGAATCTGGGAAATAAAACTACCGGTAGATTTTGACCGGTCTTTATTTCTAATGCGTAATGCATGGCCAAATACACGGTCAGAAACCCGTAAGTCAGCACGTTTACCAATAATGTCGGACAAATAGACTCTGGCTACCCGTAAGGTAAACTCAAAAATAGCTGCAATCAGTACACCACCAGCCAGTACCCACAAGGTTGGAACAGACTGTGATGGAACAACACGGTCATAGACTTGCATTGAGAAAACAATAGTCGCCAGTGCCAGTACATTGGCAATGAGTGAGGCAAACATAATATCAACGTAGCGCTTCCAGTCTCTAAGTACAATTGACCAGAACCAGCTTGCTTCATAGGGTTTGATATATTCGTCAATACGTGCATCGGGAATAGAGGTTTCAGGACGCAAGATATAAATATTTTTGAGCGTATCTTTTAAAGCACCTAAAGACACGTTCTGTGAAAGTCCCTGATCCCCACTAAATTGAATACTGACATTTCCTTGAGTATCAGCTTTATCAACAACACCGACCTGACCGTCGTTAAACTCGACCATAACAGGTAGGCGCCACGGATTCAGTACGTCTAAAGAAAAAGGTACTTTACGTAAATTGAGACCAACCTGACGAGTCATTAACTGCAAAACATCATCAAGGTTTTGATTCTGGTTCCAGTCAAGTTGTAAACGGATTCTTTCTTCTGAAGGCTCAATTCGATAATGTTTAGCAATCGTTAAGACCGCCTGTAACCAGGGCTGGTAGTTTATTTTTGTCATCATGGTTGTACTTCGAACCCCTGAATTGAAATATTATTTAAGCCATAGGCTTGGCGGGAACGTCCTGTTGCCGAAATGTACTGAACAATACTGTTGTAGATGTCATAACGTGCCGACTCAAGTTCTGAATTAGCACTATGAATGGCCTGTTCTGCATTCAATAAATCAACCAGTGAACGTGTCCCGAGCTTGTACTGCTCTTGATAAAGTTCACGTGTACGAACCGTTGTGGCTTGACGATTGGTCAACACCTGCATTTGACGTTGTTTATTTTCAATTTGTTCACGGCTCGTTCTGATCTGGTCCAGAACATCCATATAAACTGAATTGACCTGAGATTTAGCGGCTTCTTCTGCATAACTCGCCATTTTTACCTGAGAAGAAACGGCTCCACCTTGATAAAACTGACTGCTAGCTTCAAGCATGACGGAACTATATAAACCGTCATCTTTATCATTGTTTGGGTTTCGACCATTAATGGCCTGACTTAAGGAACCTTTGACTGACAAAGTTGGATAACGTGTTAAACGGGTCTGTTCCTTTTGTGCCTTGGCAACTTCAACACTGGCTTGCGCCGCAATCATTTTTGGAATGGTATTAAATTCAGGCTCACTATAGAGACCAGATTGCTTCACCAAATCATCAGGAATGACCCATACCTTATTAAAAACATCGACTCCTACCAGAGTTCTTAGATGTTGCTGGTATTGTCGTAATAAAGATTGTTGAGCAATTAGTGTTGATTGTGCAGATTCTAAATATGTTTGTGCCTGAACCGGATCAGCTTGGCTGCTAATACCGGCATTTGCACGTAAATTGGCAATTTCCTGAATTCGCTGGATACCCGCAATTTGCTGCTCGGCGATTTTATTTAATTGAAGGTAGCGCTGAATATTGACAATCGACTGTGCAACATCAAGTGCAATATCATCAATGCTGACCAGCACATTGGCCTGCTCGACTAGTACTTTGGCACGCTGAACCGATACACCTGATTTGACTTTGCCAAAATCAAAAAGCATTTGAGTCGCGGATAAAGTGAGTAATTGTCTTCCCCGCTCACCACTACTCAAGTCACCTGTAGTAATTCCACCTGAAAGCTGTGGATAATAACCAGCCTTAGCATAATCAATACCTGCGTTTTGGCTCGCTAAAGTGGAGATGGCTTGAGAAATATTGGGGTTTCGTTGAAGTGCATATTGAATCGCATCAATTAAACTTACTTGATTGTTCCACATAGCAGTGGAAGTCGGTAAATAGTTCCCTTCATTTCCTAGCCGTTGAAATTGGTTTTGATCAAATCCTAGATTACTTAATTTCTGGAAATCGACAGATCGGTAGCTTTCATCTGGCGTGGGCTTAAAGAGTTGAGAAACTTTTTTTGTTAAGCTTTTTCCCGAGTTAACAGACGTGGTCTCTGCCTTTGTGATTGATATTGATATACTAGAAGCAATACAAAAATATAAAAAAAACTTCGTACCTGATCTGATTATAAATTGGAAATCATTGTGGGGAAAAGGTAATTTACTCATTAGAAGATCTAATCTCTTGAAATATTGTAAAACAATCTAAAACTCAGTTAAAAACTATCAAAAATATTAAATTCCACAGTTTAAATAAATAATTTCCAGAATAATTTTCTTTTAAAAAAAATAAAGTTAAAAATGATTAATTTTCAACACCAACAACTAAATATTTATTTTTCCTATAATTTAATTTATAAAATTAAGTTTTAAACATATATATTTAAAACCAATCAAAATTCCACAAAAAACAATAAAATTCAAAAAGTAGAAGAAATAAATTCCATAAAAAAAACCTACCTCTTGGGGAAGTGGTAGGCTATAAACTCTAATATATACACATCTTTAAAAATATATTATTTATTTAGATTCATCAATAATGATTAATTTAAAAAAATTAAAAACATATGATTAAAAACATATAAAATTAACAAAATCTTTTCTATTTATTTTTACAGCACAATACATGTGCTCTAACAGCGGTTTCTTTATATCTAAATATTTATAAAAATATGTGATCTTTAAGTCAAATCTAAATAACCAAATACAGCTTTTTCAACTCGCTGCTGTAAATTTTTTAAATCACTTTCCCCTGCTATGCCTGCTGCGTTAATCATTCCTTTGCTTAAAGCAATTACATCTTGTGCGGCTGTTTGCCCATGTGAAATGCCAGAGCGTATAAACAGATCAGAAATTATGGTTTCAAGCTCGTGTTGATGTTCACTTTCCTCAAGGTCTTTACCAATGAGTTCAGAAGCAAACTCTAAGGTTCGTGCTAACTGCGGACGGCTCAATTGATGTTGCACAGCAGCGCGTATGATGAGTTTTAATTTTTCTTTTAAGTCTGCGGCATCATGTTGCTGGGTGGCTTCAACTATACGTTTTGAAAGCTCAGCTCGCTCACGTCGAATTAACTCAACAATTAAAGCATCTTTAGATGGAAAGTATTGATATAGGCTACCAATGCTTACGCCAGCAAGTTCAGCCACAGCATTTGTATTAAATCCAACAAAGCCTAACGACTCTAAAATGCGAGCAGCCGCCTCTAAAATAGCTTCAAAGGTAGCCACTGAGCGTGCTTGACGCGGGCGTTTACGTGGGTCTGGAAGTGTTTCTGACATGGGCTGAAATGCGAGTATTTAATGTGAGCAATCACTCATATACTGACTGAGTCATGTGGATATGACAAGCAAATGCAGTCGTTTCAGTTGAACTGCAACTCGGCCCAGTCATGGAGTGGTTATGTGTAGAACCTATACTTTTTTTATTCATTTAAGAGCTTTGCCTGCTTGGTTGGCTTTAGCTCGTGAAAAGCGAGCTGAGTTTAGTGCACAGAAACTTGAACCTATTTTTGAGAAGTACCCAACTGTAAAAGTTCGGTGGTATGACGTTGAAGCATTTAGTACTAAAGCCAGTGATATTGCGGTGTTTGAGACGACATCTCTACAAGATTATTATTTTGTGATTGATGCGATTCGAGACTCTGAGTTTTGTACAGTACCCTACTTTGAGTTTGTAGAGATTATCCCTGCAATTGAAGATGGATATGTGGAGTATGAAGGTTCTTTATAGAGGTTGAGAATAATTTTTCTAGTTAGAAGATAATCAACTGCCAATCTAAATTTTTCAATAATTTTTAATTAGGCTTAAGCTATTAATTCAAACATTTTCTTAAGCCTTTTAAAGGTATTATATTGAATATCAATGTTTCACAATAAAACATTTAATATTATCTGATATTTCTAATCCTTTTATAATTTCATCTTCATCTCTTATATAACCAAGGTCATAAATTAGAAAATAAATAAATTCGTATCCACTACTATAAGCAACTATATCTGCATTCATCTCATCAATTATTTCTGCTAACTTCCCTGATCGATTACAGATTTTAACTTCTAAAACCATACCTTGGCTTTTGAAAACAAAATCTGGTATAGATTCTTTCCCTGCTACTTTAACTCGTCCAGTCTCTCGATCATAATCAATCCCTTTCTGCTTTCCTTTACCAATTAATAAGCTTTCAATTCCATTCTGAATAGTTTTTTCATTTTGTGGAGTATCATAAATAGCTTTCCGAAGATTTGCTTTTAAAAAATTAAGAATATTATCTGCTTCAACTTCATCCAAACCACCAGTAGTTTCAACGAATGCTTTTAAAATTAAAAGATTAGTATAGACTTCATCAAAATATATTCTTTGTTCAATCGTAACTGTATCAAAAGCTGAAGGAACTTTTTCTAAGTTATACATATCTACGGGAGCTCTAATATTAATTACTTCCTGAGCTTTTACTAATATTTCATTATATTTACGCATAAAAGTTTTAAAACTCGAATGCAACCAGACATCATCTACCTTTGATTTTCTTGAAGCATCCATAGCTTTTTGTAAAGCTATACATTGATCACGTATCTCTTTCAACTTAATTTCTTTCACTAATTTTCAGTCCTTTAACATAGCTATCATATGGATGTTAAGCTATTCTAGGGTTTATATTGATATTTTTTTAAATATAGATCCTATTGATATTACATCTTTTTTATCTCAATACCACATTTTATATATTTCATTAAATTACCAAAAAAGAGAGTAGAAATTAAAATTAAAAAATGGTAAAAATCATTAACATAAATTTAAAAAATTAGCACAGAAAATTACAAACACTTTTCACCCTTTTCTGTGCATGGGAGTTCCTAAATGGCTTTCGATGCATCACCCTCTTGGAGTGGTTTCAATTATCAAGGCAAAGTAGCTCTCTACTATGCTTTAAAATGTATTAATTCGGAATCTGTTGAAAAAGATTTCTCTAACTATAATTTAATGCTTGAAGATAATGAAGATTTTGAAATTGTTATTAATGAAAAACCTATCTCGTTCCACCAAGTAAAAGCATATAATGAATCTAGTTACAGCAAATATTCTGATGCACTTTTAGAAATAACTTTAGAACTTTCAAAGAATTTAAATGTAATAGGAAAAATTCACACGTGGAAAGAAATAAATTATAAATCAGACTGTTATGATTTAAAATCATCAATTAAAAGTGATATAGAAAGTATTCTAGAAGAATACAATCTATCAACTGAAGCAACTTCGACTATCCATAAAGCAGCATCTGCTGTGAAAGGTTGTTCTAAAACTGCTTTAATTATTAGAAATGCTTTTAAAAAAAAATCAGCTGAAGATATAGCTCAATTATTACTATGTATTTTGACTGAACAAAATGATGCTTTATCTAGAATTTCTGCATATGAATATGAGGATGAAAATTTATTTTGTGATATTAATACAATTAATGAAAAGATTAAAATGCAACTATCTTTAGCCCTTGAAAATAGAAGCGTTCCTATAACTGAAAGCCAATTAGATAGAGCTTTTTTGCACTTTCTAGGCATGATGGATAAATATATTATTTATCGCCATGAACATAAAAAAGGTCTAATAAAGGCCCCAATAGAATTTACTGAGATAATTAATATTCTCAATATAGATCATGAGAATGTAAGCAAAGAATATATAGCTTATAAGTTTAAAGAGCGTTTTTTCTTTCATATTGATCATTATATGGAAGACCCAGATGAAGACTATCAGTTACCAGAACCAGGATTCCCTTGTAATTTACAAGAAATACGTAAAAGACTATTAAGTCTTACACCTTATGAACTTTGGGAACATTACCGCCATTTTTCTCCACAAATTAATCTACAAAATAATAATATTGATGACGCTTTTGAGACTAATTCTGACGGAATTCGTTACATGCTTATACGTATTTTCCATGAAATTGATTTTAATTTAGCAATTCACAAACCAATTAAATATAAATTACTTTACCGCAATACTACTCCACCCTACCAATATTATTTACCTACGACTATTACTAATTCTTTTCGCCGAATTACACAAGTTGAGAGACAAATTAGTTTAAATCCAAGCATTATTGAAATTTTGTATGAAGTAGAGAATCTTATTTATCATGGAGATATCATTCATCCTATTTCAGCAATAGCATCAAGGCATACTGAAGCTCCCGTTTCTCAAGATTTAGACCATAGATCTAAACGAAATGAACCCTTAAATATCATCAATCTTATTCCTTTAACCGATGCCAAGGATCAATTGCTTAAATGATTAAAATTATTAATAATATTCTTTCAAATAATGGATATGAAATAGTTGATATACAATTACCAGATGATAAACATGATATTTTTCTTTTTTGTCCTCGAAAGGATCATGCAAAAGAAGAATATTTTGTTACTCTTCAACTAAATAATGAATCGGATGAGCTCGCAAAAGAGTTATTACAAAATTCAGCTGAGGAATTATTTGAAATTATAAGAAATTCTGGAAAAGTTGAGTCATATTTCATAAAAAATTGTACTTTATTTATTTGTCACGATGAGGCTCATATAAACAAAGAAACAATATTCACGTTAGAAGAGGATCCATACAATTTCAAAAAAAATGTAATTACTTACTTCCCTTCTGAATTAAATGATTTAAAAAATTATTTAGAAAAAAATAATATCAATGAAATTTCAAATTTAACTATTAGTGAAATTATTAACAGTCAGAACGGACAACTTTTTTTAAACTTTAAAAAGAATCATAATAATATCCAAAACTATTACTCTCTTATCTTAAAAATAGCTCTAAAACTACCATTTATTACCTATATCCCTCAAAAGAAAGAATTAATAAATTTGAGTTTGGAGATTGAAAAATCTCTTGAAGGCAAAGAATCTGTACTTTTTAAAAACTTAATGGAACCTGAAATAGATTGGAATAACAATAATATTTATCAAAATATTGAAAAAATATGGGGGAACTTAATATGATTCAGCTAAAAAAAATTACATTCAAGAACTTTAAAATTTTTGGAAATGATCCTTATACAATAAATTTAGACCATAACAACCTTATCCTTTTAGATGGGCCAAATGGCTATGGTAAAACATCGGTATTTGATGCTATTGAATTAAGTCTTACTGGAAATATTTCTCGTTTAATTTCTGTTGAGAACAGACAAGTTCCTACAGATGTCGTAGTCGCTCATAAAGGGAACGAAAATGTTGAGATTACAATTGAACTAATGGATCAAAATTATCAAATAAAAACTTTTCAAAGGAAGCTCAAAAGTAATCCACCCAAAGCCTTAAAAAAAATATCTAAATTTGCAGAATTATGGGAATTATATGAAATAGTAGATGGAAAATTAATTGAATCTTCTCAACATAAATTAGAGGAGTACTTAGGTAGTCAGGATCTTGCGAGAGATTTTTTACTTTTTCACTATGTCCAGCAAGAAGAAACCTCACAATTTCTTAAGACTAAAAATGAAGTAAAAAGAGCTGAAGAATTAGCACAACTTTTTGGTAATACATTAGAAGCTGATGAAAAACTAGATAAATTAAAAGATATTCAAAATAAGATAAGCACTGAAAAAAATAAAATAGAAACACAAATAAATAATATCAATGAGCTATATAAGATTAATGATTTCAATTTGATATCAGAAAAATCTGAACAACATTTCTTTCTTTTCCCATGGCTTACTGAAATTGATAAAGTCCCTTTTTGGGATATGGCTTCTATTAAGGATTTCAGCCAAGAAAAGCTCAATAACGCTCTAGAAGAAATTTCTCATATAAAAAACCTTATTAAATATCAAGATTTTTTTATCAAAAACCGTAGTTTTGAAAGTGTTACTCAACAGCGAGAACAGCTCAAGCTCTATCTTGGATATTACCAATTTATTGATCAATATGATTTTTATATCAATGAAGAGAAAAATTACCAGTTTATTAGAAACAATTATAATAGATTAAATAATAATGATTATAAATCAATACAAACACTAACTAATCTTGAACGTGTTTATGAGTTACTAGGTTTAAAAAACTATTCTTCCTTTCAAGATTCACTTCAACTTCTTATTGATCAAGAAGCAAAAAATCATGGTCTAAGTTCTATTTATACTGAACTTCTTCAATATCACAATGAAATGTCTTCAAAGCTACAAAATTTACCGACTGAATCATCTTGTTTACTATGTGGTCACGATCATCAAAATCATGATGCCTTAGCGAATGCCATAGCTCAACACAAACTTGTAATTGAATTAGAACTAACTGATAAAGATAAATTTTTAGCCCAATTAAAAGAAGAATTTAATAATATTCATCTTTTACCTCTTATAAATGCATGTAAAGATTTTTTAGAAAAAAATATAGTTATTTCTAATGAGGACTTACAATCTCTATCTAAAGCACTAAATTATAAAGATTTCCTTGATAGAATAAATGGATGGTTAGAGAACCAGAAATTTGAATATCAAGATTTAATAGCTAAAGTTTTTCCGAAACAGAATGATATTTATAATTTAGATGAAGCAGCTAATCAATTAATTTTACGTATTTTATCTGCAGTAGGAACTCCTCCTGAAGGATATTCAGAATCTAATGGTTCTGATATATTTAATCGGGTTTATCGAGATTACTTCAATAATACCTCCCAAAATTTAAATTTAATAAATTCTAGTCTACTTGAGCACAAAGAGAACTATATACATAACTTATATTTTAATTCTCTAGCAGAAGTTAATGAAAAGATTAAAACACTAAAGAATCAACTTAATCATATGAATATAGCCCTTCAGGATATTAATAGTTTAATTATAACTATACGAAAGAAAATTAGATTATATAGACAAAAATTAATAACTGAAATTGAAATACCTTTTTATATTTATTCAGGAAAAATATTACAAACTCATCAAGCAGGTTTAGGGTATGGTGTATTTATTAAAGATCCAGCAATCAAAGATCCAACGAGTGAAGATGAACTCAAAAACATACGTCTAGTTTCTAATTGGGAAAGCGATCATGATATATTAAATACAATGAGCTCTGGACAAATATCAGCTGTAGTAATTTCTTTAACTTTAGCTTTACATCGAGTTTACTCTACAAAATTTTCTACTATTCTCATCGATGATCCAGTACAAACAATGGATGATGTAAACATGTCCTCACTAGTTGAAGTTTTACGTAATGATTTCTGTAAGAAACAAATTATTTTATCTACTCATGAAAATAAAGTAGCAAGATACTTTTCTTATAAGTTTTTAAAATATAATAAAAGTGTGAAATCAGTAAACTTAATGGAAAGAGCCGAATATATTTTAAACAACAATTATGTATATTAAGCTTAAAACTTATAAATTTCATATTTTAAGGGGATGATAGCAATGTATCATTCCCTTAAAATTAATATTTAAATATGAATAATAAAGAATTGGATTTAATACAAGATTTTTTAAACAAAAAAACTCTCAATCCCTTATCCTCCCCCAAAACTTCTCCAACACTACATCCCTTTCATCCACACTATTTGAACTTAAAACATGTAGCATCAAGCCATCAATTAGGTTTAAAACCATGTTGGCATCGGGATGAAATGCATTGGTTTCCAGACTAAAGACCAAATCAAAAAGCTCTCGAAGTAGCCATTTCCGATATTCAACAGCCATGCGGTAAGCCGTTGGATAAAGCTGTTTTATTTCAAATATGGCCTTAAACAAAAGGTGATAAAGGCTATTCACATCGACATGTAAACGCACAATTTCTTTAAGTTTATCGCTTGGTTTGGAGTAGCGGTGTGAGTAGACAATTGCCAGTACTTCTTCTTTCAGTATACTTTTTTGAAAGCTTATGCATGTTTCAACGAGGCGTTCTTTTGAGTGAAAGTAGTTATAAAGCGTGGCTTTCGGAATTTTTGTTTCTTTGGCAATTAGGTCTACGCCCGTATTGTGAAATCCATAGATATTGAATAGATCTATTGCGGTATGGAGTGCTTTTAATTTTTTTGAAGCCGTTTCTAAAGTTGGCATATTTTTACCGTTATAAAAATAAGTTGTTATGTCTGGCTTAGATAAAAAGCCTGTGCCCTTTCTGGGAGAAAAAAAAGGCACAGCAAAGCCGCAAGACGGTGCTTAGCGCATCTCAAGTTTTATTGTTGATATAAGTTTTTAGTCGTGACGAGCTAAAGCTTTAAAACGTATTTTCAATTAAACAGTTTTAAAGATGAGCTAAAGGATATCGGAATAAAAGGCTTGGCAATGGTTGCCAATAAAATAGAAATGTTGCGCATGAGCGACTCCTTAGGTAAAAGAAGTCCTACCGCATTACTGTCAAATAATGGTGGTAGAACGAAAGAGGGTTGACAGACTGAACCTAAGAATCAGCACACCCGAGGGTGTCCCCCTTCCGTCCTACCGCAACAAAAAAGGGGGACGAACGAGTCTACATTAAAAAAACAAGTTTTTTCAATGTACTTAGGTTCTGGCCTGTCAAAGCCAGCTGGCAATGTAGGCCAGCACGCAAAGAATAATCCGAGAGTTTAGAGGTGTCAATGTAGCTTTTATGACAAGTATTTAAATTTATTATTATTTTTCATTAGATTAACTTAACTATTATTTTAGATATTATATGTGATTGTATTGTTAATTTAAACAAAGCGATCCATGCTTATTTATTTCTATCTTTTTACTTTTATTGTGCGAGTACATAGCGAAAAGTCGGTTTAGACAATCTCGGTCTGCCCCACTTGGTGATAAGCACGATTAAAATAAACCAAGCTTTGGTCATGTTGGCTTTGTTTAATCGCAACAATCGGACAAATAAGAATAGTGTGTGTGCCGACTTGTTGAATTTGTTCAATCTCGCAATCGAAACTCACCAAAGCATCATCTAACACAGGTGAACCCGTTTCTAACTCAATCCATTCGCCATGTTTAAAGCGTTCTTCTGGCGTGAGCTTAGATGAAAATGCTTTTGAAATATGTTCGTGGTGCGCGCCTAAAACATTCACAGTTAAGATTTTGTTATCAAGGAAATGGGCATGTGAACTCGCAGATTGGTTCATACATACCAATAATGTCGGAGGTGTGTCAGTCACACTACAAACAGCAGAGGCAGTGAATCCAAAACGGCCAGACATGCCTGCCGTAGTCACAACACTAACCGCACTTGTGAGTAAAGACATTGCATTTCTAAAGTCTGTTGCTTGAACCATGACATTATTCCTAAATTGAATCGTACCTTGTCCTGAGTGTTTGCTATACCGCCCAACTCCATCAGGAAGGTACTTTATCAACATGAGTCCTAATTAGAACTACACGTAGTAAATAAAATGAGGGTTACTTGTTTGATTATCAACTGCCATCAAAAAAGTAACCCTTTATACCACTTATTGGTAAATATTAAGCAGTAAGATCATAACCAGTAAGTTCTCTGCGAACGATTTCTGCACCTGCCGTTAAAGCATTTAACTTGCCACGTGCCACTTCACGAGAAAGAGGCGCCATACCACAGTTTGTGCAAGGGTAAAGCTTGTCAGCATCTACAAACTGAAGCGCTTTACGAAGTGTGTTCGCCACTTCTTCTGGTGTTTCAATCTGGTTAGATGCAACATCAATTGCGCCGACCATCACTTTTTTACCACGAATGAGCTCGAGTAAATCGATAGGCACATGTGAGTTGTGACATTCTAACGAGATGATATCGATGTTAGATTTTTGCAGTTTCGGGAAAGCTTCTTCGTACTGGCGCCATTCAGAACCTAATGTCTTTTTCCAGTCAGTGTTAGCTTTAATGCCGTAACCATAGCAAATGTGAACCGCAGTTTCACACTTAAGACCTTCAATTGCACGCTCTAAAGTCGCAACGCCCCAATCATTTACTTCGTCAAAGAATACGTTAAATGCAGGTTCGTCAAACTGAATGATGTCTACACCAGCAGCTTCTAACTCACGCGCTTCTTGGTTCAAAATTTTAGCAAATTCCCAAGCAAGTTTTTCACGGCTCTTGTAGTGACCATCGTAAAGCGTATCAATCATGGTCATTGGGCCAGGTAATGCCCACTTAATTGGTTGATCAGTTTGCTGACGTAAAAACTTAGCATCTTCAACAAACACAGGCTTTTGACGAGACACCGCACCTACAACAGATGGCACGCTTGCATCGTAACGGTCACGAATTCGAACTGTTTCGCGCTTCTCAAAATCTACGCCATTTAAGTGTTCAATAAACGTGGTCACAAAGTGTTGGCGGGTTTGTTCACCATCGCTCACAATGTCGATGCCAGCAAGGCGCTGTTCGTGCAACGCTAAACGTAGCGCGTCTTTTTTACCTTCTGCTAAGCCTTCGTTTTCGAGTTTCCAAGGCGACCAAAGCTTTTCTGGTTCTGCAAGCCAAGACGGTTTAGGTAAGCTGCCAGCAGTTGAAGTCGGTAGTAATTTTTTCATGATCAATGACCTATATGTTGATTAATTAAGAGCGTAATTAGCAGACCACTGCTCAAGAATCGCTTGGTATGGTTTGATAAATTGCTCTTCAACAAACTTCCCTTGCTCAATAGCGAGGCGGCTACGTTCTTCACGGTCATACACAATTCGAGTAAGTGAGTAATCTTCGTTCTTCAAGCTTGGCTGATAAGATTTTCCAGCCACTGAATTTGCGTTGTAAATTTCAGGGCGGTAAATCTTTTGGAACGATTCCATGGTGCTGATAGTGCTGATCAACTCAAGGTTGGTGTAATCACTCAGCAAATCACCTGTAAAATAGAACGCCAAAGGTGCAGCACTGTTTTTAGGCATGAAGTAGCGAACTTTTAAGCCCATTTTTTGGAAATATTCATCAGTGAGTGAATAGTCTTCTTGCTTGTATTCGACACCCAAAACTGGATGTTCGTTTTCAGTACGGTGGTACACTTTAGTGGTTGAAACACTTAAGCAAATCACTGGCGCTTTTTTAAAGTTGGCTTTGTAAGTTTCAGAGTTAATAAAGCTCTTAAACAAATTACCGTGCAATTCACCAAACTTCTCTGGCGTGCTAAAGGTAGACTGATTTTTATTGTGGTCTAGCAACAGCACACTAAAGTCATAGTCACGTACATAAGATGAGAAGTTGTTCCCTACAATGCCTTCAATACGTTCATTGGTCTTTTTATCAACAATATTGGTTTTCAATATTTCGATTAAAGGAAGCGCACTGTTTTGGCTTGCCGCATCAACATTCATTTCAACTGAAATGATTTCAAGTTCAACGCCGTAGCGGTCGCCTTTAGGGTTGTCCCAATGAGCTAAGGCATTAAAACGATTATCGATCATCTGTAATGTGTTGCGCAGATTCTCTTGACGGCTCATCCCTCTTGCTAAGTTAGCAAAGTTGGTTGTAATACGCGTATTGTCTGCTGGACGATAGTTTTCATCGAAACAAATACTCTTAATCGTAAATGTAAATTCTTTACTCATTTTGATCAGTACCCTAATTTCTGAGATAAACCTAAAAATATTTCGAGCTCTTTTTAAACTTTCCTGCCTTGTCAGATTTGTGCCTTATGGTCTTACCAAAAGTGAATGACTAGAACGCTTCAAAGCGTGAATAGATTTATACCGCAATCACAACATGAATAAAAATGATTTAGTCTCATTCAAAACTGAGTGAAATTCATGTTGTGAGTTTAATAAGTAAGTATGAAGTTAAATATTTTTCATCTTAGGGAATTTTAGACAGCAAAAAATCAATATACGGCGCTCACACTGCACCTTAATTATTTTAAATATTTATTATAATTTTCAAATATTTAATAGTAAAAATTTAAGTTAAAAAGAATCAACCTAAAGTAATGTGTGCTGACTTTCATTCATCTCTGCTTTTAGCCATTCTAAAAATATAGTTTTGCGTGGATCTTCTTCAAAAGCGCTATGAGAAAGTAAATAATAGGCCGAATTATCTTGTACAACAGGTGAAATTTTTTTCAGTAAGTTCCACTCAAGCTCTTTTTCAATCATATAAATTGAGATGACTGTCGCGCCGAGTCCAGCCAAACAACCTTCTAAACATAGATAAAAATGCTCTAGTTCAACTTTGGTGTAGCCTTTCAAACTTTGCTTTAACTCAGTAATGCGACTCATGCTTTTGAAAAAATTCGGCCTAGAGGTCGAAATAAGTACGTCGTTGGTTTCCGATAGCTTGGTTGCTTGAACTAAAGCAATATATTCATCGGCAATTTTCTCGCTATAGATATGCTCTCCCCAAGCAAAGTCATTTCGGCGTATCGCGATATCAATATTGTCTTTTTCAAAATCGACCACGCCGCCTGCGGTGAGTAGCACGACTTCAAAATCGTGCCCGAGCTTTTTAAATTTTGATAACCGTGGAATGAGCCATTTCATGGAAAGGGTCGGTTCACAGGACAAGACCAGTTGCTTGTTTTCAGCTTTAGGCTGGCTGAGTTGAATCAAACATTCATCAAGTTGACCAAAAACTTGATGGCAACAACTCAATAAAATTTCGCCTTGCTCAGTCATCACAAGCGTTTTATTTTTACGGTCGAATAAAACCGTATTTAAAGCTTCTTCTAAGTTATAAATTTGTTTACTCACCGCACTTTGCGTCACAAATAATTTCTTTGCAGCTAAAGTAACGCTGCCATACTTCGCCACGAAATAGAAAAATTTTAATGAATTCAGCGATATTCTTTCGATCATTCCAAAAACTCATAGATATGTAGTCGTTTTTATCGATTTTTATTTATAGATTTCTGTTCAAAATAAAAATCATCTTTATTAAAACCTATTTTAGATGATGAAAAACATATTGAATATCTATATCTGTCTTCATAAATGTAAAGCCCCAACCTTTCTCACGAAAAGAATAGCAACATTAAGGAGTACTTTTACCTTCTTACATACATTCCAAAAAGTACAGATCAATCCCCTCGTTTTCAGTGAGGGCACAAGATAATGGCAGAGTTTATTGCGGTTATTCTCATTACGATTTTGGCGGTGGTTAGCCCCGGCGCTGACTTTGCGATTGTGACTAAAAACAGTTATCTGTACGGCAGAAAAATAGGTGTGTTCACTTCATTGGGAATATCACTTGGCGTGTTGGTGCATGTGACTTATACGTTAGTCGCCGTTGCGTTTGTGATGACTTATACGCCGCAAATTTTGAATATTTTTAAGTACATTGGCGCGCTTTACCTGATCTATATTGGCTATAAAACCTTTATTCAAAAACCAGTTTTAGACTCTGCTGCTTTAAATTCTATAGGTACTCTTCAAGCGATAAAATACGGCTTTTTTACTAACGCCCTGAACCCTAAAACCACACTATTTGTGATTAGTACCTATACGCAAATTGTGAGCTTAACCACGCCTAAAACCATTCTTTTGGCTTATGGCTTTTTTATGTCATTTGCCCATTTCGTATGGTTTTCATTGGTGGCCGTGCTGTTTTCATCCATGTTGTTAAGACAAAAAATGTTAGCCAAACAAGTGCAGATTAATAAGGTGATTGGTTCAATTTTATGTGTATTAGGTGTGATTTTGCTTTTCACCAAGTTTCAGTAGAGCTTGTTAATTTTTAAGAAACTGTATAGTGAAATTATGATAAATGGACTAAGGCCTTCATAGAGAACTTAGTCCATTTGAATGAGATAAACAGCTATTTCTTAACTTTTTGACTCTGATAAATCATTTACGTTCCAACGGTTTGCTCTTTTAAAAGTACCGACATCGTTAAACCGTACGCCCATATCACGCATGACTTTATGGGCAACTGGTGCCGTCATTTGGCGAATGTAGAATGGTTCTTTCACTACAAAATGATGGATGGCATGCGTTGAGCCAAAGTTAAAGCAAAACAATTGGAACGGCATCATCCACCACGGTGTTAATACTTGAGTTTGTTGAATGACATTGCCCAATTCGACGTCTCCATAGTAATGCATATTGCTGGTCACAAAGTGCAAGCAGAAGGTACGCAGCACATTTGGTGCAATCCAAACCACAGTCAGAATATTAATTACATGCATGATATTTAAAGTGGTCGCCGACCAAGCAATCGGTGCATTTGCCAAGCTTGAAACCATATCAACTGCATGGAACCCTAAGAATATATACCAAAGAGACCAATGAATAATTCCAAGCGGGAAATAAGCTAAAAAAGCACGTTTAAAAATGACTTTTCTAACCGCCCAATTGTTTGAGGCAATAATGCGTAGTAAAACTGCAAAACCATTATCACCAATCGCGATAAGTCGACGTATGTTCCATTTTTCGCCATTGGTTAAAGCTCTTTCTTCTAAATCGACTTCAGTGCCTGAGTTCTTATGATGGTTAAAGTGCAGTTCGCGGCGTTTCCACGGGTTAATGGTACTTGGTCGAGCTAACCAGACTAATCCCATCATTAAATGATGTGCCCATGGCTTTTTTCTAAAATACATCCAGTGAATCAAATCGTGCTCTAACTCATGAGTTAAGGATGCAAAAAAAGCAATAATCGGAATTGCAAACCAAGCTGAAAGTTGATGATTTATATAGAGCATGGCAGCCGTGATCATGCCCACCAAAGATATCAATAAAATCATCGCTCCAATAGCATTTTGATGGTTCAAAATAGGATGGCGTTTGCGTAAAGCCACACCTTCTGCGGTTACTACTTTTTTAATATGTTCTGTTTTTTCGCTATCGGTCATTCCGGCAGGATTTTTATAAATGTAGGTCATCCGTTATTCCTCAGTTTTTTCATGTCCCTACTTTATTTAGATCGCTTTAGGTGCGCTTAGCTCGAAACGCCAATCTATTGGCTATGGATGCCAAAATAAAAAGATTCAAAACAAACCAAAGATTTTTTAGTTTTGAATCTTTTATACTGTTCCGAGGAATATGAATCACAAGTTATAGGACATAACATGCCACAGACAGCAACGGCACTGGCTAGCTGGGTGAAAGCGATTCAAAAAGCGCTCGAAAAAGCCGGTGTTGATAGTCAATCTTTATTAGAACAAGCGGGTTTAGATATTCAGGCTCTCGGTAATCCTGATGCACGATATTCATTAAAACAGACAGCAAATTTATGGAAATTAGCAGTTCACAAAACTCAAGATTCATGTTTTGGCCTTAAAGTTGCCAGCCAAGTCAACCAAAATACTTTTCATGTGTTAGGGCATTCACTGATTACCAGCACTACCTTAAAAGAAATGTTCTTAAGAATTATTCGCTATTTTCGTGTGGTAACAGATATTCCAGAGCTAGAGTTTTATGGGCAAGGAAATAACCATTATTTCGTTATTCATGTTCCCGACGAAGTTCAGCCCGAATCAATAGATGCTTTTATTTCCGTTTTTATTCGCTCAAGTCGTGCCTTGCAAGGATCTGTTTTTTCACCGTTACGCATTGAACTTAGACGTTCAGAGCCCGAAGATTTAGAAACATTCCAGAGTATTTTAAAGGCCCCGATCGTGTTTAATGCACCCAAAGACATGATTGTGTTTGATACAGCTACCATTGAACAGCCACTAGAAGGTGCAAATCCAACCCTCACCCAAGAATATGATGAGATTATTAATCGTTATCTGGCTCGATTCGATAAAGAAAATATATTGGCGCGGGTGAAAGTGAAACTTATTGAAAAATTATCGACGGGGGATTTTCAACAGCAAGAAATTGCGAAAAGCTTAGGTTTAAGTATTCGTAGCTTGCAAAGGAAACTCTCTGCAGAAAACACGTCTTATAGTGAGCTACTTGATCAAACTCGGCATGAACTGGCTTTGTCGTATATTAAAAACTCAAGCCACAATATTACTGAAATTGCTTATATTCTTGGCTTTACCGATGTGAGTAGCTTTACACGTGCGTTCCGTCGCTGGACTAATTTATCACCCGTCCACTATCGAGAAAAACATCTGGCTTGCTCTTAGTTTTTTAAAACTTTAAGCAAAAAAAGATGCATATGAATGCATCTTTTTTATGGTCAATTTACTTTTTAGTGAGCAACTCCAACATGGAAACCGTTGTGACTTTGGCTCCCACTGGTAAGGCCTTTAAATCCACAATGTAGTTTGGACTATGTGGAATATAAGGCACAGGCTTTCCTTGTTTTACTGCATTGGCAAATACAACTGGGTCCGCTACCCCAATAAACATAAAGTTAAAAGGAATGTCTTTTTGGTCACCTAATAGGTGATGAACATCTTCTGAACCCATAAATGGAGGAAAGTCGGTTAAAACTTGCTTATCACCTAACAATGCTTTTAACGGCCCATTTAGACGTGCAGAAAACTCTTTGTTATTAATGACCGGATTGGTCGAGCCTTTGAGCGTTAAAGTAGGTAATTGATCTTTACCCATCCCCTGCATTTCGGCCGCCCCCTCACTCATGAGCTTAATATTATTTAACATGGTTTCACGCACTTTCGGGTCAAACCAGCGCATATTCATTTTGACTAACGCGGTTGAAGGAATCACGTTATTTGAGTTTCCAGCTTGAACTGACCCAATAGATAAAGCAGCAGGTTGCTGAGTATTTACTGCGTTACCCATAATGGTTTGATATTGGGTAATGGCATTGGCCGCCATGCTAATCGGGTTCTTGGTTAAATATGGAAGTGACCCATGCCCACCCACCCCTTTAAATAGAATATCAAGTTGATCGGTTCCTGCCATTCGTGGACCCGGTGCGTTAATTATCGTACCTACAGGTGCAGGGGTAGTGTGCACTGCAAAGAAATAATCAGGTTTCGGTAAGTTATATTTGGTCCATAAACCATCGCTCACCATAGCTTTTGCCCCCGTTACAGGTTCTTCAGCAGGTTGCGCGACTAAAATAATAGTTCCACTCCATTCCTTTTTTAAAGCAACTAGGGTTTTTGCCATACTTAGCATCCATGTCACATGGGCATCATGACCACACATATGTGCTACAGGTGTTTCAGTTCCATCGTCGAGTTTTACCCTTACTTTACTTGCGTAGGGTAAACCTGTGGCTTCTTGAACTGTGTTGGCATCCATATCGGCACGGTACATGACCGTTGGCCCCTCACCGTTTTTTAAAATGCCGACCACACCTGTTTTGGCTATTCCCGTTTTAACGTCGAAACCTAATGACTTAAGCTCTTTGGCAACAATGGCAGAGGTTCGCGTTTCCATAAACCCGAGTTCAGGGTGTTCATGAATGTCTTTATAGACTTTATTTAACCACTCTGTTTGCCCATCAATAATCGTTAACGCTTTTTGTGAAACTACGGGTAAAGTTGTTGGACTTGCTTCTGCATGCAGAACCGTTCCATAACCTGCAATAAAAGTCGACAAACCTAAAAATAGACTGTTTTTGATGATTTTATTCATATAGTAAAAACCTTATAAATGTATGATTTAATTTTAAAATTTATATCCAATTTTTAAGCCATAGCTGACTGAGTGATTATCCTTAAACTCACCCACATAATAGTCACTACCCGCCTGTGCGCCAAGCTGAGCTTTTGCATCGCCTAACCAGTAATACTTCACGCCACCTGAAATAAAATATTGCGATGTTGGGCTATATTGAGCACCCACGCCTAAGTTGTAATACCCTTTGCTTGGCCCACCCGTCGAGACCTTATCACCTGCTCCCGAGTCCCAACCGACTGACACCGAGCCTAACCATTTAGGTGAAAAGCGTTGCCCTAACCCTAAATTAAGAGTCCATTGATCATCGTAATAACGAACCAAGTTGAAACCTTCCGGGCGACTTGGAGTCGATAATCCACCAACAACTTTTGAGATTTCACCAAAGCGGTAAGGCTGTAGAGCAAGATCACTCCAATTTACCCAGCGCACGCTCCCGAACAATAAAGTCCCCTGACGAAGGCCTGTTTGAAACTCTAAATTGACTGAATCTGGAGATTTAAACTTGGTTGTGCCTGACTCTTCTACATTTGGTAACTCGGCAACAATACGATTTAAATAAGCTTTTTTCTGCTCAGTCATTTGTCCAATAGAAATCATATAATCTAGGTGCTGATTTACTAAATCACGACCTTGCTGCGTGCTTAGCATCTCAATGAGTGGGGCATTTTCAGTCGCGTTTAGTTTGTGAGTAATAGCTGAACGGTAGGTTAATGAGACTTTCACAGCTTTTTCAGGAATCTGGTAGGCAAGCCCTGCTAACCATCCCAAGTCACCTACAGTTTTGGTGTGAAAGTCATAGCCGTTGTAAAGACTAAATACATTACCCCTTAATTCAACCTGACTTTTAAAGGTTTGATAGACTGGTCCCGCATAAAGATTCCAGTTTTTTGTGGGTTGATACCCCAAAATAAAGCTTAAATTTTGTATATCAAATTCTGATTTTGCATTTCCTGTAGGAGTCTGACCAGAAGTAGCATTGGCAAGTCCTGCTGTTGTAATGCCGGGTAACATCACCATGTCTTTTGGCGTTGCGACAAAGCCATTTAGACCTGAATACTCGGTGTCGGCACCAAAAGGTTGATCATACAGCAAGCCAAATGAATACTGCGGCGCCAACTGAAGTTTTAAGGCCGCTGTAGGTCGATAATCTGTGTTGGCGATATCTGAAATGGAATGATGTGAAGGGTTGGTACCCGACTCTACACCACTTAAATCGGCATCTGTGATTCCTAAACTTGCTTCAAAATAATTGCCCGGTTGTAAAAATGCCGCTACAGACTGCCCTGTTTTATCAAATGCAGCCGCATGTAAGGTGCTTGTGCAAATTGAAGTTATTCCTAAGATCAATATTTTTTTATTCACAACAAAACTCATGGATCCATCCTGAATATTTTTTATTTTGATTCCTCACTTTATGTAGATTTGAATGCTTCTGCTTAGCTCCAAACGCCAATGATTTGACCGTAGATGCCATATTGAAAAGTTATGGTTTGTGTAGCGGTAAGCACAACAAAGTTTTTATATTAAAAAAGGGTCTTACTTTTTAGATTTAAAAAACAATTGCAGACTGTATTGATAAAAAAAGCGTGTAGTGAGAATTACAAAAATTAATCTTGAGAGTTGAAAGGAAACGACGATGGGTACTGCGAGTCCTAGAGCTTTAGCCATCAGTGACATTTCTGCGATGCCTCCGGGTGAAAGGCCTAAAATCAAGATTTGTTTTTCTGTATGACTTAAATTAACCAGTAATAAAGCAACGCTGATCGATAAAACTAAAGCCAGTAAATTGAATATCAGTGTGATTCCAATAAATTTTTTATTCTTTCTTAAAAAGCTAAATGGAAATTTGCTACCTAGTGACCAACCAATACAGACTTGACCAAAGGCAGTAAACCATTCAGGTAATTTCATCTGAAGTATTCCGCAAAATGACAATAACCCAATAATGGCGAGTGGCCCCAAAATCCAAGCATTCAAAAGATTAAAAAATTGAAAAACCTGACCAACAAACAGAGCTAGACAAAACAGCAATACAACCTGAAAAAAGCTAAATTGATCCGACACTGGTATCTTTAAACCAGTCCATTCGACATGAAAATAAAGCTCCATAAAAATTGGGACCAGCACAACCAGAATCACAATTCTTAGGCTATGAGCGGCAACGACTTTATCGACTTGAGCTTGGTGTCGCTCTGCAATATTCACCATTTCACTGGCGCTACCAATGGCCGAAGAAAACCATGCAGTAGCCCAATCCAAGGCATTAACTCGATATTGCAATCCAGCCAGCAACGTACCCAACACAAGTGACCATGCCAAACCTATGAGGATAAAACCCCAATATGCTGCCACTGCCTGTACCAAAGCTGGTGAAAAGTATAGGCCTAAAGCCATACCAATAATAACCTGCCCTATGCGTCGCCACTGGGGATCACAGGCAAGTGGATGACCAACACTACCGAACAATAAGGCCGTCAATAGAGGTCCAAGCAACCAAGGTAAGGGAATATGCAAAGATTTGGCAATTAAAGCTCCGACCAGAGCAATTGCTAATCCTTTGAGATTTGAGCTTATTTTTTCCATAATTCAGAGCAATAATAGCCAACTAATGCTGACTATTATTGCTGTCCTATTAAGCTTGCTGTTTTTTGATAAACAAGTATTTACGAACGATCGGCAAGATCAATAATAATCCTGACATGATCCAAAGTCCTATACTAATGTTACTGCTCCATAAGACATCAAGTTCCCCTTGAGAAATTGAAAGTGCACGGCGCAGATTCGATTCCATTAATTCGCCAAGTACAAAACCAAGAATCAGTGGTGCTAAGGGAAAATCAAATTTTCTGAGAATATATCCACACACCCCCAAGCCCATACATAACAGCAAGTCAAAGATATTGCTATGAATAGCATACACACCAACAAAACTCACGCTTGCGATGATCGGGATCAAAATATAATTAGGAATACTCAACATGCGGGCAAAGAAGCCTACCAATGGCAAGTTTAATACCAACAGAATGATATTGCCTACCATAAGCGATGCAATCAGTGACCATACAAGTACAGGTTGCTGAACAAATAACTGTGGACCTGGTGCAATGTTGTACATAAGCAACGCGCCCATCATGACCGCAGTCGTTCCCGAACCTGGCACACCTAATGTCAGCATGGGTACAAATGAACCACAAGCCGCTGCGTTATTCGCACTTTCTGGTGCAGCAAGCCCACGTAAGTCACCTTTACCAAACTTGCTACTATCCTTTGCCATCTTCCGTTCAGTGGTATAGGCCATGGCACTTGCAACGGTTGCGCCTGCTCCAGGAAGAATGCCCAAGAAGAAACCAATCACTGAACTGCGAATAATCGCAACTAACGAGAAAAAGAACTCTTTAAGATTAAAAAGAGAACGCTTTCCTTGTTTTAAGGCAACTTGACCAATTGTCGTACGTTCGAGCATTAATAGGATTTCGCTTACACTAAATAGGCCAATAACCAAAGTAGTAAAAGCAATTCCATCACTTAAACCGACACTGTTAAAGGTAAAGCGATATACGCCTGTAATTGCATCCATTCCCACAGTTGAAAGTGCTAGGCCCATGAGTGCCATAATTAAAGTTTTAAAAGGCTGCGTACTGACCAGACCAGTTAAACAAACAATTGCAAAGACCATCAAAGCAAAATATTCAGCGGGACCAAACGCAATTGCCCATTTCGCTAATATAGGAGCAAACAACACAATCCCAATAAAGGCGACAGTACTCCCAACAAAGGAACTGACCGATGACAAAGACAATGCAATTCCTGCTTTTCCTTGCTGTGCCAATGGATAACCATCTAACGTGGTCATAATGGCCCCAGCATCTCCGGGTACGTTTAACAGAATCGCTGAAATACGTCCGCCATATTCACAGCCCAAATAAACTGCTGCCAATAAAATCAAGGCGCTATCTACAGGTAAACCCAAGGCATAAGCAAACGGCAATAAAATTGCCACCCCATTAATTGGACCTAAACCCGGTAATAAGCCAACAATCGTTCCAATAAATGCGCCAATCAAAGCAATTAAAAGATTCTGCGGCTGCAAGGCAACCTCAAACCCCATCATTAAAAAACTTAATACATCCATATCGGGTCATCCTTAACCAAAAAATCCAAGTGGTAATGGCACATCCAAGAAACGGTCAAACATATAGTAGGTACTCATGCTAAGTACCAAACCTGTCACCAAAACCGGTATGGTTTTGCCATGGAAAAGTTTGCCCACTGCAATGGTCATCAACAGGGTTGCAACAATAAAGCCTAACCATTCAAAAACTAATGCATATAGCGTTAAAGCCACCGCACATAACGCTAACTTAACGACTAGATGTTTTGTCCACCCCAACTCAACGGGTTCGAACATAATGGCCGGTCGAATAGTGAGATAAGCTGCACTCGCTGTAATTAAGCCCATTAATAAAATAGGAAAAGCTTTAGGACCCACTGGATCGTAGGAAATTGGGGCTTCAAAATTGCTCGCATAAATCAACAAAAATAACCCACAAACCGTAATAATGGCGGTAAGAATCCGTTCAGATTTCATCATCTATCCTCAGAAAAAAACTGAGCTGAAAAATAGCTTCTCAACCCAGCCGATTTGTTATTGTGATAATTTATATTCTTGCGATAACTGCCGCATTTCCTCGGTTTGTTTATAAACATAAGCTTTGAGTTCTTCACCTGTCAGCTGAAATGGGAGTAGATCCTGATTTTCACGGACTGCATCAAATTTCTGGTTAGCCATCATTTTATCGAAGGCATTTTTCCACCAACCATAAGCTTCATCACTGACCTTTGGTCCCATATAGAAACCACGGATGACTGGCCACTCAATGTCATAGCCTTGTTCTTTTGCAGTAGGTAATTTTGAGAACTTCCCGTCCAAACGTTTGTTAGCAAAAACTGCCAAAACCCGAATATCACCAGACTCTAGGTATGAACTGACTTCACTAATATTGCCCACCCCAACTTGAATATGCTGCCCCAGTAATGAAGTCAGCACTTCCCCACCGCCTTCAAGTGCAACAAATCTTAAATCGGCAGGACTAATACCTGCTTTTTTTGCCAACATTGCTGTTTGCATCCAGTCTTGACCACCCACACTTCCGGCACCACCAAAGCTAAGTGCTTTTGGGTTTTCTCGGAGTGCTTTCATCAAGTCATCGAGGTTTTTCAATGGTGAGTCTTTATGTACCGAAACCAAACCATAATCGACGGCGACCCCAGACAACCATTTCACATCTTTTTCTGTGAAGTGTCCGAATTTTCCTTGTGCTAAGTTCAAGAGTGAACCGGTGGAAAATGCAACCACGGCATTATTATTCGCAGGATCACTGTTTACGATTTTGTTATAGGCTACGGCACCTACCCCACCCGGCATATAGGTTACGCGTATTGGATCTTTGAGCTGGTCTGTTTGTTTAAAGCCAGATTGAATTAATTTACAGGTCATATCAAACCCGCCACCCGGCTTAGCTGGGGCTATACATTCCGGCCGTTTTGGCTGACCCGCCTCTTTAGAAGCATTTCCTGAACCACACCCAGCCATTGTCACACTGACGCATGTTAATGCGAGTAAAGTTAAATTTTTCATGTTACATACATCCTTATAACGTTTGCTCTATTCATATTTTGATTTTTACCAATCTCCATAATCGACCTCCTTGGCACGATCATGCTTATTGGTTTTTAGTTTTGGTCTTATGTTTTGAAATGCGCTTTTCACAGCGAACTTCAGTAATGCAGCGTTACTATAAAAATTACGAATCAATCGACTGAAAAAAATAGCTAAGTAGAGGGAAAGTTAGGGCAATCACCAGATCTATAATGAGAATTAAAACCTTTGCAAAACATCCAAAAATGCTCCGGTTAAATAATACTGATGAATAACAACAAGATAGTAAAAACGTAATCTATTGAGTTGTCTTTTGCATATCCATGCTATGGGTAACGTTAATATTTAAATAAATAAACCTGTTTACCCAATCTTCCCTTCTGATCAAATGAGCTAAATACTCATATATTTTTCCAATAGTTATTTAATCAGTTACGCTTCTTCATAATTTGAAAATCCATCATATTTTCTAATGCATCATGCATTTAATGTGCTCCTTTTTTCATTTGAAAAGATTAAAGCACAGATCAAGAAAACATCGTGATACCAATAAATTAAAGGGGGCATTAGTAAAATTAAATAGGTGGAAAATTTAAGAAAAGAGAATATGAAAGACTAAAAATTTAAGGGTCAATTTATCGTAATAATAAATAAAAGTTAGAGGAGAAATTTTAATATTAAAGTTGAAAAAGATCGTTTTATTATTTTTAGAATATCAAATTAAAGATCTTTTTTATGGATTGCTGTTAATATTAAAGCGCATGATAGATTTCCCAATCCTTTATATCTGTACAAATTAAATCAAGGATGATGAGCGAACACATTTATTATGGAAATCAAACAAATAAAGTATTTTTTGACGGTGGTTGAAGCAGGTAGTATTGGTAAAGCTGCCCAAAAACTTGATGTGGGTGCTTCTGCAATTAGCCAGCAAATTAGTAAATTAGAACAAGAGCTAAGCATTCGCCTATTACAGCGTAATGCCTTTGGTGTCACTCCTACTCCAGCAGGTCTCGCCTTTTTAAAACATTCTCAACTTATTTTACGTCAAGTGAACTTCGCGGTAGATGCTGCTCATTCTGCACGACTGTCTGGACATGTCAGCCTTGGTTTCCCACCGACGATTACTGCTTTGATTGGCATCCCTTTAATGAAACTAATGTCTGAACGTTACCCAGACATTCGTTTAGAGATTGTGGAAACGCTATCAGGCAATCTAATTCAATCTATTAACTCGCGTCAGCTCGATATCGCGATTATTTTTACCAATGAAATTGATAAACAGTGGTCGATTCAACCTTTAGTACGCGAGCAAATGTATTTAATGGCACGCAAGGAAGTACTAGAAAAATATGGTCTTGCCGATTGCATCAAAAGTGGTGTCATTCAGTCTCAACAAATTGGAGACCTTCCTTTAGTACTGCCACGTCAGCGCCATAGTCTAAGAAAGTTGCTTGAGCACAAGATTGGTCAGCTTAATGTCGTCTATGAAATTGATGGCCTACACTTACTTATGGACAGTCTAATTCACCTCGACCTTGCCAGCGTCCGCCCAGGCAGCGCTTGTCTGCAAGAGTACAAACATAAGCTTCAATTACTCAAGTTAGTAGAACCTGAAGTTGAACGAATCAATTACTTGGTAAGCCTTGCCGAAGAAGAATTATCACCTGCTGCACTTGCTGCAAAGTCAGCCATTAAGGCTTGCGTGAAAGATTTGATTCAAAACCAGATTTGGCCATGTTCGGAAATTATTTTATAAAGAGTCATTAATTTTATTAAATACCTAATTAATTTTGCCCTCTCACTCCCTCCTGCTTTTTGAGATTACATTTTCGTCCGAATGATAAGTGGTTTTCCGCTTATCGAAATATAGATGTGTAGTTTGAACTGGAAACAAGGCATCACATTTTCTGTAAAGGACCTCGCTAAATCTCATCTCTAACCCATTTGCTCTTTAGATTTATTGATTGAATCAATTTAGGTCCAGCCTCGAAAATCGTGAATGTTTCCATTTTGTCAGGCCAAGGAGGTCTCCAATGGATGTCGTGAATAACCGTAGGGCTACTTTTAAAAAAATATTAAATGTAACGAGTGGCAACTTTTTAGAGCAGTACGACTTTTTTCTTTTTGGTTTCTATGCCACTTATATCGCGGCAAAATTTTTCCACTCTGAAAATGAATATGTCTCTTTAATGATGACATTTACCGTGTTTGCTGCGGGCTTTCTTATGCGTCCTCTCGGCGCTATTTTCTTGGGCGCTTATGTCGATAGAGTTGGTCGACGCAAAGGTCTCATTGTTACTTTAAGCCTTATGGCCATCGGAACAATCTTAATTACCTTTGTACCGGGTTATGAAACCATAGGTATTATTGCGCCGATTTTGGTGGTAATTGGACGTCTATTACAAGGCTTCTCGGCAGGTGTTGAATCTGGCGGTGTTTCTATTTATCTAGCAGAGATCGCAACGGATAAAAATCGTGGATTTATCACAAGCTGGCAGTCTGGCAGCCAACAAGTTGCTGTTGTGTTTGCCGCATTACTTGGCTACTGGCTCAACACCATCTTAACTACTGCTCAAGTGGGTGAATGGGGCTGGCGTATTCCATTCTTAATCGGTTGTTTGATTATTCCGTTAATCTTCTTGTTCCGTCGTACTTTAGAGGAAACTGAAGACTTTAAATCGCAAAAGACTCATCCTTCAACAAAAGAAATTTTTAGCACACTGGCAAGCAATTGGCGCATCGTACTTGCAGGTATGATGATGAGTGCCATGACTACAACCACGTTCTATTTCATTACGGTTTACACCACAGTATATGCAAAACGTACTTTAGAAATGTCAGTAACAGATAGCCTTTTAGCAACCGTGTTTGTTGGTTTGTCTAATTTCTTCTGGTTACCAATGGGTGGTTTGCTTTCAGACAAAATTGGTCGCCGCCCAGTTCTAGTCGGCATTACCACACTTGCTCTCTTTACAAGTTATCCGGTTTTAAGTTGGTTAGTGAGCAACATTAGCTTCTCAAACCTTCTAATTACGCTTGCTTACTTCTCGTTCTTCTTTGGTATGTACAACGGAACCATGGTCGCAACCCTTGCAGAAGTGATGCCGAAACGTGTACGTACAGTTGGTTTCTCTTTAGCGTTTAGCCTTGCAGCCGCTATTTTTGGTGGTATGACACCAATGGCTTGTACCTTCCTTGTCGAAAACACAGGCAACCCAAGTACCCCTGCTTTCTGGCTCATGCTTGCTGCGGTCTGTAGCCTCATCTCAAGCTTGTATCTATGCCGCGGTTCTAAACAGAAAAATACTGACGCGATTGCTGAACCTGCAAAAATTAGCGCTTAAAACAACTACTACTTAACCTGAAATTTTAATGAACAGTACGGCAGATCTTAAATCTCCGTACTGTGTTCTCCTGTCATTAAAGCGAGATACTATGAAAAAGTCCCCTATCTTCATGACCATTTGCCTAGCTGGTGCTGGCTTAGGCTCAACTCTTACTAACGCAGATACAATCGAAGTAATTAGCTCAGGTGGTTTTTATTCATCTATGGAAAAACTCATTCCATTATTTGAAAAGCAAACTGGTCACACGGTTCACCTCTCGTCTGGTTCATCAATGGGTGCATCACCAACTGCAATTCCAAATCGACTCGATCGTGGTGAACGTTTTGACGTGGTAGTCTTGGCTGCTCCTGAACTCAACAAGCTCGCAGAAAAGGGTTATGTAGACCCAAATTCACAAAGTGCATTAGTGAATTCAAGCATTGGCATGGCTGTGTCTAAAGGTGCACCAAAGCCAGATATTAGCTCTGCGGCAAAATTCGAAAAAGTTTTATTAAATGCCAAGCACATCGGCTATTCAGCAAGTGCGAGCGGTACACATCTTGAAAAAGATGTTTTCCCAAGCTTCCCTCCTGTCGAGTACAAAGTAATTTCGAGTAAAGCAGAAAAAGTGGTCGGTGACCGCGTTGCAAAACGTATTGCCGAAGGCCAGTTTGATATTGGTTTCCAGCAAATTAGTGAAATCAAACCTTTTACTGGCAAATATGGTCAAGTTGAATTAGTCGGCCCAATCCCTGCACCTTATCAAAAAGTGACGGTATTTGCGGCAGGCATTGGTAAAAACTCGGAACATGCAAAAGTCGCAAAAGAGTTAATTAAATTTGTGAAATCGCCACAAGCAACACAAATTATTGAAGAACAGGGTCTTGAGCAGGTTAAACAATAAAAGCTCTAAAAGGCAACGTCTTGAGGTGATGTTGCCTTTTCTCTTTTAGTGGTTTACTCAAAGCAATAGAACAAAAACTATAGCGATAAACCAGTGTAGAATTAATCCATAAAGGTTAATGTAGTATTTGCCGTGGAACTGAAACAATTAAAGTATTTTATTGCAGTGATCGAGTCAGGAAGCTTGGGTAAAGCTGCAAAAAATCTCGACATTGGAACTTCTGCATTAAGCCAGCAAATCTCAAAATTAGAAAGTGAACTTTCCATTCGCCTTTTACAACGTACTGCCTTGGGTACGGTTCCCACCCCAGCGGGTTTAGCTTTTTTTCAACAAGTGCAACTGGCACTTAGACACCTAGACCATGCCGTAGACTCTGCGCATTCTTCACGTTTAAGTGGCCACGTCACCGTCGGTTTTTCGCCGAGTGTTGCAGCAGTTATTGGCACGCACTTTTTAAAACTGATGAGAAATCGCTACCCTGACATTAAAGTCCGTTTAATTGAAGGGTTATCGGGTGATCTCAAAGCCTTGGTTAATGCAAGGCAGCTCGATGTTGCCATCATCTTTAGTGACGATGTCGACCCACAGTGGGCCATACAGCCTTTAGTCAAAGAACAGATGTTTTTAATCTCGCCTAAAGAAGTGATGAGTGAGTACCATCTTGAAAGCTGTATCGATACTCAGACTATTACTCATTCGCAGCTTAAAGAACTTCCTCTGATTTTACCGAGTCAACGACATGGACTACGTTTATTGCTCGAACAGAAAATTCATCAGCTTAAAGTGGCTTATGAAATTGATGGACTACATTTGTTAATGGAAAGCATCAGCCAACTGGAAATGGCAACCATTCAACCTGCGGGCGCATCATTAAACTCACGGCAAGACTTATGTTTACTGCGCATTGTAGAACCTGCAATTGAACGCATTAACTATTTAATTAGCCTCTCTGAAGAAGAACTCTCGCCAGCTACTTTAGCCACGAAAGTAGTGATTCGCGCCTGTGTGACCAACCTGATTAATGAAAAGCGCTGGCCCGGTGCGGAACTCATAAATACTTAAGCACTTAGTGTTTATTTTTACTAAACACCCATTCAAGACTAGCCTCTCACTTTATCTTCCCTTTTAAAGCTACATTAGCCCTAGCTGAGAAAGGGAGAAATCCATGCATGATGTGATTGTAATTGGTGGTGGGAATGCCGCACTGTGTGCCGCGCTCACGGCAAAAGAAAGTGGCGCTTCTGTGCTTGTCATAGAAGCAGCACCTAAAGAATGGCGTGGTGGTAACTCACAACACACTCGTAACCTTCGCTGCATGCATGATGCTCCTCAAGATGTATTGGTTGATGCCTACCCCGAAGAAGAATATTGGCAAGACCTACTTAAAGTGACTGGGGGCAAAACCAATGAACATTTAGCTCGTCTAGTGATTCGTAGCACGGCGACCTGTCGTGACTGGATGCGTAAACATGGTGTGAATTTTCAGCCACCGCTATCGGGTGCTTTGCATGTTGCACGTACCAATGCCTTTTTTATGGGTGGTGGTAAAGCCCTCATTAATGCGTACTACCGCAGTGCCCAAGAACTTGGTATCGAAATTTTATACAACACAAAAATTAAAGATCTAAAGTTAAATCAAGAACATTTTGAAGCTGCAATTGCTGAAGATGGACGTGTATTTAAAGCAAAAAGTTGTGTCTTGGCCGCAGGTGGTTTTGAGTCAAATCTTGAATGGTTAAGAGAAGCATGGGGGCAAAATGAAAACGGCGAATGGCCTGCCGATAACTTCATTATTCGTGGTACCCGCTTTAATCAAGGCAACTTGCTTAAATTTATGATAGATCAAGGCGCCGATATTATTGGTGACCCATCACAATCACATTGCGTCGCCGTAGACGCACGCGCACCCTTATATGATGGCGGTATTTGTACTCGTATTGACTGCGTTTCATTGGGGATTGTGGTCAATAATAAAGCCGAACGTTTTTATGATGAAGGCGAAGACTTCTGGCCAAAACGTTATGCGATTTGGGGCCGTCTTGTTGCCAAACAGCCACAGCAAATTGCTTATTCGATTATTGATTCAAAAGCGATTGGTCGCTTTATGCCACCTGTATTTGCTGGTGTAAAAGCAAATAGCATTCAAGAGTTAGCCGAAAAAATCGGGCTGGATGCAAAAACCTTATGCCATACCGTAGAAGAATTTAATCAAGCCTGTGTGCAAGGCACCTTTAATCATACCGTTTTAGATGACTGCACCACCGAAAATATTGTTCCCAACAAAACCCACTGGGCCGTTCCTCTCGACCAGCCACCCTTCTATGCCTATGCGCTTAAACCTGGCATTACTTTTACCTATTTAGGCTTAAAAGTAGAAGACGATGCTGCTGTGCGTTTTAACAATAAGCCAAGCAGCAACCTGTTTGTCGCAGGTGAAATGATGGCAGGTAACGTACTCGGTCAGGGTTATACCGCAGGCGTTGGTATGTCGATCGGAACGACGTTTGGGCGAATTGCCGGAAAAAATGCCGCCCACTATGCACTTTCACAAGGAGTTGAACATGAATGCTAATAGCAAAGCCCTAATTCCAGTTGTTCAGCTCTCTGACCATGAGCAAGAAGTTCAAAGAGCCCTACAGATTTGTAATGCTTGTCGCTACTGTGAGTCTTTTTGTGCTGTATTTGCGGCCATGACTAAACGCCTTGAGTTTAACCAAGCCGATATTCATTACCTCGCAAACCTGTGCCATAACTGTGGTGCTTGTTTACACGCTTGCCAATATGCCCCACCGCATGAGTTTGGCGTAAACATTCCAAAAGCGATGGCACAAGTACGTTTAGAAACTTATCAAGAATTTGCGACCCCTCAGCCTTTAGGTCGACTTTATAAGTCTGTAGGTATTCCTTTTGTCTCGGCTTTAACACTCATTTTCTTTTTGTGCATGTTAGCGGTGGTGTGGTACAAAGGCACCGACCTGTTTGCAGGCTATCAAGGCAATTTTTATGCGATTTTCCCGCATAACTTTTTAGCACTATTGTTTGGAGCGACCTTTACAGTTGCGATTGTTTTGCTCGGCATTGGAATTAGCAAATTCTGGCGACAAACCTCTAAAGTCATTCATGGCAAAGTTGAGAAACCCGATCTGGTTCAAGCCACTCAAAATGTATTAACGCTTAAATATTTAGATGGCGGTCATGGTAAAGGCTGTAATGAGCAAGATGACCGTTACACACAAATCCGCCGTGTGTTCCATCACCTAACTTTTTATGGCTTTATGCTCTGCTTTGCAGCTACAGGTGTAGCGACTTTATATCACTATTTTCTTGACCTACATGCACCTTATCCTTACCTAAGTTTGCCTGTAATTTTAGGCACTTTAGGTGGAATTGGCTTAGTTGTCGGGCCTGCTGGCTTACTCTATTTAAATCTTAAACGTCATCCGTTGCATGGTGATCGTGAGCAAAAACCTGTAGATCGAGGCTTTATTTTCCTTCTACTTATCGTTAGTGCTTCAGGGCTAGCACTTATGGCATTTCGCAATACCCCTTACATGGCACTTTTACTGATTTTCCATTTAGCCACTGTCATGACTTTCTTTATTACCATGCCATTTGGAAAGTTCGCACATGGTTTTTACCGCAGTGCTTCTTTACTCAAATTTGCCATCGAAGAACGTATTTCTAAGAAGTCATAATTTCATTCAAAAGTATTCACTATCTTGGCGTAGTGAATACTTTCATTATTTTAAGCTCAAAACACTTCATGCCATCCCTACTTTTTACTATTTAAAATTCCTAAACCATACATCGGCCACTTGGTACTCGCTTTAATATTATTAATCAGCATCGCCACCAAAACTAAAGACACTGCGCCCACCAAAACAGGGAAAATTAAGAAACTCCACTGATAATGTATGCTGCTTGCGGTGAGTAAAATAATCAAAGGATTGGCCCCAGCAGGTGGATGAACGCATTTAAACACTTGCATGAGCGCAATTGCGCAGCCCACTGAAAAAGCAATTGTAAAAATGGAAACACCGATAAATTTTAGAAAAAACAAACCTACAAAAGCCGAAATAAGATGCCCAAATATAATATTTCTGGGCTGTGCCAAAGGTGACTGCGACACGGTATAGAGCAATACACAGGTTGCACCAAACGGCGCCATGATAAAGATATTATGTGTGAGCTTACTCAACCACAGAAGTATAAAAATACTGAGCGTCCCCCCAACAAGGCTTCTTAAAATATCAATTTTATTGGGCGATGGAGCCAGTTTTTCTTTGCCATAAAAGATCGAGAACATGGTTTTTTCCTCAAACAAAAATTTGCTTTTTAAAAAGCATATAGATAAAATTTCAAATAGTACAGATCTGTACTATTTTATTTTTTGGAAAAGACACATGTCAAAATCTGCCTTGAAAATATTAGATACAGCCGAGAAGTTATTTAATGAAAATAGTTTTGTCGGGGTTGGTGTTGACCTGATTCGGGATGAATCTGGCTGCTCTAAAACCACCATGTACACGTACTATAAAAATAAAAATCAACTGGTTAAGTCTGTGCTCGTTGCACGTGATGAACGGTTTAAGCAAAGCCTTTTGGGCTATGTTGGAGATGCAACAGGGTTAGAAGCCATCAATAAGATTCTGGATTGGCACACCAACTGGTTTAGGCAAGATTTTTTTAAAGGCTGTTTATTTGTAAGAGCAGTTGCGGAATCTAACCAAGATGATCAAGACATTATTTCTATTTCTAAAGCCCATAAACAATGGATTAAAGAACTCATCGCCGCAAACTGCAATATGCCAAATGGTGAAGCTTTATCTGAGCTGATCTATACGGTGATTGAAGGGCTCATTAGCCGCTTTTTAGTCGATGGTTTCGATGAAACACTTGCAATAAACATGAAAAATTCTATTAATCAATTATTTAATATTAACCAAAATTTATAATTGCAGCCCTAGAGCTGCAATTGAATAGATGAGATTTTGATTAAGCAATCTTCCCATCAATAATGCCTTTCTCTTTTAACGTAGCCAGTTCTTCTGCTGTTTTAAATCTGGATAAGATTTGAGCCGTATGCTCACCAAGCTCTGGTGGTGCATGATGATATTCAACTGGAGTATCAGACAGCTTGATTGGTGAGCCAATGGTTTGGAAGTTTTCATTTAAACGATGAGGAATATTCACCACCAAGTTGCGATGTACGATTTGTGGTTCAGCCAAAGCATCTTCAATAGAGTTGATAACACCTACGGGTACTTTAAGCGCATGAATCATATCAACCCATTCTGTAGCGGTCTTTTGCAAAAAGTGCTCGGACAATAAAGGAATCAGTTCATTTCGATATTTTACGCGGTCTTGGTTGCGCACAAACTTTTCATTTTCGAGCAACTCTGGATAACCAATCGCAATACACAAATCTTTAAACTGTTTGTCGTTACCGCAAGCAATAATAAATTCTTTATCTTTAGCCTTAAAAGTTTGATACGGCACAATACTTGGGTGTTGATTACCCATGCGTTGTGGGGCTTTCCCTGAAGCTAAATAGTTCATTCCCTGATTTGCCAGTGCCGCGACCTGTACATCAAGGAGTGACATATCAATATATTGACCACGTCCGGTGTGCGAGCGTGCAATCAAGGCCGCTTGAATGGCAATGGTTGAATACAACCCAGTTTGAATATCGACCACAGCCACACCAACCTTTTGCGCCCCACCACCTGCCGCATCATCAGGCTCGCCAGTAATGCTCATTAAGCCAGACATACCCTGAATAATAAAATCATAACCGGGTTCTTCTGCCCGTGGGCCATCTTGCCCAAACCCAGTTATCGAGCAATAAACAATATTTGGATTTAACTCACTTAATGACGCGTAGTCCAAACCATATTTAGCCAAAGACCCTGTCTTATAATTTTCAATTACCACGTCGGCAGTCTTGGCGATTTCATAAATTAAGGCCTGACCTTCGGATGTGGTTATGTCTACCGCAACCGAATATTTATTGCGATTCGTACACTGGAAATAACCAGATTCACGGGTCATGTTTCCATCTTGATCGGGCATCCATGGTGGCCCCCACATACGGGTGTCATCACCGACTCGAGGACGTTCAATTTTAATCACTTCTGCGCCAAGGTCTGCCAAGATTTGCCCACACCATGGCCCCGCAAGCACACGACTTAAATCTAAAACTCGAATTCCTTGTAATGCACCCATAACGCTACCCTTATCTTTGAGAAGACGCCCAAAGCACCTTCTTGTCATTGTTTATGATTTTTTTTGCGGATCGTACTGACGATCTTTAATAAATAAGCCTGGCAATACACCTGCAACAAAATACGCAGCGCCCATCACAATAAAAGCCATGCTAAACGTACCGCCCGACGCCAAGAATCCAATCGTGGCTGGTGCAATAGCTGCCCCGACACGACCAATGTTATAAGCACCACCAATCGCTGTTCCGCGTACATCGGTTGAAAAACTTTCAGCCATATAAGTGGCGTTCACACCGTATGGGATGCCATATAAGAAACCAAAAGTGATCAATAAATACAAAATATTGTCAGGGGTATTAAAGAAAATAATGATTGGCAAAAATACGGCGCTGGCTATTGTTCCAAACACAAAAACAGCACGTCGGTTAAATTTGTCAGCAAGATAACCTGCTAAAATTTTGCCTAGAATCATTGCGGTATATGAACCCACCATATAACTAGTTAAGTTTTTAAAGTTCATATGCACTTCTGTTTCTAAATAACTTGGCATCCAGTTGTTAATGCCGTAATAACCAAACTGTAAGAAGAATGCTGTGGTCATCCACAACAGAAACATTTTACGGTGCTTAAAGTTATTAAAAATTTGCTTATAAATACTGCCACTTTTCGGCTTTTCAGCCACCACTCTTTCTTTAGGTTGTCTGTTGCCTTGCAAGCTTTCAATTTTAGTGAGCTGCCAAGATTTTGGCTCTGGCACAAATCGTTGCAGGAAAATATTAACAAAAGCAGGCACCACGGTCAGGAAGAACAAAACACGCCAGCCATGATCTGGAATAATTGCGCCAGCTAAGAGGGTCGCAGCAATATAACCTACGGTCTGACCCGTCTGTAGCGTGCCCAATACCGTTGTACGGTACGTGGTTGGCACATATTCAGCCATTAAGGTATTGCAGGCCATATAGAGTGCTCCAATTCCTAAAGCACCAATAAAACGTAATGCCATAAATTGCTCGAAGCTTTGCGTAAAACCCAATAAGCAAGTCGCTACAGAAAAGAAGGTTACTGAGTTGGCAATGGTTCGTACGCGACCAAACTTATCACATGCCCAACCACCCAAAATACCGCCAATACCCATCCCAGCCAAAGAAGCACTGCCTAATGCACCCGCTTGAAAGGTACTTAAACCAAACTCTGCCTTTAAACTGGTCAAGCTATAAGACAACAGCATAATATCTATGCCATCGACTACCATTGCAAAATAGGCAAATAACAAGGCCCATTTCCATGTATGAGGTCCAATCCTTTCGTATGTTCCAAGGTTACTTGGAAATGTATTTCTTAATTCTTTCGATATTACTTGAACGTCATTGTTCATATTTAGTTCCTCATTTTCCCAAATGAGTCATCGGTAGCCTACTTATGTTTTCTGCATGACTTAATCTTCTATATTTTCATCATCTTACGTTTATTTTTAAGTACACAGAGGCACATCTTTACATGAGTATCCTTACGATGAATCTTGTCATTTTCCATAAATTTTTGCGTAAAAATCCTAAAAGGTGCTCCCGAAAGAACACCTCGATCTGTTAAAAATGAATGAGTTAGTTACTAAATGCGGCAATGCCTGTTTGAGCACGACCTAAAATCAAAGCATGAACATCATGTGTGCCTTCATAGGTATTCACGACTTCAAGGTTAACCAAATGACGTGCTACGCCAAACTCGTCACTAATGCCGTTTCCACCCATCATGTCGCGCGCCATACGAGCGATATCAAGCGCCTTTCCACAGTTATTACGCTTAATTAAAGATGTCCCTTCAACTGATGCAATACCTTCATCTTTCATACGGCCAAAACGTAAAGCTACTTGCAAGCCTAATGCAATTTCAGTTTGCATATCTGCGAGTTTCTTTTGAATCAACTGATTTGCAGCCAACGGACGACCAAATTGTTTACGGTCCATGGTGTATTGATGTGCGGTATGCCAGCAGAACTCGGCAGCCCCCATCGCGCCCCATGCAATACCATAACGCGCACTGTTCAAACAGGTAAATGGACCTTTTAAACCTCGAATTTCAGGGAATGCATTTTCTTCAGGTACAAAAACGTTATCCATTACAATTTCACCTGTAATTGAGGCACGTAAACCGACCTTGCCATGAATGGCAGGTGCAGATAGACCTTCCCAGCCCTTTTCTAAAATAAAGCCGCGAATATCACCGACATTACCTTCAGCAGAAACTTCTTTTGCCCAGACGACAAATACATCGGCAATCGGACTGTTGGTAATCCACATTTTTGCGCCACTTAAACGGTAACCACCGTCAACTTTTTTAGCACGGGTAATCATACTGCCCGGGTCTGAGCCATGATCAGGTTCGGTCAAACCAAAACAACCAATATATTCACCAGTGGCCAGTTTAGGTAAGTACTTTTGCTTTTGTTCTTCGGTACCAAATTCATGAATCGGAACCATCACCAATGAGCTTTGCACGCTCGCCATAGAGCGGTAGCCCGAATCGACATATTCAATTTCACGCGCAACCAAGCCATAACTCACATAGTTCAAACCCGCACCGCCATATTGCTCAGGAATGGTTGGACCCAGTAAGCCAAGCTCTCCCATTTCACGGAAAATAGATGGATCTGTTTTTTCATGACGGAATTGTTCAAGTACACGCGGTTGCAAACGTTCTTGGCAATAGGCATGAGCCGCATCACGAATCATGCGCTCATCTTCGGTAAGCTGTTGCTCAATTAAAAAAGGGTCTTGCCAGTTAAATTGAACTTTTGCTTTTTTTGTTGTCACCATGTGATTCATCGCATCCTCTGCTTGATTTGATCTTCTTTATTTAACTCGATGTTATGCGTGAAAAATGCAGTAATCAAACGATAAATGTTCATGCAGATATGCGACTTACGCATATTTAAAATATGACGTATTAAATTTAGATATTTAATTCGTTGTATCTCATTAAAAATGGCTTATTTTTATACTAAACTTTGATATCTGCATTTAGCTCATATGCTTTTTCGAAATATGACGACAAATAAAAGGATTTATCTATGCGAAGAAGCATCCCGTCTATTCAGGGCCTGATTTGCTTTGAAAGTGCAGCAAAACATCTAAGTTATACCTATGCTGCGCAAGAGTTATGCATTACCCAAAGCGCAGTCTCTCGCCAAATTCAGCAGTTAGAAGATTTCCTAGGCGTTGAACTCTTTATACGTACTCGGCATGGCGTCGAGCTGACCATTGCAGGTCAGCAGTATTTTAAAAGTATTAAGCCCTATTTATTAGGTTTAGAGAAATGTACGGCCGACGTGATTTCTCATAAAGGTTTAGGTGGAACATTAAAGTTAGGTGTCGTTCCTACCTTTGCAACGCGTTGGCTGTTACCCAAGCTCCATCTTTTAAATCAAAAACACCCTGAAATTACGGTTCACTTAGAAACCAGTACTAAACCTTTTTTATTTAACGACAATATTTTTGACGCTGCCATTTTTGCAGGAACGCAGCAGCAAATTGACCATTGGCCCGGCATACAAGCACATTATTTAATGGATGAAGAAATCGTACCTGTGTGCTCACCAAGGCTGATCGAGAAGTATTTTCCAGATGCAGTCATGATCAATGAAAATACCTATGATCTAAGCTCTGAAGATTTGCTAAAAATTCCCCTGCTACAACAAACCACTCGGCCTAGCATTTGGCAAGAATGGTTTCTAACCCATCTGATGCAGCACCCGAAACCTTTTGATGGACAACGCCATGAGTTATTTTCAATGCTTGCGGTTGCCGCCAGTCATGACATGGGAATGGCTCTAATTCCGCAAATGCTGATTGAATCTGAATTACAAAAAAAAGAACTGGTGATTGTTTCCAATAAAAAATTAAAAGGCAGCCGAAAGTACTATCTCATTCATTCGAGCCAAGATATCTCACCGACTATTCAAAAATTTGTTGAGTGGATTTACCAAGAGTTAGAGCAACTAAAAAGTAGTACCAATTAGCTGAACAGCTCTGATTTATGCTCAATATTGCGATCTATAAACATAAAAAAAGATTGTGATTGATGAGATCACAACCTTTTAGTTATGCATAAATGACTTTGAATTAATGATTCATCAATTGAATGTCTGTACCACTACGTTTCGGATCAATCAAGATTTTGGCATGCTGTTCAGGATCACGTAATGCTTCAAATGCGCTCGTAACACCCTCTAAACCGACAACACCGGTAATGAGCGGTGAACAATTCACTTTACCTTCTGCAATCATATGTAGCGCATCTCGAAACTCAAGCGGTGTATAACCTAACACGAACTGAATTTCTAACTCTTTATTAATCGCAAGTGCGGGTTCTATTTTGTCACTTTGCATGCACACCCCAACCCCAACAATTCGGGAAAATAAAGGCGCCCCTTCAATAATCTGCTGTAAAACACCCGGTACGCCCACACATTCAAAAATAACAGGACGTTTTGGCAGAGCACCTAACTTATCAATCATGCGCCATCCATGCCACCACGGTAAGCGAGTCGCTTGCAATTTATCAAACAGCCCCATACCCATGTTAATGGCATCAGAAACATTGCCAAGCAAACCAAACTCTTTCCAGTTGGCAAATGGTGATGTCTCTTTAGGGTCTACCACAATATCGGCACCGCATTGCTCGGCAAGCTTACGGCGGTTAGGTGAAAAGTCACTGGCAACTACGGTTTTAACGCCAGCCGCTTTAAGCATTAATATGACACCTAGCCCAACAGGACCACAGCCAATCACAATAGCAGGCTCACTGGTTTTCACACGGCTACGGCGAACGGCATGCAATGCAACCGCCATAGGTTCAGTCATGGCGGCGCTATCGGCATCTAAGCCATTGGGTACTTCAAACATCAAGCTCGATTGAGCCAATACTTGCTCAGCATAGCCACCAGATGCATTTGGAGAAAGCCCTGTAGACAAATAACCATGCTGATCTACATTTAAAAGAGGCATTGCACAAACAAGTGTGTAGGCTTTAAATTTATGACGTGTTTTTGGACCGTAGTCTAAAACCTTGCCACAAAATTCATGTCCCAGTACAAACGGATCTGTGGACTTCGCTAAACCATTAAATCCAACACGTGCAGCCAAATCATGCATGTGGTCACAGTGGTGCTGCATATGTAAATCAGAGCCACAAATCCCACATCGCACTACCTCCAATAACACCTGTCCTTTTGCAGGCGTTAATTTCGGTTGGTCCACCACTTGTAATTTTGCTTGATGACAAAGTACCGACTTCATTTGAGCGCTTCCTATTTCTTCTTTTTCATTTACTTGCCAGAAATAGATTTCTACAGATAAATTAATCGCTTTATCAGTTTGGTCTTTAGCAAGCCTTTGCCCATATTTACAAGGAAAAGCCAAAATACCAATGACCATTCTTTAGTCAATCTATTGTTGAATAGTCAACAATAGATAAACTCAGCGAAATTAAAAACAATAAAAATCTTGGTGCTTGTATCTTACACAGACTGTGTTGTCTTCTTAGGCCAGAACAATGTCATCAAAATTAAAACTAATACAAATATAGTAAGTTCAAAAAACTCAATTCAACGCTTTTCACAAAAACATAGCAAATCCAAACTTTTATCAGCAGTCCTAAACAGGCATGATGAATTAATAGCAATAGATAAGAAGAAGTCTATGATTACAAAAACCCTTCCGCTTACTGATATACACCGTCATCTTGATGGCAACATCCGCATTCAAACCATTTTAGAACTGGGGCAACAATACCATTTAGATTTACCCGCCTACGACATTGAAACGTTACGACCACACGTACAAGTGATGGATAACCAACCTGACTTATTAAGTTTCTTATCCAAGCTCGATTGGGGCGTAAAAGTATTAGCGAGTTTAGATGCCTGTAAACGTATTGCTTTTGAAAATATGCAAGATGCAGCACAGCAAGGGCTAGACTATGTAGAGCTGCGTTTTTCACCGGGTTATATGGGAATGACACATCAACTTCCCCTTGAAGGTGTTGTTGAAGCAGTTATTGCTGGTGTGAAAGAAGGCAGTCAAGCTTACGGGGTAAAAGCGAATTTAATTGGCATTATGAGCCGTACTTTTGGTCAAGAAGCCTGCGAAAAAGAGTTAAATGCCCTTATTGCCCATAAAAATGATATTAAAGCGTTGGATCTCGCTGGAGATGAGCTTGGTTTTCCGGGCAATTTATTTATTGATCACTTTAAAAAAGCACGTGATGCAGGTTGGCACATTACGGTACATGCAGGAGAAGCTGCCGGCCCAGAAAGTATTTGGCAAGCTATTGAAGAATTAGGTGCTGAACGAATTGGACATGGTGTTAAAGCAGTTCAAGATTTAAAACTTTTAGATTATTTAGCTAAACATGAGATTGGTATTGAGTCTTGCTTAACCTCAAACATTCAAACCAACACAGTGCCTTCTTTAGCAGAACACCCATTAAAGACTTTTTTAGAACATGGTGTACTTGCCACCATTAATACAGATGACCCAGCAGTAGAAGGTATTGAGATACAACATGAATATTTAACTGCTGCCCCATTAGCTGGTTTAAGCCCTGAGCAAATTTATACAGCTCAAGAAAATGGACTTAAAATCGCATTTTTATCTGATCAAGAAAAAGATGAGTTAAAGCAGAAATATCAATAACAGAGAACAGAGAACAGAGAACAGAGAACAGAGAACAGAGAACAGAGAACAGAGCTTATATAAACACGTTCAAATATTGGAGTACGTTTGAATTAAAATTTCGAACTAGAAAACAAAAAAATTTCTTCTATCGGTAAGATATGAAGAAATTTTTTAATCTTTGGGATATTTTTAAAGCTTTAATGCTTTTAAATATGGTCGGAGCAGTAGGATTCGAACCTACGACCCCCTGGTCCCAAACCAGGTGCACTACCAGGCTGTGCTATGCTCCGAAATTGGGGTGAATGACGGGATTCGAACCCGCGACAACTGGAATCACAATCCAGGGCTCTACCAACTGAGCTACATCCACCATCAAATAGTTCTATGTACCAAGCTACCGAGTGGCGCGCCTGACAGGATTCGAACCTGTGACCATCCGCTTAGAAGGCGGATGCTCTATCCAACTGAGCTACAGGCGCTTAACCGATGATGCTTATCATGCGATACTTCGCCGATCTTAAAATATTATTTTAAGTGGTCGGAGCAGTAGGATTCGAACCTACGACCCCCTGGTCCCAAACCAGGTGCACTACCAGGCTGTGCTATGCTCCGATCTATCTCAGCTTTTGCTGTATCGCACATCGTGCGGTACGGTGTGCATTCTAGGCGCGACGCCCTCAGACGTCAACACCTATTGTCAAAAAAAGTTAAAAATCCTTATCAAATGTATATTTAACAAGCATTTTGAGGTTTTTTAACGCTTTAACGATGCACTAAAGGCTAACATTCGATCTAAAGGCATTTTGGCACGTTCAGCAAGCGCTGGATCAACGTGTATTTCCTGATCACCTTTTTGTAAAACTTCTAAAATTCCGTCGAGTTCATTCATTGCCATCCAAGGACAGTGAGCACATGAACGACAAGTTGCTCCCTCACCTGCTGTTGGCGCTTCAACTAAAATCTTATTCGGTACCGCTTGCTGCATTTTGTAGAAAATACCACGGTCAGTTGCCACAATGAGTCTTTCATTTGGCAAAGTCTGCGCAGCTTTAATCAGTTGAGAAGTACTACCTACTGCATCTGCAATGTCTACAACCGACTCTGGTGACTCTGGATGTACCAATACAGCCGCATCTGGGTAGAGTGCTTTCATGTTAGCAATACCACGTGCACGGAATTCTTCATGCACAATACATGCGCCATCCCAAAGCAACATATCTGCACCGGTTTTCTTTTGAATATAGCGACCCAAGTGCTGATCTGGTGCCCAAATAATTTTTTCGCCTAAGCTATCTAGGTGTTCAACAATTTCAACAGCACAGCTTGAAGTCACCACCCAATCTGCACGTGCTTTAACAGCAGCCGATGTGTTGGCATAAACAACTACAGTGTGGTCAGGGTGCTGATCACAAAATGCTGTGAACTCGTCAACTGGACAGCCCAAATCGAGTGAACAGGTTGCCTCAAGCGTCGGCATTAAAATTGTTTTTTCAGGAGACAGAATTTTTGCTGTTTCTCCCATAAATTTGACCCCAGCAACAACCAGTGTTGAGGCAGCATGATCTCGTCCGAAACGGGCCATTTCTAAAGAGTCAGAAACGCATCCACCTGTTTTTTCGGCAAGCTCCTGTACTTCAGGGTCGCAATAGTAATGAGCAACAAGGACAGCATCACGTTTTTTGAGCTCTGCTTCGATCTGTGCAAACTTTTGTTGTTTTGCTTCTTCACTTAAGCGATTGTCTTTTGGCTCACCTAAACGGTCTAAATGCGCTTGTACAATGTTTTTTGCATCGTTGGCAATTAAAGTCGCATCACTCATAAAACGTCTTCTCTATCCTTCATGCTGGCATACCTGCTCGCATATAACGTTACTGCTTAAATGATTTACGGATTGAATCATTTAATATCAAAAGTTGGGGCTAATAAAAAAGCCTCTTTGTGGAGGCTTGATTATAACTGATATTTAAGAACGGTAATCAGCATTAATTTTGACATAGTCGTAAGATAAGTCACAGGTATATACCGTGTCTTTGGCTTGACCACGTCCTAAATCAACACGAATGGTAATTTCGGTTTGAGCCATAACGCGCGCGCCCGCTTCTTCGGTATAGTCCTCAGCTGCGCCGCCGTCTTTACAGATTTGTACGTCATCTAACCATACTTGAATTTTAGACACATCTAAGTCTTTAACTCCTGCATAGCCAATCGCAGCTAAAATACGTCCCCAGTTCGGGTCCGATGCAAAAAGTGCAGTTTTGACGAGTGGTGAATGCGCAATGCTATAAGCAATGTCACAACACTCCTGAATGTTACCGCCACCCTCTACAGCCACAGTAATAAACTTCGTCGCGCCTTCGCCATCACGAACAATTAACTGTGCTAAACGATTCATTACACGAGCAAGTACTTCTAACACTTTGGTGTAGCGTGCATCACTGTCTGTTGTAATTTCAGCGCCACCCGCCTGACCTGTTGCAACAAAAATACAAGAGTCATTGGTTGAGGTATCACCATCAATCGTAATACGGTTAAATGAATGCTCAACCGTGGTTTTTAGTAACTTTTGTACTAAATCACGGCGAATAGGTGCATCTGTTGCCACAAAGCTCAACATGGTTGCCATGTTCGGGCGGATCATTCCGGCGCCTTTACTAATACCTGTCATGGTATAAGTAATGCCATCAAGTTCAAATTGTTCAGATGCACCTTTAGGTACTGTGTCTGTGGTCATAATGCCAGATGCAGCATCATTCCAAGCCGCTTCTTGTACGCTATTTAATGCAGGCTGAAGACCAGCAAGTAAACGTTCCATCGGAAGCTGTTCACCAATCACACCTGTAGAAAAGGGCAAAATTTCTGAGCTATTTACCCCAGCAATCTCCGCCAATTTTGCACAAGTATCCTGAGCATTTTTCAAACCCGTAGGTCCTGTTCCTGCATTGGCATTACCTGTATTAATCACTAAATAACGAGGATTACCTTCGGCAAGATGGGCTTTAGAAACATGAACAGGAGCTGCACAAAATGCATTTTGAGTAAATACACCAGCAACATTTGAACCTTCTGCAAACTCAAAAATGACTAAATCTCGTCGGTTTTGGTAACGTACATATGCTTCTGTTGAGCCAATTTTTACACCTTTTACCACATGCATTTGTGGCATTGTTACGTCACCGACAGCCATTTTTAGAACATCCAAAGTTTGTTGAATAAGATCAATATTTCAAAAAAAGCGATGCAATGCAGCACTTTCTTCATGAAATATCATAGAGGACAGCTTAGTAGAAAAGTCTAAAAAAATCGAGCGCAAAAAAGGCTCATTGTTGCTCTAGTTTTAATAAAATATCTTTCTTATCAAGTCCGCCAGCAAAACCCACTAAAGCACCGCCCGCACCAATGACTCTGTGACAAGGTGCAATAATTGAAATTGGGTTTTTGCCATTTGCCGCGCCAACTGCTCTCACCGCTTTTTCATTACCAATTTGAACAGCAATATCTTTATAACTTCTTGTTTCACCATAAGGAATGGTCAATAAAGCAGACCAGACCTGCTTTTGAAATGCAGTCCCCTCGAAATCTAGTGGTAATGTAAACTCACGGCGTTTACCTTCAAAATATTCTTTTAATTGTTGTTCGGTCTTTAATAAAACTGGATGTTCAAGTTGTTCGACTAGCTCGGCCAGTCGAACACGTTTTGGATTTTCATTGTCCCAGAGTATTGCCACCAAAGCATTTTCATTCGCAACCAGCTTTAATTGCCCAACAGGCGAATTGATATACTTATAAGACAGCAACATAGTTTTATTCTCTTAGGACGGAGATGAAATTTTCATTAAAACCAAACCAGACACAATCAAGACAGCGGCAATCATTCGCATAGCACCAACAGGCTCATGAAGAAAGAAAATACCGACTAAAAATGACCCAATTGCGCCAATGCCTGTCCAAACCGTATAGGCAGTGCCAAGGGGTAACGTTTTCATTGAAATTGAAAGTAGAACTACACTCAAAATCATAAAAACTACGGTAATAATACTAGGGGTTAAACGGGTAAAACCTTCGGACATTTTCATAGAATATGCCCAAATGATTTCAAATACACCTGCTAAAATTAAAATAGCCCAAGCCATAACATTCACTAATTTTTATAGTGTCAGGTCGTCCCGACATGATTACCCAATATGGGGGAGGCCGTTCCTCCTTTATGTGAGGACTCAGTTTACTTTAAAATAAAAAATGAAGGCAAACCCTATCTAAAGCTTGCCTGTTTTAGAAAATATTATTCGTTTTTTAACTGTAAAATTTTTCGTGCGCCATTTAAAACGAACAAAACAATAATTAATCCAATCATTAAATCAGGATAAGGAGAGCCAGTAATGGCAACCAATATTCCCGCGACAATGACACCTAAGTTTACAATGACATCATTTGCAGAAAAGATATAACTCGCCTTCATATGTGCCCCACTCTCTTTATGGTCTCTCATTAAATAAAGGCAACTAATATTGGCTGCAAGAGCCAATCCACCAATTAAAATCATGAGAATTGAAACGGGTTCACTGCCGTAAATAAAACGGCGCAACACATCAATTAACACAATTATGGCTAAGCCGAACTGGAACCATCCAGAAAGATGCGCAGCCTTTAATTGTGCATTTAGATTTTTACCTACCACAAATAAAGCAATGCCATAAATTGCAGCATCGGCAAACATATCGAGTGAATCAGCGATTAATCCTGTCGATGAAGCAATAATACCTGCCATTAACTCAATAACAAACATGACCCCATTAATCAGTAACAACCATTGTAAAACTTGTTTTTGTGCTGCATTCGTTGAAGTACTTGGTCGAACCTTTTTAGGTTTTTCAACAGGTTCATAATGTGGCTGTGTTTGTTGTAACTCGGCTCCTAATCCTAAACGCTGTAAACTTTGAGTAATCCTTTCAGCTTGAAGACTGTGATAAATCGCTAAATGGCGTGCAGGCAAATCAAAATGAAGTTCTTGAATATCGTCAGTGTAAGAGGCTAAAGCCATCCGCACCATTTGCTCTTCGGCTGCACAATCCATGCGGGGAATATGATAATAACTTACCCATTGACTCTTTTTAGTCACAGGTTCACTAGGCGTGAAACACTCCTGAGATGACATGCTTGAGCATCCGCAGTTAGAGCTATTTTTACTTAAATGTATTTGATTCTCTTGTTTTTCTAAAGCCATCTTTGCACCATAACTGACACAAAAAACAATGCCATTAGTATAAACCAATGGCATATGTTTAAGCTTACTTTTTGTTCGGCAATTAGAATTTTAGTGTTAACCCAGCTCCATAATACCAACCATGTTCGGAGTCGGTTCCAGTTTGCCAAGCAGTTTGTTTTAAACCTTTTTCATAACGGTAACCAACATCAACAAATGGCATGACCTTTTTGTTGATTTCATAACGGGTTTGAAAACCAGCTTGTAAACTTGATAAACCTGTTTTACTTGCATAGCGAGATTCATCTTGCAAAACGACATCTGCTTTTAAATAAGGTTTACCAATTAACTTTTGGGTAAAGAGCAAGTCCCTTTCCGTTTCTAAACTTAACTTCCATAGCTGGTCTTCACCTGCATAAAGATATGCATCGGTTTCAAAAAAGTAAGGTGCCATGCCATGTAAACCCACAACACCAGCCCAACGATCTTGCTTTTCATCTTCCCGTTGCAAACGTTCGTAGTTTACACCGGCCTGTACATCCCAATAGTCAGCTACATTTCGACTATAAAGTACTGAACCGCCATAATTGGCATCTTCTGACTCGGCTTTTTCAACGTGGGCTTTAATGAACAATTTATTTTCATCCGTTCCCACCCAAGTTTCTAATTCAGAAGAAAAACTACCTTCTCCTTCTTCATTTTGAGTCCAGCCAGTATCAATTTTTGTTGCTTGATAAACCTGTCCGCCATGTTCACGTAAATGATCATGAGTTAAAGGCTCTTGAGCAAAAGTAAATACTGATATGCTCGAAAAAGCACCGCAATATAACATTTGAGAAAATAACTTAGTGATGCGCATGACTAGCTCCTTTCTCATTTTCAGATTGAACAGGTGATTGAGCTTGAGCAGGTTGTTGTCCATCATTCACTTGAGCCACAATCAACTTATTCATCATTCCAGCACTCATGTGATAAAGCAGATGGCAATGAATCGCCCATTCGCCTAAGGCATCAGCTGTCAATAACGCAGTAACGGTTTTTCCTGGTGGAACAATAAGAGTATGTTTATTTGGTAAGTTTTCAGCTTGTTGGCCATTTTCTAATTGCATAAACATGCCATGTAAATGCATTGGGTGGGCCATCATGCTGTCATTCACAAACTTCAAGCGAATACGTTCGCCATACTTAACTTGTAATGGCTCAGCTTCGCTAAATTTTTTGCCATTAATGGTCCAGATATAACGCTCCATGTTGCCACCTAAACGAATAACTAATTCACGTTCTGGTGCACGCGTGTCTGGCTGAGGTGTTAAGGATTGCAAATCACTATATTGCAGTGCTTTCATACCCGCTGGTGTCGAAGCATTTGCCCAGCCATAAACGGGTTCATCCTTTTTAGGCTTATTCTCAGATTGCGCAGGCCTCTCATGATTCATATTCATCATAGCGTGGTCATGCTCGCTAGCTGACATTGCCTGCATATCATGCTTCATTTCAGGCATCGCTGACATGTCATGCTTCATTTGCATCATGGAATGATCATGTTCGCCAGATGCCATATTTTTCATGTCATGATCCATGTTCATCATTGTAGAATCATGATTAGCATGGCTCGCCTCTTTTTTCATTTCAGGCATAGCCGACATGTCATGTTGCGTGTTCATTTGATGGCCAACATGTTCATCAACGCCCCCATCACCATGACTCATGCCCATATCATCCATAGTTAACAAAGCACGTGGACGTGGCTGCGGTATTTGAATTGGCCCTACAGCCTGCGCATTTTCATTATGCAAAGTCCCAATGGCAAAACCACTGCGGTCAATAGACTCTGCTTCAATCTGATAATTTGATTGCGTAGGTTCTACAATGACATCGTAGGTTTCGGCTGTACCAATACGGAACTCGTCAATTGCAACTGGCTTAACTGGCTGCCCGTCTGCACTCACAACAGTCATTTTCAAATTTGGAATTCTGACATCAAAAAATGACATCGCTGATGCATTAATAAATCGTAATCGAACCTTATCACCAGCTTTAAAGTTAGCTGTCCAGTTTTGCTGCGGTGTTTTGCCGTTGACTAAGAAGGTATAGCCCGTCACATCAGACATATCGGTTTTTAACATCCGCATTTGATTCCACATCGAACGATCTTGCCAAGTTGCTTTTAAGCCTTGTGTTTTAACTTGCTTCAAAACATCAGATACGGTTTCACGGCGGTTTTGATAATACTCAGCAGATTTCTTCAAATTCTTCATAATGCTATCGCTAGAAGAATTATGAAAATCTGAAAGCATCACCACATAATCACGATCCGTTTTTTCATGTGCAGCTACGGGTATTTTCCCTTTCGGGTAAATCACAAGTGGCCCATATAAACCATCTTGCTCTTGGCCTTTGCTATGGGCGTGATACCAATAAGTGCCGTTTTGTTTCACCTTAAAGCGGTAAACAAAATCTCCGTTTGGCGCAATTCCTTTGAAATTATTAAAACCAGGTACGCCATCCATTAACCCTGGTAGTAACAATCCATGCCAATGCAAAGACGTATCTTGATTCTTTAGCTGATTATGAACATGAATAACAGCTTCATCCCCCTCCTCAAACTCAAGGAGTGGTGCTGTAAATTTTCCATTTACGGTAATTCGTTTTAACGGTTGGCCCGTAACATTGACCGGTTGTTCATTAATATTAAGGTGATATTCCTTAATTGCTGCGAGTGACCATGGTGAAACCAATAGCCCAAATACAGCGACTAAGCTGCTAATCGTTTTATGAGACATTGCTGTAATCCTTTTTAATTAAAAAAATAAGTAAATAAGGATCAAGCTTTGGGAGGACGTAAAATTTCTTGCCAGTATCCGGCTAAATGTTGAGCCTGATAAATACTGCTAAATTGATATGAAATAGGAATAAGTGGGGATTCAACGTCAGGTACAGCTTGCTGCAGAGCCAAATTTACCATTTGGCAATGGACTGGGTTACAGTCCTGACAATGCTCACCATGCGAATGAAGAGACTGGGTCATCTTTTGATGACATACGGTCTGATCATTTGCTTGAGTATGCATATTGTTATGCGAAGATTTTTCACTATGACACGGCATAGTATGAAGATCATGTTGCATAGGCGTCTGTGCAATAGACACACCACTCCACCCAATGACCAAAGTCATTAGGAACACAAACCAAGCATACTTGCGTAAGTGTTGTAGAGCCATTGTGGTTTATCGCCTAGAGCCGATGAGTCATCTTAACCCCATTAGCATAACCAAGTTTTCAAACAGATACAATTTTCAATCTTAACTGTTTGTTTTAAAGTAATTAAGCAAATGGTGATTGATGCTGAAGCACTAAATCAATTACCTGTAATGCACCTTCTTGCTCATTACTTACAGTGGTATAAGGGGCTACTGCTTTCAAAGCTTCTACTGCATTTTCAACTGCAAACCCATACCCCACAGCTTTAATCATCTGAATATCATTATTGTTATCACCAATCGCGACTACCTGATCAGGTTCAACCTGCCATTTTTGTAGTAATAGCTTTAAACCATGGGCTTTATGTTGGTCTGGAAGGATTAAATCAATAAAATTAAAACCACTTGAAACAGGTACTAAGACTTTATCTTTCACAAAACTTTGCTTCTGGAAATGTTCAAAAATTGCAAAACTTTCATTTTCATCAGCAGTAAAGGTAATTTTACATACCAAGTCATCTAGTGCATAAAAGTCATCTACAACTGCCAGCTTTTCAAAATATCGAGCGACTTTGGCATAGTCCTCTGCGTTCATACTGCGATGTACATAAGCACTTTGTTTCCCACAAATGACCATTTTAGAAATATATGTAGAGTCAATCGCTTTTAAAATTTCAGTAAATTGTTCTTGGCTTAAATGAGCAAATGCTAACTCTTGTCCTGCATCTACAACGTGCGCACCATTTTCTGCAATAAAAGTAATTTCATGACTAATTTCTGGGAAATAGGTAATAAGCTTTGCGAGTTGGTTTCCACTTGCGACCACAAAATGAATATTATTTCGTTTTAATTGTTCGTACTGATTTAAAAAACGTGTTTTGTTGTACTGCTTCTTAGAATTAAGAAAAGTCCCATCCATATCTACCGCTAAAATTTTTATCGACATTAATTATCTAAATCTCTGACTAAAATCTTATTAAAACAAATTTAGCTTTATTTTTCATGACACTTTTACAGTTTTATACCGAACTATTCACAAAAAGTTTTACACAGAGCCATATCGTTTTTTACACAGGTTAGTTTTTAGTAAAGCTTAATAAAAAAACAGATAATAAAATATACAGTGCGCATAAAAAAAGAACGCCAAAACGTTCTTTTTTCATCATTTTTGTCTAGAGAATAAACGGTTGATCTAATTTTGTTTATTTTACCAACATCTTATCCATACGGTTATCAACACAGTTATCCATACAGTTATAAACAAAGTTATCCACAAGCTTATTCTCAGATCAATATCTTTTTTAAGCGTCTACGCTACCTACTTTTGCAAGTTCTGCACGCATTTGATCAATCACAACTTTATAATCTGGTTGGCCAAAAATTGCTGAACCTGCAACAAACATATCTGCCCCAGCTTCTGCAATTTCACGGATATTTGCAGGACCAACACCACCATCCACTTCTAAACGAATATCACGACCACTTGCATCGATAATTTTACGAGCTTCACGCAACTTTTCTAATGTCATTGGAATGAACTTTTGTCCACCAAAACCTGGGTTTACACTCATTATTAAAATTTGATCAACTTTATCAAGTACATAATCCAAATAGTGCAACGGCGTTGCTGGGTTAAAGACTAAACCTGCTTTAGCACCACCTGACTTAATCAACTGTAATGAACGATCGATGTGGTGCGATGCTTCTGGATGGAACGTAATAATATCTGCACCCGCTTCCAAAAAGTCTCCAATAATTCGGTCAACTGGAGATACCATCAGATGCACATCAACAGGAGCTGTAATCCCATAATTTTTTAAAGCCTTACATACACCAGCACCAAAAGTTAAATTTGGAACATAGTGATTATCCATCACATCAAAATGTACTACATCGGCACCTGCGGCTAACACTTTGTCTACATCTTCACCTAAACGAGCAAAATCGGCAGATAAAATAGAAGGAGCAATCAAGTAAGGCTTGGACATAGGTGGATGACCTGGCTAAAAATTTAAGGAGAGGCTGGAAATTATAACAAAAAAGAACCTATTTGACCTGCCCTTGCTTGCTTAAATGACAACATTTCAAACTTGCAACGTAACGTTGCAACAATAGAATGCTAACGTCTAAACGAATTTGTTAAGGTACATTAAACCAATGTGAGGATTGATAATGAAAAGCACAACCTATCTATTAACAAACGATGGAAAACGCATTGCAAAACGTCTGGTTAATCATTGGAAACACAAGTTCGAAGTACAAGAAACGGAACAAGACTTTAAAATCTTAATGCCTACAGCAACGATTACACTTGCACCAGAAACAGAGCAGTTAAATGTTGCTATTGATAGCCAGTTAGATGACCACGACCACTTAGAAAAAGTTGTCCTTGATCATCTAAACCGTATGGCTCAACAAGAATTTCAGGTGGAGTGGCAGCACTAATTAGCCACCAACCTTTTCTAACTGGATTGCATGAAACTGTAAGTGCTCATCCATAAAGGTTTGAATAAAGTAATAACCATGATCATAGCCAGCATGTTGTCTTAAAGTTAAAGGCTGTCCCGCTTTTAAACATGCTTGCTTAAATTTTTCAGGGTGAAGTTGTTCATAAAATTGGTCATCTGATCCCTGATCAACCAAAATTTCGTCAAATACTGCCCCATTTTTTGAGACCAACGCTGTGGCATCATGAGCCAACCAGCTTTCGCGGTCTGCACCTAAATAATGGCTAAAGGCTTTGTCTCCCCATGCACATTCAGTTGGTGCACAGATCGGAGCAAATGCAGATACCGACTTAAACTTTTCTGGATATTTAAACGCTAAAGTTAATGCACCGTGACCACCCATTGAGTGCCCAAAAATACCGACTTGTTGAGCATTTACAGGAAAGCTTTTTAAAATGAGTGGATATAACTCATCAATTAAATAACTTTCCATTTGATAATGCTCAGACCACGGTACTTGTGTAGCATTAATATAAAAGCCTGCACCTTGCCCAATATCCCAATGATCCCCTGCTGCGACTTGTTCTCCACGAGGAGAAGTGTCTGGGGTAATCAATATTAAGCTGAGTTGTGCTGCCATATGTTGCGCATGTGCTTTTATGGCAAAGGTTTCTTCAGTACACGTTAATCCAGCTAAGTAAAATAGAGTTGAGCAAGCTTTACCTTCTAAAGCTGCTGGGGGTAAATAAACACCAAACTTCGCTGGTCCCTTTAAATAAGAAGATTCAAATTGGTATATACGCTGCTCACCCTCAAAGCAGCGGTTTTTTTGCAGGAGTTGCATCGTTTTTAGCCTCTGTTCTTGTTTGAGCAATATCTACACTACCTGTATTTTGCTGAGGAAATAGATACTTTTCCAATTGAGGTAGCATAAGTTCCATATTTTTACCAATCATCCACTGAGGCTCAGAAGGTTCAACACCTTGAGCCACTTCCCATTTAGTTACTGTTTGCTTAGCTGTGTTAAACGAATCTTTCATCGACGATTGCTCTCGCATAGCCAAATCAAAGAAAGCTCGACCGAAATAGGTATAGTCAGCTTCGTTATTACATCCAAAAGAAGTTTTATCAGCGGCAGATGCAGTAATAATTAAAGTATCAGGAGACTGTAAAGCAGGAATAAAGCTTCCTGAATAGCAAGCTGAGATAACAATCACGCGCCAGCGAATACCGGATTTATCAAGTGTTTCACGCAACCATTTCGGGTCTACTTGCCCTAAATCTAATGGTGCATTTTCAATTTCGAAGTGATTCTGTTCACCGTGTGAAGTCATATATAGAAATAGGACATCACTATCACGGTTCATTTGCTGCCCCATACGGCGTAACGCTAACTCGATACTGGTTTTAGAGGCAATTGGAATTTCTGTACGGGTGTCTGGGTTATTAACTAGCATCATCGAACGTCCAATCGTTCCGAAACGTGTATCAAACTGTTCTTTAATACGGACCACTTCCGATTTAAAAACATCTTGGTAACTATCGCCAGCAACACCTAAAAAATACCAATGACTTTTTGCCTGCTCACCATATTGGACTTGCTCCAAAGAATCATTTAATAGTTTACTTTGAGCATAAAAAGCATCTTCAGCAAACGTTGGAGCAGAATCTTCTACCTTCCAAATCGGTTGGTCTTTTACAGAAAGTTGCCACACCACCATCGTTGCAATAGTTGCAACCATGACAAGTGCACGTTCCCACCAAGGCCACTTAAGTTCGCGTGAGAAAACCCAAATCACCGCTAAACTTTGCCACACAAACAAAGCTACAAATAAGCTCGGTAAAATTCCGTTATAAATAGCATCGGGAATAAAGTTGAGATAACCATTAGAACCCAAATACTGAATTAAACATTGAATTAATAAAATATTTGTATCTAGAACCAACCAAAGTAAAGCAGGTACTAGCATTAAACGAGGTTGGTTGGTGCGCTGGGATAAGAAAATACCGACAATTAAGGCAATAAACGGCCAAAGTGCATAACCAATTAAACCTTGTGAATTGAAATCACCGATTTGGCCAGCCACAAGCCAGCTATACAGAGAGTTAGTACACCCCCCTAATATTCCCCAAACAATAAGCTGAAGAATAGATGGATGTACAATTTGTAGAGAACGTCTTGATCCCAAAAACAGCCACATTCCGGCAATTTGGTTGCTTTTAAAATCATGCCAAAAGTTAATGGAGGGTTTAAGATCAATCATAAAAGGTTTTCAAAAATTTCGTTTTTGTCAGGCATCTTAAGTGTATGCCTGCTAAGAATTTTAGCAATCATGCTTTTGAACTATATCACATATATTTGTGCATTATTCAAGCAATAAAACCTAACCTTACATAAGCCTACTGAAAATACGCATCAAAACGACAAGCATCTCCTTGCCATTGATGAGCTGGCTCTTGATTCGCCAAGAAAATAGCATGGCGCGGTCGTTTAACGACTACACGTTTAGCAACTTTCTGTGCCAAAACCAGCAAATTATCCCCCAAATCCATCTCACCATCTTCGGGTAAAAGAAGATGTAAAAGCTGCATCTGTTTTTTAACTTGAGCTTGTTTTTTGATGGCTTGGTGATTCTGGTCACGCTGTGGAAACATCGGATCTAGATAAACCACATCAACCAGTTGAGCTGTTTGCTGTAACTGTTGTAAATAACTTGCAGAGTCAGCAAAGATCAGTTGAATCCGATCCATAAACTGGCTTAAAAAGCTGTCTTTTTCAGCTTGTGCTTTTGCATCTTCAAGTAAGGTAAATAAAATTGGATGGCGCTCAACCAATTGTATTTGTGCGCCTAAATAAGCCATGAGTAAGCTGTCATGGCCTAAGCCTGCTGTAGCATCAACCAATATTGGTTTTTCACCTAACTGACAAGCCCGAGCAATCATTTCTGATTTAAGACTTGCACGTTTTAAACGGGAAATTTCGGCCTTCCAGTCGGGCTGCATTTTCATGCCATTTGCAGATAACCATAGCCCATTTTCATCCACACAAAGTGCCAACTCAGGATTTAAACGCAGAAAACGTGCATTCAGCTTTTCAACTAACTGCAAATCTACAGTCACACCTCTAGAACAAAGCACAGCTTGGTAGTGCTGTGCTTGTTCTTGAAAATCTACTTCAAAATATATGTGCATGATTAGCCTTTATTTTGCTTTACCCTGATCTGCTATTTTTTTCCATGCATCATCACGTAAATAAACTGGCAAAGCATATTCAGCATCAACCCACTGCTTTTCTTCTACATAAACACGTGCAATAGAAGCAATGTCTTGTGCAGTTGCAGTGATTGTTTGATGATCTGCATCAGCTTGAAGTAGTTTTGCGCCAGAACCAATTAAGCAATGTTTTGCGTAAGCTGCTGCTGGCTCGTAACCCATTAATTTTTCTTCATCAATACATTGCATAATCCCTTGCTCATCTAGAACATAACTTGCAATGTAAACTTCGTTCATACGAGCATCGAGAACCGCAGTCACTTGTTTCAAACCTTCAAGTCGGTATGCCGCTTGAGCTAAAGCTTGCAAACTCGAAACAGGAATAACGGGTAAATCTTGTGACCATGCCAACGCCTGAGTCACAGCTGCATTAATTCGAACACCACTAAAAGAACCTGGCCCGCGGCTAAAGGCAATCGCATCTAGACCAGCAACCTCAAGACCTGTTTGTTGTAGCCCCTGCTCAATCATGGGCAAAATGGTCTGGGTTTGTGCTTTCGCCCGCGTATCGAGTTGAAAAAACAGTTCTTGGGTTTCATCGACTAATGAAATAGAACACTGCTCATTTGCAGTTTCCAACGCCAGCAATTTCATGCACAACCTTAGTATTAATTCAGATTAAAAACGAGGGTTATGATACCCCACTCGGCTCTGATAGGCGAGTTGTTCTCTCTCTAAATAAAAATGCCAAGCTTGTGCTTGGCATAAAAATATTTTTCTAAAAAAGACTTAAAAGTGGAATTCTTTTAAATCTGCATAGTTCTTAAAGTGCTCAGCATAATGCAATGCACTCAAACGTATTTTTGCAGCGCCATCTTCGTCTAAAGTTTTGACAATTTTGCCAGGTGAACCCATCACCACTGAATTATCTGGAATCACCTTCCCTTCAGGAATTAAAGCATTAGCACCGATAATACAATTTTTACCAATCACAACCCGATTTAAAATTACGGCGTTCATACCAATTAAACTATTATCACCAATCGTACAACCATGCAGCATGACTTTATGCCCGACTGTGACATATTCACCAATATTTAATTCAAGCCCAGCATCGGTATGTAGTACAGAATTTTCTTGAATATTGGAGAAATCACCAATTCGAACTACACAGTTATCGGCACGTACTACAGCTCCAAACCAAATGCTGACTTGACGCCCTAACTCTACTTGTCCAATTAGCGTTGCTGTTGGAGCAACCCAACCATCCCATGGTTCATGTAAGGCTTTTGGGTGCTGTCCTTGATAGCTATACATCATAATTTATCAATCCTGATCACTTATTCTTATGAGAAAACTTTGGCATTCCAAAGGTTGGCGAGTTGAGTAAAAATGGCCAATCTTTTTGATAACCCAATCCATATTTAAACAGAGCAACTAACATACGAGCAGTTAAACCCCAAATGATTTCATTATCAATTTGTAAGCTTGGAAAATATAAAGACTGATGGGCATATCGAACTTCATAGGGTATTGGACGCGTCTCTATAAGTTGTTGTAACGGGACAAAGAAAATTCGATCAATTTCGGTAGGCTGAGGTATTAAAGTCACCTCTGGAGGAATAAGCCCAACAATCGGTTTTACAGACAAACCGCTTCTTGCACGCTGCATCGGCAAATCACCTAACAGCTGCACATCAAACGGATTTAAAGCTGTCTCTTCCTGAGCTTCTCTTAACGCTACAACAATATTACTGGTATCACTAGGATCACGCTTTCCACCCGGAAAAGAAACTTCCCCCGCATGGTTGTTCATATGTATTGAACGGCGTGTAAGCAGTACCTTTGGATCATTTTCATTCGTAATTGCAATCAGCACTGCTGCTTGTGCTTCTTGTATGCGGGTGGAAAAGCGCAATCTTTGCTGTAACTTTTGTGTTAGCAAGTGCTCTTCCATACCATTCACCTATTATTTTCTATCTCTTTGCATCATATCTGAAAATCAAACTTAGGGAATAGAGTTGATGCGTAAGTCTAAAAATTCAGTTATGCTGAGGCATCTCTATACTCGATGATAATTATGAGTTTCTGTGTAGCGTGTGGGCATAAAACCGAACAAAAAATTCCTTTAGGTGATCATAAAGTACGCCGTGTTTGTACTCATTGTGGAAATATTCACTATGAAAACCCCAAAGTAATCTGCGGTGCCTTAGCGTTATGGGAAGACAAAGTATTACTCTGTCGTCGTGCGATTGAACCCCGTTATGGTTTATGGACTTTGCCTGCTGGCTATATGGAATTGTTCGAAACCATGGAACAAGGTGCAGCACGCGAAACTCGTGAAGAAGCAGAAGCCGAGATAGAAATAGAACAACTGTACTGTATGTACAATATTCCTCGCATTGGTCAAATTTATGTACTTTTCAAAGCACAGCTGAAAGATGGCATTTTTGGTGCAGGTGAAGAAAGTATCGAGAGTCGTCTGTTTGAAGAGCATGAAATTCCATGGGGTGAACTTGCCTTCCCTAGTGTCGAACATACATTGAGACACTATTTTGAAGATCGTAAGAAACAAGTTTTCCCAACACATCTTGAAACTTTGGGTACGCGTTTAGACCATACGGGTTAATCAATTAAACAAATAAAAAAGACCGCTAAGCGGTCTTTTTTATTTGTCTTTTATTTTTAAGACTTGGTCTTAATCGCATTACAAGCTGGAATAGACTGATTGGCTAGTTTAATAGACACCGTGCCAGACAAGCGTTGAGCCAAAGCTTTTTCTGCATCTGTTGGTGCTGGGCTAATATCCTTAATATTATTATAAACAGCTTGATAGAAAGCATAAAGGTTAATCCAACGTGCAGTCTTGTTTTCATAATCACTTAAATTAATACTATTACTGCTGTTTTGACCTGCTAATAAGTTATAGAGGTTAATCTTGGCTCCATTTACCGAAATTGAATCATTTACATTATCATCCGGATTAGTATCCTGTCTCACCACAGAGTTAAGCCCCATCAAAATCCCATTAAGGTTACCTAGCTGAGGATTCGATAAAATCATACGAACAGTAATAGAGCTATCACTATCCGATGACTCTGTTCCGCCAGTAGTACCAAGTCGGTATTGTTGCACACCATTACTATCAATTAAGCTGTTGTCTGTTACTGTTGCACATTGACCAGACATATCGGTTGCAGTTGCATTTGGTTTAATATCCGTACGAATATTTCCTTTTTCATCAACGACAATGCCTAAATCGATAGGAGCTATCCCAGTAGTATCAAATCGGAATGTCAAAGTCGCATATAATGGGAAGACATAGCGTTGACCAGAACTCACGTTAGCTGCTGTTTTAAAAATTTCTTTTCCAAGATAACTAATAGGATTGGCTTTAATAATATCAAGTGAACCCTTATAGTTTTCTGTGCCTACTGTTTGACGCCATAAACCATAATGCTGAATATTTCCTGTCGTCGAGCGTGTTAGCTGTTTATAAAAACCTTCACTTCCCGCAACAGCATAATCGTTCATAAACTTACCTTGATAGATTTGCAAATCATTATTTGCATTGCTATCAACGCTTAAACGTAAGGGTTGAGTCGATTGAATATCTTTTGAAATTGGGTTAAGCCAACCATTTTGTTGGGGAGCAACAAGCATTTGCATTGGTTTTGCTTTAGTCCACAATAAAACTGGTGGAGCAACACCAGTCACGTTTCCGTCCTTATCTTTATATAAAGTAGCATCACCACGCCATTGCAGACCGTAACCCATTGCATAACCTTCACGGTCAGTCAACATGAACATGTTAGCCATCATATGACGTAAATTAGTGGTAGATTTATTAAAGCAATCTGCTAATGCCTGATTACAGCCATAAAAACCCAGCGGTAACGGTGAACTAGTAGGATCTACAATACCCGCATAAGTCGCTTCATTTGCTTGAAATAATGCAGCATTTGCTAAGTTTGTGACTTGAGCTACGAGTGCATAAGCTTGAGCATCAGACACTTTACTTACATCTAACCAAGGTTTTAGAAGGGTTACATATTGCCCATTCTTCCATTCTGTTGCAGTTATATCTTGTGTCAAACTAGTCAACAGATTTTTCTTATCTTGAGTAAATTGGGTTGGTTGTAAATCACCTACCACATTATCGCCACGTTCAACACCAATACTTTGGAATAACTTAACTAAAGCCATAGCTACTTTAATAGTTGGATCAGCGTTACTCATTGAAGCAGGAGGCTGACCAGTTAATGCCGTTGCCATATCCAAAACTGTTAAATGTGTTGTTCCGTATTTTCCTAATGTATCAAGTTTTATCGTACCTAACGCAATCTTGTGAGTATTGCTACCTTGTAGATAAAGCGTAATTGTTTCATCTGATTTACTGCCACTAATACTACAAGCACCGCCAACCGAGTTACCAACCAATTTAGTAATATAACGCTGATTCGGAGATAAACTACAGTCGAAATTCAAACCTGCTATTGGATAATTTAATTCAAAATTCAGACAGGTTTCATCTGTTGCTTTACAATCCAAATTAGTGGTCGGAATCGTACCACCACCTTGGGTAGGATCTTCATTAATTGTTGAGCCACCACCACCGCAACCATTTAATACAATTGCCAATGTGGATAATGCAAAAGGTAATAAAAAATTTTTACTCATCATCATTCCTATTTATTTTTAACGTAATACCGAAATTTTAATTTGTCCCTGATTAGATAGTTCTTGATCCGGCATATCCACAGCAGAAGATAAAGGCGTTAACATAATATAGTGTGTACGTTCCGGCAGCTGTAAAACACCTAAAATCGATGCATGTTGTAAAATTGTCGCAGGATACGACTTACTTTTAAAACCACTAGCACCTTCTATAACACACCCCTTATCGTCCAAGAAAACAGCGAGGGGCCAATAATATACAGGCTTATCATTGGTTGTAGCATAGGAAGCTACCTGTATATTCTTAATAGAAGAATCTACTTTTACGACTTCATATTCAAATTTTTCTTTAAGAGGTTTTCTCGGCCATAACCCAACTTCTTTATTCTGGCTTAGCTTTTTAATTGATTTGTTATAACCTTTAATAAAACACAAATCATTTTCAAAAGTATTTGCCAATTCTTGTTGTGAAAGTCGTAAATATGTAGGTGCCAATACAACAGGGGAAATTTGATCTTCTCGTGATCGGTTTAATACATTATCGAGGATAGACTGACTAACACCTTTTTTGCGCTCAATAGATTCGGTTCGGCCTAACCCATCAGGCATAATATAAAAACGTTTTTTACCTTCTAGATTAAATTCTTGATTTTCTAAATATTCATTATTGACGTATTCCACTCCATCAATGGTAGTGTACTTCGTCTCATCCTTTTTTGGTGCTACTGGTGTTATTGAAGTAACGACATTCTTAGACAAGGTTTGAACTGAATTCGATTCTGCTTTTTCTTCAATCTTTTGTTGGGAAGCAGAATCCTTTATTACTGTTTTTTCTTTACTAGTTTCTAAAGTGGACTTTTGACCAATAACTTCTGATTTTTCTTTAATGAGTTTTACTTGTTTTGAAACTGTAGATTGTTTATTTATCGAGATAGTTGGTGCAGTTGGTGCAGTTGGTGCAGTTGGTGCAGTTGGTGCAGTTGGTGCAGTTGGTGCAGTTGGTGCAGTTGGTGCAGTTGGTGC
>NZ_JBQUYP010000009.1:0-14031 GCF_056314305.1 Acinetobacter sp. DMC2 | reverse complement strand
GGTGCAGTATTAGAAGACTTTTTAACTAATTTAGGCAAATCTTTTGATTTTAAGGATGTTTCTGGCAAAACTTGCTGTTCTGGACGAGTCGTCTTTATCTCTGGATGTGTTAATACTTTAGACGGTGCAACAGTTTGTTCCACTCTTTTACTCGGAACAATCATTGGTCGACCATCAGGACCAATAATCGTATAAAAACCGTCTGCATAAGATACAGAAACACTTGCTATTGCAACAAAAAAAATCGCAATAGCAAATCTAGGTCGAGACATCCGTTCGCAATTTAATTTTACCATTTTGTTCTGTAATTTAACCCGAGTACTGTAACTTTGGTATTGGTTTTAACATCCAAACCGGCATAAGGGTTTAACAGGATATTATCAACTCCTGTTTTATTAGATAAGGTACTAGTCCCTGCTGGAATATTATCGCGGCTACGTAAGAAACCAACTGAAAGATCCAAATCTGTATCTGCATCAAAACGATATCCAATACCCAAACCAAATAATTGTGCATTATTAATTGGAATCATAGTGTTGCGTTTATCATTGGGAATAGCACTAGCACGAGGTTCATAACCTGCACGTAACTTCAAACGATCTGTTGCCGAATACTCTAAACCAATACCCCAACTCCATGGTGAAGTAAACTTTAAAGGTAATCCTAAAGAAGCATCTGTCACATCATTTGATAAAAGTTTGGCAACTTTGAGTAAGGTAATCTGTCGATCAAATTCAAATTTGAACTTATCCCATGCCGAATAATCTGTCCAACCCACGTCAAAATTAACTTGTAAATCAGGGAATATTTTATATTTAATCCCTGCTTGAAAATGTGCAGGATATTCCAAGTCCATCGCGGCCAAACCAGACTCAGAGTTTGGTACATTTCCCGGTAAACCGAGAATAGCAGCTAAAACCTGACCTGTAGCTGATGAGTTTAAGCCTTTAATTAATTCTTGAGGAGCCTTAGCATTATTAATTAGGTATTTCCCTTTCATACGCATTTTAGCTGCACTTTGGTAAACCATACCAAAGCCAAAATCGTCCGTCGGTTCCCACATTAAGCCTAAGTTATAACTTGGGCTTAAAGACTGCTCCATAGAAACTTGCAGTGATCCCATTTTCTTAAAAGGGTCCATCCCTTCTTGAGTATTACATAAACCAAATAACAATAGATTAGTGATCATATCGTTATTGTCTTTGAACGGCCCACATACTACATCATCAACCATACGCAATACCCCAATCATATCATTGGGAAAACGCAAATCGGTTTTCATAGCAAGAGCGTTATAAGACATACCAACTGAAGCACCGATCGATAAATGATCATTTACTTGATAGCCAAAAGATGGAGACAAATAAGTAATCCGCTCAACAGCCACCTGCTGTCCCATGAAGTTTCCAGCGTTACCATTTTCAGCGCCAAAACCTGCAATTAAAGGTGCATAAATTGCTGTAGCATAGGTCAACTTTGAGCCGGGAGGTTTATAAGCAATTCCTGCAGTTGGAGCAGCTAATGGATAACCAGCTCCCAAATCAACCATTTTTTTTAGAATCGGTACATATAAGCTGGCATATTCAACATCACCACGTACAGGCCCCTTAAAATCAGTACAAATATTAGCTGCAACTTCTGGACCATCATTACAAACAAGAGGGTCATCTGAATAGCCAAAAACGTTATAACCAGGAGGTGCCGAGAACTCTCGCTGAATATCAAAGTTCGCTAAAATTCCTTGCACATCTGTCTGTAACCCATCAATTTTCGCTAAAGCCGCCGGGTTAAAGTGAATTGCACTAATACCAGGCGGATCTGCAGTTACAGCATTTCCCATCGATAGTGAACGAATATCAACAGCTAGGTTTTGTCCTAATTGAGCATTGGCAAAGCTAGAAAAACCGGAGATCACAATTGCCGCCGTTAAAGGACATAATTTAGGATATTTCACCTGCCTATCTCCTTATTTTGCTTTTTTGCCAAAGCCTATAAAATCTAGCGGGAAAGACAGACCAAGCGAAACATCTGGTGCATCTTCAGTTAAACCAATACCAACTGTACCATTGACAATTGTTTCAGGTGAAACACGTACACCTAAAGCAAAGGACAACATTGCGCTACTTTGGTCTGGTGACTTATATGATTCATCTCCATTATTAAATTCAAACTCAGCATCCATGTTAAAGCTTTGTTGATATGACATGGTCAATGACACGTCATAGTTAAATGAGTAAGCAAAACCAAATGAGAAGCCACCACTAATGCCTGGATCAAAAGACGTTAAATTCCTTGGTCCCTTAGCCCCGCTACCACGCGCCTGATTTAAACCTGTTTCTTTAAAACCATAATTGGCAGACGCCGAGGCAAATAAAACCACTGGATCGATATATTTACGGGTACTTGCTCCCACTCCAACAGAGTAATATCCCTTACCTGTTGAAAGCTCATCTAAACCAATTTCGTAAGGGCTATCCCCAGTTTTTGTTGATAGGTTCCCAAATAACACCAATGGCAAACGGCCTTGCTTTAAGGGGAAAGGTTCCCAGCGCGCCCCTAAAGAAATATCACCTAAACCCGCTGCAGTTGTATCTCGAACAATTTCAGACTTAGCAACGAAAGGAACAGTTGCAGATAATGTTAAGTTATCTAATACACCATATTGAACGGTAAAACTATTCGTTAAAGTATGGTTCGCATCTTCTTCAATACGTAATCGGTTGAGTTGAGATGAATTATCAGCCAAAGCTAAATCAATTCGAGTATCGCGATAATAGGTATAATCGAGATCGTAATAGGCTGAAAATACGCCTCTTTTAATCAATGAATATTGACGCTCATTTGAAGTAAATACTTCTTGCAAATTTGTCTCTTGAGTCGCATCACCTTCTTTTTTCTGTAAAGCAGTAGCAGCTTGATTAGCTCCAGTATTTGTTGCCTCAACAGGAGCAGGTACAGTAGTTACAACGTCTGTAGCTGGAGTTGTACTCTCCTCTTGAACTGAATCTGTTGATGTTACTACTGCTGTTGTACTCGCCTCAGAAACAGCTGCAGTATTTTGTACATCTGCTTGTTGTGCAACTTGGTCATTTGCATAAAGTGTACCCGTAATGGCACCCATACTTAATGCCAACACACTCATCTTCATCCATCGATTATTCATGTTTCTTCCCACCTAATGTATTTATTTTACTCAATTCATATTTGATTATTTACGCTTATAGTAAAGACGCATATATGTTTCAATTGGCTGATTATAGGTTGCAGAATTTGGGTCTTTATCCAGTACCCTACGCATAGTTGATGCTTTATTTGCTAAACGGTCATAATTGAATGTTGGATATTGCACATCCACAAAGGCATAACGGTTAACAGTTGCATCTTCCACATGGCGCATATCTGAGTCTTTTAATGCCAGTAGGTCTTTACGTTGAGATTCAGGAACAGAAACAACGAATAATGTATTATTATCCCAAACCTCTTTAAAACGATTTTCATCAAAGCTGATATTCCCTAATGCAGGATCAGCAACATAGACTCTTCCATCTTTATAAGCTTTATATACGACAAAATGTTTAAAACCAGCATAAGAAATTGGAACGATTGCAGGTTGTCCAAGATTGACTAAATCAGAAAACTCCCCTCGATAACCCCCACTTTCTAAACCAATAGCAGTTACAAAGCGCTTCATATCAAGTAATGAGAAACTTCGACGCTCAATAATACGTTGATATTCGCCATACTGTAGTAAGCCGCTCATGGTCTGCTGTTCAGTCAAACTAGTGCCCACATAACCATTTAAAAGCGTAGTAAGAGCGGCTGAACCACAGCTATAATCATAAGCTTGTCGAACAATACCTCGGAACTGATCTTCTACAGCTGGTTTAATTTGAACTGGTTCAATATGATTACGGCGAAAAGATAAATTACGTGAATCGGCGGTCTCTGTATAATAAACAGTTCCCGGTGGCTTTTTTTCTATTTCGAAGGCTTCTGTCGCAAAGTAATATATCAATGCTGAGCCTAAAGCAATCTCTAACATAAGCACTTGTTCTAAATGGTGGCCTAACTGGCCTTATTCATTTTATTCTTAGAGCAATAGCTCTACATCCCTGTGTGTTGAAGATACCTTTTTTTTTTGAAAAAAACAGCCTTTTTTTACTTTTTTTTGATGAACGTTTAGTTTTATAAAAATAGAGAGACTTTTATACTTAATTTAATTTGATTCTTAAATTTAATAACTTATTTTGATCAATAAAAATATTTTTACATATAATAAAATTAGGTAATTAATAAATTAAAAAAGCGCGTATTAAACGCGCTTTTTAATTTAATACTCAGATTAATGACCTGAGATTGTAATTGTAGAAGTTCCTACATTTAAACCTTGGATTTCAACATCACCAATTGAAGCAGCAGTATTAGAACCCAAATGTACGCCTTGTACATAAACATTCATACCTTGAGTACTATTATTTTGAATTTTTAAGCCCGTTGGTACAACTGAAATATTCGCATTTACGTCTAAATCACCAGTTGTATTACCTGCACCACGAACCATAACTTTATCAAGAACAATTTGACCGCCACCTGCAGCGTCGTTAATACCAAAGTTAGATAAAGTTAAACCGCCTTGTAAGCTTGAATTTACTTTGATCATTGCACCTTGTGGAGTAGCACCAAGTTGTACATTCGCTGAAATTGCACCTAAAGATAAATCTAAACCAGATAAAATTTCAGTTGGAGCAGTTTCAGTAATACCACGTACAGCAGTAGTCGTATTTAATGTGCCAGAAGTACCTACACCCACAGAACCTACATGTACATCAACAGCGCCTACATTTGCAGCAACATTTAAAAACGCGCCATTTGTACCTGAAGCACCCACACTATCAATTTTAAGGTCTAATAGATTCGTTGTTGGATCTACTTGATTAACTGTTACTCCGCTTACTACAATTGCACCCGCAGTTGCTGCTGCGCCTGTAATACCTGTAGCAGGATCTAGACCATCATTGTCATGAATAAATAATTTGTCGATAGAAATACCGCCAGAACCTAAAGCGATACCGATGTTAATACCATCTTGACCTGTAGCAGCGCTTAGTGCAGCATCGTCCATTGACTGCATTGCCATTGCATTTGCACTGATAGCTAAAGAAGAAACTAAAGCAAGTTTAGTGAACATTTTCATTGAGCACTCTCCCAAGAGCATTTATTTTTTGACTTTAACCACTCTCATTGTCTCAAATTGCATTTTTCTTTATATAGCAACCGAAACTTCCAATCCTTGAGTAGTTTTGCTTAGCAATTACTAAATTACATCTACGTTACTTTTTGTTCAACTAGTGTTGTGCATTTTTTGCCAACTACCCGACAAACGGTACACTCAATTTATTTCGCTTTTAACTCTAACGCCCCCTACCAATCCCACTCTAAAATTCGACTATTTTATCAACAAAAAGTACCTCTCTTCTAAGTCTTCTCCCTGATGATCCGCAAGTTGTAGTAAACTAATATTTCCCTCATTAACTATTCTGTTATTTAAAAATGTCTCAGTTAAAGAAAAAAATCTCATTACATGGTAAAAGTACTGCCGAGATTTTAAAAAATTTACAAGGATTAACTGGACTCATTTATTTAAATGACAATAACAATCCTGTTATTGGCTTTCTCCCTCAACAATACATTCTTATTCAGAATAAAAATAATATAGTATTTCAACGTCAGAACTTTAATGAATATAAAAATATATTAAAATCGAACCAATTATTAGATTTTATTCAACTAAAAGAAAATAAATTAAAAGAAATCAATAATACTAAATCAATAATAAGTTTTAACGGCGGCTATGTCGGTTTTATTAGTTATGATTTTGCTGCCCATCAATTTATTAGTGCTCAAGCCCATATACAACCGTCTTTATTCTTAGGTCAATATCGTTCTTTTTTAAAATATATAGATAATGAGTGGTATTTTTTTAGTGATGAAGAAAATGCATTAGACCTATTTAAATATATTAAAAAGAAGTTAGAGATTCCCAATTCAAATAAATCTAAAAATATATTTGAATTAAAAACTTCTATTCAGCCAAGATGGTCTAAAGAAAAATATTTCGAGGCTTTTAACAAAATACAAGAATACATTAAAGCTGGGGATTGTTATCAAATTAATTTAACCCAAGAATTTAAAGCTAATTTCAAAGGATCTTTATTAAATAAAGCTGAAGATTTATGGAGCCTTACTAATGCCCCATATGCAGGTTATTTAAAATTAGATCAATTTGAATTATTAAGTTGTTCTCCTGAACTCTTCATAGAATTCAATCAAAATAAACAAATTAAGACACGACCTATTAAGGGAACCATGCCTCGATATGAAGATATCGAAAAAGATTTTATTTCAAAACAAACCTTAAAAAACTCGCAAAAAGATCAGGCAGAGAATGTCATGATCGTTGATTTATTACGTAATGATTTGAGCATTTATGCCAATACAGGGTCCGTAAAAACAACGCAATTATTCGAGATTGAAAGTTTTAATCAAGTACATCACATGGTAAGCGAGATTGTTGCGACCCTTAAAGATGATGTTAATCCTATGCAAATGCTGCTCTCTGCCTTACCTGGAGGATCAATCACAGGTGCTCCGAAAATTCGGGCAATGCAGATTATTGAAGAGTTAGAGGAAGCAGCAAGAGGTGCATATTGCGGGACATTGGGCTATTTCAATTTTGATGGAACAGGCCGCTGGAATATTCTTATCCGTAGTTTTCAACAATATCAAAATCAGCTCTCTTTGTGGGCTGGCGGTGGTATTACCATTGCCTCAAATGCAGAAGCAGAATATCAAGAAAGCCTTGATAAAATTTCTGCTATGCTGAACTTGATGAACAGCACAGCAGACTAAAATTTAAAGAATATCTTGTTTTAACGTTTGCACTAAACGCATATTCTGCTCATCAGTACCCACTGTGATACGCAAAAACTGATTAATACGAGGCTTATTGAAATAACGCACAATAATACCTTGTTCACGTAATTGTTGTGCAAGTTTGCCTGCATCATGGACTGAGTGTGAAGCAAAAATAAAGTTCGCTTTAGAAGGTAAAACTTTAAAGCCCAAAGCAGTTAAGTCATCTACTAGCTTTTCACGACTAGAAATAACTTTCTGACAGTGTTCTTCAAAATAAGCCTGATCTTCAAAAGAAGCTACCGCGGCTGCAATTGCAAAACGGTCAATAGGATAGGAGTTAAAACTATTTTTGACAGCTTCAAGCGCTGCAATTAAATGTGGCTGAGCGATTGCAAAACCAACGCGTAAACCAGCTAATGAACGAGATTTTGAGGTTGTTTGACAGACAACCAAATTCTCATAGCGATTTACGAGACCAACTGCGGATTCTGCTCCAAAATCAACATAAGCCTCATCGATCACCACCACCCGATCTGGATTTGCTTTTAAGATTTGCTCGATATCTGGCAACCCCATTGCAATACTGGTTGGTGCATTAGGGTTTGTAATAACAATCCCACCATTTGGTTGTATATAGTCCTTAGCTTCTATCTCGAAATTCTCATTGAGTGGAATTTCTTTAGTTTTTGTTCCAAAGAACTGACTATAAACTGGATAAAAACTATAAGTAATATCTGGATAAAGAATCGGTTCATCTTGAAGGAAAAATGCTTTAAAAATATGAGCAAGTACTTCGTCTGAGCCGTTACCCACAAAAACTTGAGAAATCTCAATATTCTGTTGCTTAGCAATTGCTTGCTTTAAAGCTGTAGCATCTGGGTCTGGATATAAACGCAATGCATCAGCTTGCTGAGTTAAAACAGCTTGAACTGCTTCAACTACTTTTGGTGATGGCGGATATGGATTTTCATTCGTATTAAGTTTCAATAAATTCTGAATTTTAGGCTGTTCACCAGGAACATAAGGCTCTAATTCACGAACTTCTGGACTCCAAAAGCGCATTTGTGCTGTAGATAAAGTCATGGGTCTTATCTCAAAAAAGGGCTGAAAATCAGCCCTGAGTAATAATTAAAAAACTACAAGGTTTATAAGCTTATTGATAACGATAGCGAGCTGAGCGTGCATGGGCATCTAAGTTCTCTTGGACAGCTAATATGTCGGCTGTTTTAGCTAACGTTTTAACTCCATCTTTCGAGCACATAATTAGGCTCGAACGTTTTTGGAAATCATAAACACCTAAAGGAGAAGAAAAACGAGCAGTTCCAGATGTCGGCAATACATGGTTTGGACCCGCGCAATAGTCACCGATTGCTTCAGGTGTATAACGTCCCATGAAAATTGCTCCAGCATGACGAATATGTTCGCTCATTGCTTCGGCGTCATCCAAGCACAGCTCCAAATGCTCTGGTGCAACCTGATTAATCAAATCAATTGCTTCTGCACGGTCTTTGACTAATACCAAAGCACCACGGTTTTCAATTGAAGTTCGAGCAATATCTGCCTTTGGCAATTCATTTAAATGCTTTTCAATTGCCAACTCGACTGCATTAAGCAAAGCTTCATCTGGAGTTATAAAAATAGCTTGAGCCACTGTGTCATGTTCAGCTTGTGATAAAACATCCATAGCCAACCAATCTGCATTATTCTCACCTTCTGCATATACTAAAATTTCAGAAGGTCCAGCAATCATATCGATGCCGACTTGACCAAATACAGCACGTTTAGCAGCGGCTACAAAGCGATTCCCTGGACCAGTAATTTTATCTACAGGTGGAATTGTCTGAGTACCATAAGCCAAAGCTGCTACAGCTTGCGCCCCACCAATGGTAAATACTCGGCTAACTCCCGCAAGATAAGCTGCGGCAAGAACCAATGGATTTAACTCACCATTCGGTGCTGGAACAACCATAATAATTTCAGGTACACCAGCAACATGAGCAGGTACAGCATTCATTAGAACTGAAGATGGATAAGAGGCTAAACCACCTGGCACATAAATACCAACACGGTCTAAAGGCGTCACTTTTTGCCCTAATGTATTGCCCAAGTCATCTATATAAGTCCAGCTATCTTGTTTCTGAGCTTCATGAAATGTACGAATACGCTTTGCTGCCAACTCTAGAGCATCACGAATTTCTGGGCTTAAATTATCAAAAGCAGTTTTAAGTTGTTCTTGAGATAATTCTAAATCTGAAAATTGATGCGCAGGATGTCGATCGAACTGTTGAGTAAGCTTTAAAACATGATCATCACCATGCTGACGAACATCAGCAATAATTTGATCTACTGTTTGCACTAAATTAAGATCATTCACGGTTTCAAATGCTAAAAGCTCAGCAAAAACCTGTTTGAAGTTCTGATCTTGAGTCGATAAACGTCGCATCAATTTACCCACAAGGCGAAAAAGAAAAAGTAAGTTTACTCTTTTTCTAAGCGCTTGTGGGCATCATCTGGCTTAACTATTGCAAAAGCATGATGGGAAATTGCTTTTAACGCGATTGAACAGCTTGCTCAAGCTGTGAAATGATTGGATTTAACAAAGTTTGTTTACGTTTAAAACTGGCTTTATTTACAATTAATCGAGAAGACACTTTGCAAATCTCTTCTAATGGCTCAAGACCATTTGCTCTTAAAGTATTACCAGTATCGACCACATCTACAATGTAATCACCTAAACCAACCAAAGGTGCCAGCTCCATAGAACCATAGAGCTTAATAACATCAACCTGCTCACCTAAGCTTGCATAGTATTGACGTGTAAGATTGACATATTTCGTGGCAATTTTTAAACGACCCTTTGGATGCTCCATGCCTACTTTACCAGCAGTCATTAACTTACATTTAGCAATTTGCAGGTCAAGTAACTCATAGACATGCTGAGCACCATGTTCCATCAACACATCTTTACCCGCCACACCTATATCTGCTGCACCATTTTCTACATAGGTTGGTACATCAGATGCACGTAAAATTAAAATACGTACTTGCTTATGCGTAGTAGGAAAAATGAGCTTACGAGACTTTTCCGGATCTTCGAGTAAATTAATACCCGCTGTAGCCAATAAAGGTAACGTCTCTTTTAAAATACGCCCTTTACTCAATGCCAAGGTCAAACCATGATCAAAATTACCCATCACATCAAAATTAGGATCATCGTTTCTTACATCATTCATTAACTTACTCGCTTAATTTTGGCACCTAAACCTTGAAGCTTCTCTTCGACATGTTCATAACCGCGGTCAATATGGTAGATACGATCAATTAATGTATCTCCCTCTGCAACTAAAGCAGCTAGAACTAAAGAGAATGAAGCACGTAAATCTGTTGCCATAACAGGCGCTGCCTGTAAGGTTTCAACTCCTGTTACGACAGCATCGTGACCTTCCACCTGAATATTAGCGCCCATTCGTGACAACTCAGGAACATGCATAAAACGATTTTCAAAGATCGTTTCAGAGATTGTCGCAAATCCACGGCCAATAACATTTACAGCCATCAGTTGTGCTTGCATATCAGTTGGAAACTCTGGATGTGGCAAAGTTCTAAAACTTACAGCTTTAGGACGTTTACCCATCATATCAAGTTCAATCCAGTCATCACCACGAGTGACTTCAGCACCCATTTCTTCAAACTTATCCAGAACAGACTCAAGCAATGCCGGATCCGTATGAGTTGTTTTTATACGTCCACCCGTAATTGCAGCAGCAGCTAAATAAGAACCTGTTTCAATACGATCAGCAACAACGGCATATTCACAGCCATGTAAACTTTCTACGCCAGTTACAACAAGAGTATCTGTATCAAGACCTTCAATCTTTGCGCCCATTTTAATTAACATTTGAGCAAGGTCAGTAATCTCAGGTTCACGTGCTGCATTACGAATAGTTGTAACACCGTCTGCCAATGCTGCTGCCATTAAGATGTTTTCGGTACCGCCAACAGTCACCATATCAAAAACAACTTCACCACCTTTTAAGCGACCATCAACAGAAGCATGGACATAACCATTTTCAACTTCAATATGTGCACCCAAAGCTTCTAAAGCTTTTAAATGCTGATCCACAGGTCTTGAACCAATCGCACAACCACCAGGTAAAGAAACTTTAGCATTACCATAACGCGCTAATAATGGTCCTAAAACCAAAATTGAGGCCCGCATTGTTTTTACCAGCTCATAAGGTGCAAACTGATTATCTAAAGTAGAGGTATCTGCTTTTACTGTGTCATTTTCATAGCCAATTGTTACCCCTAATCCACCAATTAGCTTTACCAAAGTATTAACATCTTTAAGATTTGGAACATTGGTTATTGTAATTGGAGAATCTGCAAGAATAGTTGCAGCAAGTAATGGCAAAGCAGCATTTTTAGCACCAGAAATGCGCACTTCGCCCTCGAGCTTAACACCACCCGTAATTAAAAATTTATCCATTAATATTTAAGCTCCGAAAAGGCTTGCTTTACGCCATTCATCTTTGGTCATTGCACGAATTGTTACCGCGTGAACTTCCCCACTTGCAATATAAGTATTTAATGGTGCATAAACTAATTGTTGACGAGCCACTGTACGCTTACCTTCAAATTGATCATCCACAATACGGAGGTCAAATTTTCCGGCCTGTCCGCTCACCGCTACTTCCGCTACAGGGAAAGCTTCTTTTAAAATTTGAGTGAGCTGTTCACTATTCATTGCAAAGACCTCTGACACAACCTAAGGGGTAAAACGGAGTATTTTACTATAACTTTTTCCAAGAATTCAGTACGTGTTTATATTTTATCAATAAAAAAGAGGCTATCTTTCAAGCCTCTCTTAAATTAACAAAACTTATTAAACAGAAACAGTGACTTGCGAATAAGTACATTGCATTTTTCGATATCTTAATAATTGTCTTTTTAATTTTTCTGTCAATTTTTTAATTGAAGTATACATATCATCAGCGGTTGCCTGAGCAAACAACTCAATCCCCGGCAATCTTACAATAGCCTCTGCAACATGATTTGAACTGCCCTTATGTGAGCGCTTATCAATTTGATGATCTTTGGTTAATTTAATCTGCATACTATTCACCTGATCTAGGTGTTTCGTCAATTGATTAAACTTTGATTTAATATTTTCTTCTATAGCGGGTGTAATTGCTAAATGATGTCCACGAATCGTTATTTGCATAATTCTATCCCTCACCTTTTTTAGGTTATCTAAAGAAGAACTAAAACGATTTAATGCTATCAAAAAATATTAGGACAATTAAACCATTTTAGCAGCTCCTCTTGGTGAAATTAAAATTTCATTATTTCGTCATAATGAACCTCTAGAATAGCCATACTTCAAAATTCAGATCAAGACTTTTCTTTCAGACGATGAAGGAATATGTAACGATTCACGATATTTTGCGACCGTCCTTCTTGCTACTTCAATGCCCTCATCTTTCAATAATGTAGCAATTACATTATCTGACAAAGGTTTACGCGGATTTTCACTTGCTACGAGTTTTTTAATCATTGCACGAATTGCAGTGGAAGAAGCCTCTCCACCAGCAGTTGTACCTACATGGCTAGAGAAAAAATATTTCAACTCAAAAAGGCCACGTGGGGTAAGCATATACTTATTTGTTGTTACACGAGAAACTGTAGATTCATGCAACTCTACTTCTTCAGCAACATCTCGAAGAACCAATGGTTTCATTGCTTCTGCACCGATCTCCAAAAAAGCTTTCTGATGCTCCACAATACAAGATGCTACCTTTAATAGTGTTTTATGTCTTTCATCAATGCTTTTGATAAAGTTTTTCGCCTCAAGCATTTGGTTACGCAAATATAGATTATCTTCACTCTGATCTGCTCTACGAATCATACTGGAGTAAAAAGAATTAATTCTTAATTTAGGTAATACATCTGGGTTTAGTTGGACCTGCCAATGTAAATCTTTTTTGGAAACAACTACATCTGGGATTTGATAATCTGACTCTTGTTTATCAAAATCCATACCTGGATAGGGTTTCAATGTTTTTAAAAGATTGATTGCAAACTTTAATTGATCTTTTGTTAAACCCGTTTGTTTGAGTAATTTATTTAGATCATTTGCTATCAAAAGCTCATAATATTGCAATAAGCTCTTTGCTTCGTTTAAATATTCAACATCTTTCGGTAGGAATTCGAGCTGTATTTTCAAACATTCCGCTAAATTACGTGAACCAATCCCTAGTGGGTCAAGTCGTTGAATATGCTTTAAGACAACTAGAACCTCATCTTCTTCAATATCTTCCTCGATATCCATCTCATTTAATAATTGTTGGGCAGCTAAAATTATTTCTTCTATTTCAGCATCTAAGAAACCTTTATCATCTAATGCATCAACAATACAGTAAGCAATTAATTGATCTATTTTAGAAAAGTGCAAAAGATTAACTTGTTCTAAAATATGTTCCTTTAGAGATAATTGAACTTGACGATTATCCTCTCGCTCTTCAAATTCTGGAGTAGCCAATGCTGTTGATTGATGAGTATAAATATCATCCCAATCTGTATCGACTGGTAAATCATCAGGCAAATGGTTGGCATTTAATTCAGTTGTTAAATCATCTGAATCTTTACTTTCTAACGCAGATAGGCTATCTGTTAATGATTCTTCTTCTATTTTTTCAAGTAAAGGATTACTATCTAGTTGAATTTGAATTTCTTGTTCAAGCTCTAAGCTAGAAAGCTGTAACAAACGAATCGCCTGCTGTAATTGAGGTGTTAACGATAAAGAATTCGCAACTTTCAACCCAACAGATAATTTCATATTTTAGATTCCATTAAACAAGCAAAAATCATGCCTACTTAACATTTATAACATATAGTTTCTATTTATCATATATATTGGTATGAAATTTCTAGAAGAAAAAGTGGATTTTTTTAATGAAAAGTTTTGATACCTAGCTAATTAAGAGGTCGGTTTAGAAGCGCATTTTTAACTTAGAATAGGTTCGAAATTTCCTTCCGCTATAAAAAAAGGACTCTAAGAGTCCTTTTTTATGGTCTTACTGCATTTAAATCAATTTATTAATTAATTTCCCATAA
>NZ_JBQUYP010000008.1:0-170780 GCF_056314305.1 Acinetobacter sp. DMC2 | reverse complement strand
ACTTAATTCCAAGTAACTGTTTTTCAACAAGTTCTTATCTGCATCACCGCCGATGGATGTGCATTATAGACCATTAAGATCCCTTTGCAAGCGATAATTAGAAACTTATGACTTGAGCGTTCACTTTTAAATCAACAACCAATTTAACCTATTGTTTTATATAAATAATTATTTTAATTATTTATTTTTGACTTAAATACGCCAGTATCATCATCGATAATTCTTGCTTAAGTTGTTGTTCTGATATAAGAAAATTGTTCTGACTCACATATCGCATCATCGTAAAAAGCGTACTATTAATAATTACAAAGGATTTATGCTTCACCTGTTCGAAGTCCCACTGATGAGGATTTCTACTAAATGTATATAGCCCGACTTCAAAAAAATGCTTTTCTAAAATCTGAGCAGCTTGCGAATGGCTATAGTTATGCCAATGTTTTAGTACTTCTATAAAAAATCCATGATCGGCTTTTAATGCATTAAACCCTAGCTCTATCGCCAAGGGGATGAGCAGGTCTAAAGGAATATTTCCTTGCTGCATAACTAGCTCTTTAAGTTGATGTCCTAATAGTTCGCTTTTACGGCGTAATAGTTCTTCTATGATTTGATCTTTATTCTCAAAGTATTGGTAAATCGAACCTACACTTACTCCTGATTTCTCTGCAATTTTAGGAGTTGTGGCATGTAGTAATCCATATTGGGCAATACAGTGCTGTGTCGCCTCTAAAATATGGTCAACAATAATTTTTGAACGCTGTTGCTGTGGGGATTTTCTCATCAGTTGTTTATTCGTTAAATGCGAATTGAATGCGAATAATTATTCATATTAGCCTATTTATTATTCAGTTTAATAAGTAAGTAACGATATGCAAACGATTAGCCCAACTCGACTTGCTCCTTTTAATGACATGCAAGACAGTAATTTTTTTACACGGTTTTTAAATATCTGTTGCGAAAAAACAGCTCAACCAAACTATACAGAATATGTGTCTTTACAACGCGCTCTTTGTGAAGGAGACATTGAAATGGATAAGGTGATTGATTGGGTTATGCAAGATCCCAAAGATCACCGCATGATTTTTGAAAAGATATTATTTCAAGGCCGCAATCACCTCTCTGAGCCTTTACCTACTGAGTTAGAGAATTTCTTTAATTACATTGAACAAAAGCCTGAATGGTTAGACCAGCGCCAAATTGATGAGGCTGTTAAATTTACTCATCGTTTAGGCGTAAATAATGGTTTTATCCTTAGAGATTTATCTTTAATGGCAGGATATTTATATCCTGGATTTAATCAGCCTCTAATTTTAACGGGTGCATTGAAGAAACAAGCGGGTACTCGTTTAGCAGAGACTACAAAATGGTGGGTTAATATTACTGAACCTCAAGGGCTTTCTCGTTTGGGTTCAGGCTTTACCTCAACCATTTATGTTCGCTTTATTCATGCACTCGTTCGCCGGCAATTGAAAAAGTCTGATCGTTGGAATAGCGAAGTTTGGGGAATTCCTCTTAATCAGTTTGATTTAGCAATGACCAATTTAGCGTTTAGCAGTGTGGTTTTACTCGGTATTAGAGCTTTAGGTGTATGGCCAACGAAACAAGAAGCTAAGAGTTTTTTACATTTTTGGCGTTATGTTGGCTGGTTGATGGGTATTGATGAAAAATGGCTTATTCAATCTGAAACTGAAGGTTGGCGATTACTTTACTGGATGCAGTTTGCTCACCCTCGCTCCGATCACAGCAGTGTTGAATTAGGATCGAGCTTATCTAAAGAGCCTTTTGAGAGAAAATATCTGCATTTACGCTCGTTACAGCAGAAGCTTGCATATCGACAACATTTAGAACTTACCCAATTTTTTATTGGTAAGAAAAGAATGAAACTACTTGGATTGCCTCAGCAGTCTGCTTCATGGTTTGCTTATTATTTGATTGTGCGCAATTCACTACTTTATAGTGGTGCGAAGCTTTCACCAAAAGTTGAAAAGTTTTTATCTAAGTCAGGTCGCAATATACAAAAGCTTGGCTTAACGCTTTATCAGAATCAAGGTAAGGCAAAAACCTTAGCGAGTATGCATCAATAACTTTTAAAACCTAAAAATAAAAAATGGAAGCCCGTTAACCAGACTTCCATTTTCAAATATTAAGGGGCTTATTGAGCTGATGAACTGTGCATGTGCATTTCAGCGTGGTTCATTTGCTCAGGCGACTCCATCATCTGTTTATTTTTTTGACTTGGCATATAGTCAGGTTCGTTATTGATCGCCAAGTAAAAAATGATCATAAACAATAAGCTTAAGATAGAAGCCACAATAAGTAACTTCCATCCCCACCAAGACTGCTCAGGCGATAATTTATTTGTCATTTCATTTCTCTCTTTAAATTAATTATTTCAGTTCATTTCATTCGCTACAGCTTATTAAAACTTCATGCTCATACGAACCCAGTAATTTCTTCCGATATTGTTAAACTGCTCTTCACTCGCAAATCCAAAGCCTGCACTACCCGCTTTGTTTAAGTGTTCGGTGTAGGTTTTATCTAATACATTGTCGATACCAACAGAGACATCAATATCTTTACGAAGGTTATAGCTTCCATTTAAAGAAAGGGTTGAAAAACCTTTACTTGGTTTTAGGTCATATCCCACGATATTACCTTGATGTAGACTCACACGGTTTTGCTCAGCAACAGCTCGCCACAATAGACCTAAGTTATATTTATCAGCCACATAGCGAATATTTAAACGACCTTCTAAAGGGGAAATTTGAGGTAGCGGTTTGTCATCTGTAGTGTTTTTACCCCACGCATACATCGCACTCAAATCTGCCTGAATATGGTCGGTAAATTGATATCCAATACCAGCTTCCGCGCCTGCGATGGTTGCATCGACATTTTTGGCACCCGCAGTAATATCATGGCTCATGTCATGCCCATCCATTCCCATACTTGGGTGATGGTGGTAACTCATTAAAATGTAGTCATCTACTAAGCCCGCATAAGCAGATGCCCATGTATTTAAAGCACCATGTTGCTGTTGGAAGCCCAGATCTAACTGTAGTGTTTTCTCAGGATTTACACCGTTAAATGTATTGGTTGAGCCAGCATTACCATGTTTAGGCGAGAAAAGCTCCCAATAATCAGGCATACGCTCTACATAACCTAAACCGATATAGCTTTTTAGGTCATGCTCAGGATATTGGTTTTCCCAGCGTACAAATGCACTTGGTAAAGTCTTTTCAAGTTTGGTGTTAAAACCTTGTGCTTGAGAGTCGGCACGTTCATCTTCAACTGTGACTCGATCTAAACGTGCACCTGTAACCAATTTGTTGAGATCGTTCCATTGATAACCAAGCTCACCAAAAGCACCATATGATTGAAAACGCATATCTTGACGATATGGAACATTCATAGAAGGCATATTTGGCGATGACATGCTACCGCCATGTTTATTGAATTGAGAATCTACACCTGTAATCAAACTCCACTTATTCCATTCAGAAGTCATGGCCAAACGTGCGTTTAATGTACGGCGCGTTACCTGCATTGCCATCGCGTTCGGCATCAGCATGGTCATACCACCATGATTCATTTCAACTAATGGCGGAGTACGTAAGCTAAAGTTATCCATAATATGGTCGTTATAGCTGTAGTTCACCTGCCCTTCAATTTTCTTAATGACATCAGTGATATTTTTCTTTTCGAACCGCAGACCTAAGCTTTCACGCGCAAACTGAGAACCGTCCATTGAACGCCCAGCATAAAGCGATTCACCATCAGATTTCCCACCCGTGAGTTCAATCCATGTGTCTTCATCTGGGGTGAAACCAAGTGCTACATCAGCATTCCACTTTTTCCATGCTGAAGGCACGGTATTGCCGTCACCATCTTGATAACTATTAGACTCTGAACGGTTGGCATTTAAACGAATATATTTCTTTTCATCGCCAATGGCCGCTTCAACATTATGGTCAATACGTCCATATGAACCTAATAAGACACTCGCTTGTCCACGATAAGGTTTTTCAGAGGTGAGTTTCTCAGGCTGACGTTCAAAAAGAACAGTCGCAGCAGAGCCTGTATTGGCATATTGAACCGTTTGTGGACCTTTAATGACAGAAATACGATCATAACTTTCTGGAGAAATATAAGAAGTTGGAGCATCCATACGGTTTGGACATGCACCTAGGTTTTCTGTTCCATCTGTCAAAATTTTGATGCGTGAACCAAACATACCTCGGAAGGTCACATCACCATTTGTTCCACCGCTTTGTATTGAGTTAAAACCCATAATACTTTGTAGATAATCTGCCCCATCTGTAGCAGGTACTGGCTGAATCGGCTGTTTCGGGTCGGCATGTACAATCAGACCATTTGCATCGTTACCTTGTTGTGCTGTAACAACAATAGGTGCTAATGAGTGAAGTGTTTTGGTATCAACATCATTTTTTTCTGAATCTGCAAAAACTAGACCCGAATGAGAGACAGCAAGCATCGCAACCCATAGAGGCTGTAATAAGAATTTAGAATGTGGCATTTTTATACGCTCTAAAACATAAATAAAGTGATATTGAAGTCAGTTAAGACCCCAACAAAAAATTGCTTTTATTTATGCAAATAGAGGAGGTGCACGCCCTTGCGGGAGTAGGAAAAGTCGCTGTAGCGCAAAGTAAACATGTCGAAATGCTTGTTGATAGGCAATTAAACGGACTTGTATACGGACTAAAACTTCTTTTACACCAAATTCAGGTGGTAAAACCAGATTGGCATAGACGGTACAATATTGACACTGGTGATTTGCATCATGATGGTCATGTTGCCCAGAAGCTTGTGCCTGTTCAATATGATGTTCATGATGTGAATGCACGGTATGTGACATGACTTCCGTCTGTGCTTTAGGTTTAAGCAAAGCGCGGGTAATAGTTTCACAGACCGGAGCAATTTGATATTGCTTCGGTAAAAGCGGCTGTAGAAATACCGCAACCTGTAAAAATACTGCTGCACATGCAAGCAGTAAACCACTACGAAAAACCAAAAATCACATCCACACTATATTAATGTTTCAAGAATAGAAATTTTTAACGTTTTACTGCAACTTTTTCACGCTCACGTTGACGAACAACTTTTTCGACTTTTTCTCGAGCACGCTGGCGTTTAAGTGGCGACAAATAATCCACAAATAATTTGCCATTTAAGTGATCCATTTCATGTTGGATACAAACAGCGAGAAGTCCATCAGCTTCTATCTCAAATGCTTGACCTTCAAGGTTAATTGCCTCAATTTTCACACGTGACGGGCGCTCAACTTTGTCGTATATTTGTGGCACCGATAGGCAGCCTTCTTCGTACTGCTGCTTATCTTCTGTCAGTGGAGTGATTTTGGGGTTAATAAAAACCAAGGGTTCATCTTTAGCTTCAGATAAATCTATAACGATTAACTGAATATGACGATCTACCTGTGAAGCTGCTAAACCAATACCTGGTGCGGCATACATGGTTTCAAGCATATCTGCTGCAAGTTGACGAATTTCATCAGTAACTTCTTCAACAGGCTTAGCAATGGTACGAAGACGGGGATCAGGAAAACTTAAAATAGGTAATAAGGCCATACTGACGTCCTCACTTATGCCATTGATTGAAAAACCAAATGAAGGAAATACTTCATCGAAAAATTGTGTGTAAGCCGCCTATTATAACGCATCTGCACGCATAATTTTTAGGAATTATCATAATGAAAAAGGTTTTTAACGGCATGGTTGAATTTCATGCTTTGGGGATAAAAAAGCATTTACTTGCTTTCGCACTTTTTACAGGGGTTGCAATGGGTACAGTAGTAGAGGTTCATGCTGCTAGTCCGAACCATAATCCACCCTCTTTAAAAAGTAATGCACCACATGTCTACGTTGTAAAACGCGGAGATACGCTGTGGGATATTTCCGGTCATTTCCTAAGTAAACCTTGGCGCTGGCCAGAAATCTGGGCAAATAATCAACATGTCAAAAATCCACACTGGATTTATCCTGGTGACCGATTGTTGTTATGCAGTGTAGCCGGTCGACCATTGATCGGTAAAGATGAGGGAGATGGTTGCGTTGGCATTATTCGTCGCTACACAGGCCAAATGACAAACTTGCAACCTCAAGTTCGTGTGGAATCGCTTAACGACAATGTACCTGTTATTCCACTTGAACATATCAAACAGTGGTTAGAACACAGCACAATTTTGCCAGCCGATGCAATTGAACACACTCCTTATGTAGTAGGAACTGCTGATCAACGCGTGCTTGCCGCAAGAGGCCAAACCATTTATGCGCGTGGACAAGGTTTAGTTAATGGTCAACGTTATGCAGTCTACCGTGAAGGTGAACCTTATTATTTCACAGACAGTAAAGGTAAAAAGCATAGTCTAGGTATTGAACTGCAACAAGTTGCCTCAGGGATTGCGATCTCTTCTGAAAAAGACATAACAACGCTGGAGTTAACTGATAGCTACAATTCCGAAGTACGCCGTGGTGATCGGGTTATGCCGGAGGAAGAAGCAACATTACCTACTTTATTTTATCCGGTAGACGCCACTCAAGTTACAGATGCTGGTAAGATCATTCGTGTAATGGGTTCAATTGGCAGCGCTGCAAAAAATAGTGTGGTAACTTTGGACCGAGGTACAGCACAAGGGATTCAAGTAGGGCAAGTTTTTGATATTACTCAAAAAGGCGAGACCATTCGAGACCCTAAAACCAAAGAACCAATACAGTTGCCTGGACAACAAATTGGTAGTCTGATGGTTTTTAGAACTTTTGATCAGCTTAGCTATGCCTACGTATTAGAAAGTGACTTACCTATTAAAGTAGGTTCAAGTATTCAGCCACCTCGTTTTGATGATTAACGCTGGATATACCCTTTACAATGCTTACTCAACTTTCTTCACACCATTACCACACGCTTAAAGTGTGGTATTTGGTGCAACACTCATTAGTTAGCTTCAAAAAAATTGTCAATTATTTTGGTGGCTGTGAAAAAGCGGTCCAACCTGCTGGGTTATCTCAATGGTGCAATCTCGGGTTACATGCTAATCATTTAAAACGCGTAGATGAATTTCAAACTGCTCAGGGTCAAGCTCAGTTTGAAAAACTAATTGAGCAGATCCAGCAATATACCGACTTTATTTTAACATCAGAAGACCTTGGCTATCCTACGCAATTACTACCTTATACAGACCATCCACCCATCATATTTGGAAAAGGCCAAGCTCAAGCTTTGTTACAACCACAAATTGCGATTGTCGGTAGTCGAAAACCAAGCCCACATGGCCGTCAGGTTGCTTATGATTTTGCTTATTACTTAAGTGAAAAAGGATTTTATGTAAGTAGTGGTTTGGCATATGGGATTGACGAAGCTGCTCACCAAGGGGCTTCAGCACATCAACGTACCATTGCCGTGACAGGAACAGGTTTAGATAGTACCTACCCTGCTCAAAATAAAAAACTTGCAGAACAGATCTTGGCTCAAAACGGCGCCATCATTACTGAGTTTTTGCCCGGTACGCCACCATTACAACAGCATTTCCCTCGTAGGAACCGAATTGTCAGTGGCCTGAGTTTAGGTGTGTTAGTAGTAGAAGCTACTTTAAAAAGTGGTTCTCTCATTACTGCGAACAAAGCTGCCGAGCAAGGTAAAACCGTATTTGCCATTCCTGGCCATATTTACAGTGAGTTTCATCAGGGCTGCCATCAACTTATTCGTGAAGGAGCCATTTTAGTTGATCATCCTGAACAAATTATTGAAGATCTTGCTTTACCTACTCAATGGCAAAGTCAGCAACAGAACTCAACTGAAGAGGTCGTGGTTTCTTGTGCTCCAGAAATTCCTGAACATTTGATTAACCTTTATCAGTCTTTAGACTGGGTGGGACAAAATATTGATCAGCTTGTCATACACCACTCTCAACCTGTGGCAGAACTCACCTCTTCACTCATGGAACTAGAACTACTTGGTTTATGTATGCAACAATCAGGGCTGTATTTACGTTGTCGCTCTTAGTGCTGGAGCGCACAATAAAATTCTGTCTGATTGAAAGGAAGAGTATTACCATGATTACCACCTCAGTTACCGAAGCAGCCGAATGTTTACAACAAGGTCAAGTTTTGGCATATCCAACTGAGGCAGTGTGGGGGTTAGGTTGCGACCCTTTTAATGAACAAGCTTTTCAAAAGATTCTTGAGTTAAAGCAAAGGCCTATTGAAAAGGGAGTAATTTTATTAGCAGGTCATATTAGCCAAGTTGAGCACCTGCTCACTTCGCTACCTCAAACAACCCAACAAGAAATTATTGATTGTTGGACGAATCATCAACCTTCTGAAAGAGCTACTACTTGGCTATTGCCTGCTGGCGAACATATTCCTTCTTGGATTAAAGGTGAACATCCACTTGTTGCTGTTCGAGTCACCACACATCCTTTGTGTGTGGCATTATGCAATGCTTTTCATGGTTTTATTGTCTCGACAAGTGCTAACCCAAGTGGGCAAGAACCTGCTCATTCACTACAAGATGCCTGCCAATACTTTGGTTCACAATTAAACTATCTCAATGGTGATTTAGGCCAAAGTCAGCAACCAAGTAGAATTATTAATGCTCTCACTGGAGAGATTATTCGCGCCTAATTTCAGACAAAAAAAAGCTCAGTTATATAGGGATAACTGAGCATAAAAAAGGATGGGTATATACCGCATCCAGAGGGTTTGGATATCTCTGCAACGAAAGATAATTTGCAAAAAAGCACGTCTTTCGTAGTGGTCGCTATTATGTAGTAAGAGATCAAATGAGAGAAATATATTATTTCTCTAAAAAAAGCATGAAAAGTGTAGGGAATTTACGATTTTTCACTTATAAATTAAAATTATATTAATATTTTTACTCGGCTTTTTTAATATTTATATTTCAACCTACTTTTATAAACTATTTATAAATCATATAGAAAAACTTTAACTAAGAAAAAAATGGCATATTTTCATGAGTTTTTTTCAAAATATGCCATAGTTTTTTTAACGACTTTAGTTTTGCTCTTGCATTAAGTTGCTCTTTTTAGGACTGACTTTTTTCTGAGCCATAATGATACCAATTAAGATAACAATACCACCTATTGTGTGATAGATGGTCCATTGCTCAGACAACCAAAGGCTTGCAATAACTGCTGTAAAAACAGGAACCAGGTTCATAAAAATACTTGTTCTATTCGGGCCAAGTTGTTGAACAGCCAACATCCAAACTAACGGTGCAATGAGTGAAGCAAATACACCTGCATAAATAGCACTTGGTGCATTTTGTGCATTTAAAGCATCTAGTCCAAACCAAAAAATTAAAGGAAGATGAAATATTACAGAAAATCCGATCTGAACATATAAGCTTGTCATGATTGGAAGTGGAAGCTGCCATTTTTTAAGGAAAACCCCATAAAATGCATAGAAGAATACGGCAATAATCATCAATGCATCACCAAGATGTCCGCCTCCACTTAATAAGTGGCTAATATTCCCTTGGGACATAACATATAGCAAACCAGAGAAAGATAAAATACTGCCAAAAACTGCAAATCGATTAGGCACATCTTTTAAAATCGCAAGCGAAACAAAGATTGTAAAGATAGGAATAAATGCATTCACAATTCCCATATTGGTTGCACTGGTATAATGGGCAGCCGTATAAGCAAGTCCTTGATAAAGCACCATTCCAAATGCACTTAACACAGCCAGCTTAGGTAAATATGGTATTAATAATCGTCTTTGTCTCCAAACAGGCAAAAACATAAATGGAGTCAAAATAATAAAAGCAATCAACCACCGATAAAAACTAATACTTACCGGAGAAATATAATCCGAGACATAGCGGGTGACTACAATATTTAAAGACCAAATCAGTACTGCCAAAATGGGAAAAATAAATGCCCATTTGTGATATTTCATGACCTGACTCATAGTAATACACCATCTACAAAAGAGATTTTATTTTGAAGAATGTCTTAATAAATTGAAATATCGTATTTCCGACATTGATATTGAACTTAGGACATCATCTTTTTCTAGAATCTAAAATAATGTCCAAGCTTTCACCGCATGGCCTACCACTTTATGTAATTGCTCGCTACTCGCACCATCTCTTGCTTGAATAGTCAGCCCTTGAATGACAGTGGTATAAAAATCAGTCATTTCCTGTAAAGGAGCATGAGAAGATAAATCCCCTTGCTCTACTCCTTGCTGAAGACGTTTTAATAATTTTTCTTTTGTCTTTATGCGCTTATCTAATAGATTTTGCTGTACATCTTGAGTTGCATCAGAGCAATTCATAGCAGCAACAACCACCATACAACCAGCTGGCTTATTCGGCTGAACCAGTCTTTTAACAATATCATAAAGATATAACTCAACAGCAATTTTTGCAGTTTTTGCTTCTACAAATATAGTGTCAATCGGACATCCTTCATGAGCTAAATAGTAATCAACACATCTGTAAAACAGCCCTTCTTTGTCGCCGAAGGCACTATATAAGCTCGGTGCTGTAATTTCCAAAGCTTGTGTTAAATCACTAATAGACGTTGCTTCATAACCATGCTCCCAAAACAGCAACATTGCTTTTTGCAAAACCTGTTGTTCATCAAAGCATTTAGGGCGTCCACGCTTTTTTTTCAGCGCGTCTTCTGTAACAGCTAAATTCGTTTCATGCCTATTTGTCATAAAGATCACATCTATTTTTATAACAATCGTTATTAAATTAATTGACGTTCGATTTTTTATCAACTATTTTATTTTCATAATGATCGTTAGTTAATTAATAAATTGCCTTTCTTCACTCTAAATTTAGCCAAGTAAGGATTTCCTATGGACCAATCTTCTATTTCTAAAGCGCGACCCACGACCTCCCCTCAAGGGAGCTGGTTTGCCATTTTGGCCGTTGCGATTGCAGCGTTTGCATTAGTAACAAGTGAATTTTTACCTGTTGGTGTTTTAAATAGTGTTGCAACAGATTTAAATATTTCTGTAGGCACAGCTGGTCTTATCATTACTGTACCCGGCATTATGGCAGCAATTGCCGCCCCTCTATTACCTGTATCCGTGAAACAACTTGATCGGCGTTATGTGCTTATCTTGCTGACAGCCATTATGGTTATTGCAAATACCATTACTGCCTTTGCAGAAAACTTCCATGTTTTATTGCTCAGTCGCTTAATTTTAGGTATTTCAATTGGTGGATTCTGGGCGACAGCAATTGCTTTAAGTGGGAAATTAGCTCCCTCACATCTTCCTATTGCTAAAGCAACAGCTGTAGTGATGGCAGGTGTAACTTTTGCTACAGTTTTAGGTGTTCCGATTGGAACATGGTTAAGTGAATTTTATGGTTGGCGCAGCGCTTTTGGAATTACCGCAGGAATTGGTTTAATTGTTTTAATCTTACAGTTAATCTTTTTACCTAAACTTGTCCCAGACTCCGCAATTCATATAAGAGACTTACCAGCATTATTACGCACCCCTAAAGCACGTAGCGGTATGTTGATTGTTTTACTGATCGGACTTGCTCATTTTTGTGCCTATAGCTATTTAGCACCTTTCTTCAAAAATATTGCAGGCTTTAACGGCACAACAATTAGTTCATTATTATTGCTCTATGGAATTGCAGGTATTTTCGGAAATGCATTTGCCGGATATAGCGGCAATTTAAATGTCCGATATACACTTGCCTTTGTTAGTGCTTGCTTTGCAATTGTATTTTTTGGATTCCCACTTTTTGCCATTCATGAATTTGGTGCTATTGTCTTAACAGCTTTATGGGGCTTCGCATTTGGCGCTTTCCCTACCTCAGCAAATATCTGGATGTTTGTACATGCACCAAATGCAGTTGAAAAGGGTATGCCGCTTTTTGTAGGTATGTTTCAGGTGATGATTGCGACAGGCTCATTATTAGGTGGATATGTAGTTGATCATTTCAATGAAAATACTTTAATTTATGGCGTATTAAGCTTTGTTGCCCTAGCATTACTAAGTACATTCACCTTAGCAAAAGGTTTAAACAATCCTAAAGCGACTTGTGAAAATTAAAATATAAGTCAGAGTAAATAAATGAAAAATGAGGACCAGCAATTTTCTTTATTGAACAGTATAGAAGTTCATGAGTTTCTATACCAAAAAGAAGATATTGTTCGTCCTCATGCTTCTCTCTGGGGGGATTTTAATTTCAGCTTAAATGGTATTTTAGAAATACAAGTCGAGGAACAACTATATCTTTCTCCCCCTAGCTATGGTCTTTGGATTCCACCTCAAACTGTTCATCAATCCACTCATATCGACCATGAAATTCACTATATCTGTATTCGCCTGCATCCACGCCTATGTTCTATTTTAGGTGACGTCTGTAAATGCTTTAGTATTCAGCCTTTCTTTCGAACCTTAGTTTTACAAATTCTCGAACAGCAAAAACAAATCGAAAAACCTGAATATTTAGAACATCTTTTACAAGTTTTATTCGATCAACTTAAACAAGCTCCTGCATATTCACATTATTTACCGCAAACGCGACATCCTGTTTTATTGCCTATACTAGAAAAACTCTCAGATCCATTACTTTTTGATCACTCTTTACAGCAGTTGCTACAAAATTTCTCAGTGAGTGATCGTCACTTATTACGTTTGAGTCAACAAGAGCTTCAGCTTTCGTTGTCGGAATGGCGTAACCGAGCCAAAATTGTTTATGCCATTCATCAGATCCGCCAAGGGACATCCATTAAGCGTTTAGCATACGATTTAGGTTATCAACATAGCTCAAGTTTTATCGAGTTTTTTAAACGCTATACTGGGCAAACACCTATACAAATTAGAAATAACTAGAATTTAGTTTATCTTTAAAAACTTTTTCTTTTTTGAACACGAATATTATTGCACTGCTCATCAATAGCAGTTAAAACAAATGCGTTACTTGATATCAATTACAATCTTCAGGAAAGACTCATGACACAATCTGTATATCACATTCCAGTAACAGCCATTTCAGGCGAAACGGTTGACCTCGAACAATACAAAGGTAAGGTTTTACTTATTGTAAATACTGCTTCTAAATGTGGTTTAACTCCACAATACGAAGGTCTAGAAAAGCTTTATCAAGCAAAAAAAGATCAAGGTCTTGAAATTTTAGGTTTCCCTGCAAACAACTTTAAAGAGCAAGAACCAGGTTCTGATGAAGAAATTCAGCAATTTTGTTCATTAAATTACGATGTTCACTTTCCTTTATTCTCTAAAGTGTCTGTTGCAGGTGAAGATAAGCATCCACTTTATGCAACTTTGACATCAGCTCAACCAGAACGTACTGGTGAAGGACCTTTCCGTGAACGCTTAGAAGGTTTAGGTATTCCAACTAATCCAGCTCCAGAAGTTTTATGGAACTTTGAAAAATTCTTAATTAATAAAAATGGCGAGGTAGTAGCTCGTTTTGCTCCAAACCTAACTGCTGATGACGAACAAATTGTTAAAGCCGTTGAAGCAGAGTTAGCAAAATAACGTTTTTAAAAACGTGAAAAAGAGCGTTTCTACGCTCTTTTTTATTATCTGCTCAAAGTGTTGTTTGTTTGCAAAAATACAATCTTTCTCCATATTTTATGCCTATAGTACCTATTTGCTTTATTTGATGTTGTTTGTAGTTATGAAAAAAGTTTTACAGGGTGCATTTCTTCCTTTTGTAATTTTTGCCTCAGGCATGCTTTTACTCGGGTGTGATCAAGCACGAGATCATGCTACTGAACAAGAAAATACTGAAATAAGTGAACAGGCATCTGATCAAGCTATTGAACGACAAGAATCAGATATTGCTCCTAGCAAAACTGAACTCAAAAGCGGCAATATTTTTTATATGGTCCGAGATGCTGCTAATTTACAGCTTAAAGCTGGAGATTATGTTGAACAGCTTAAAGACACTCAACTTGACGTTGAACAAGCAATTCAAGATAAGAATCAAAGTGAATTAAAAACAACTGTTTCAACTTTAAAACAGCAACTACAAGCTTTAAATCAAACCCTTCTCACCTTAGATATCAAAAGTCAGGAAATTGAGAATATCCGCCAAAGTTTACTACATGCCAATCAACAAGCTCTTAGTATGCCGTTATTAAATGGGAAATTAGATCAAATCAATTTTGACCAAATTGAAAAACAGCTGAATACTATTCAAATGGATATGGTGAAGCTTGCTGCCATGATTATGGCTGGAGATGAAAAATCAGACTCAAAAACTGAATCTTAAAAATTAACTTATAAAAAAAGCCACCTTACGGTGGCTTTTTTTAATTTAGTTGGTAAGCGCTATAGTGGCTTTACTACATTTACCTATCTCGGCCAGATGGTACTCACTAATTGCTTTCTGGCCTTGTGTATCATCTACTAATTTCAGGTTAGCTCCACCGACAAAAACACCGGGTTTAATATACTGCTGTACAAAATAATTTTTCCCAGCTTCAGTTTTAAATTTCAAATGATTTGGAGAAAACTCTGATTCAGTTGAAACAGTATGCTCTTGATTACCGGAAACCTCTTTATAAAAGAATATACCACGTGCAGTTTCTCCTAAACATTCTCCATCTACCCACACATCTTTTTTCAAAGCACTGCCGACTACATTATTAGAACGGTATACATAAATTACCGCATTTCCATTTGTCGGGGCTGTCAATTGTTTTGCTTGCTGAGCTAATTGCGGATTGGCTTGTGGTACAGATGCACATCCAACAAATGCTGTAGAAACAAGAATAGGTAACCAATATTTGAAATTCATTTTAAGTATCTCTTATTTATGATGATTTAAGTTTCGAGACGCAAATTTACATTAAAAATATATTATTTTGAATAAAAATATTAATTTTTTTCTACCTAAAAAATTATTAAAAAAAAGCCACCTTACGGTGGCTTTTTCAATCTCGAACCGCGTCTTATTGAGCGCGGTTTTTGATTTTACGGATTGTTTCAAGCTGGCCTGAAATCTCTGATAGAGATGCCAAAGCAGCAGCTGAGTCCAAATCACTCTTTTGGTTCGCAAGCAATTGTTCAGCATTTTTACGTGCTTCTAAAATTGCAGCTTCATCCAAATTGTCTGCACGGATTGCAGTATCTGCAAGAACCGTTACAACATGAGGTTGAACTTCTAAAACACCACCAGATACATAGACGATTTCTTCTGTACCATTTTCCAACTGAACACGAATCGGGCCCGGTTGAAGCAAGGTTACGAGTGGAGCGTGTCCTGGTAAAATACCAAGCTCACCACCAGCACCTTTCGCGATTAACATCGTCACTGCGCCAGAGTAAATAGACTCTTTAACACTTACGACATCACATTGCATAGTCGCCATGAGATGATCTCCTTAAATTAGAGTTTCTCAGCTTTAGCAATCACTTCGTCAATACCACCAACCATATAGAACGCTTGTTCTGGGATGTGATCGTATTCACCAGCTAATAGACCTTTAAAGCCACGAATCGTTTCTTTAAGTGGTACTAATTTACCAGGAGCACCAGTAAACACTTCAGCTACGTGGAATGGTTGAGAGAAGAAACGTTGGATTTTACGCGCACGGTAAACAACCAATTTATCTTCTTCAGCTAACTCATCCATACCCAAGATTGCGATAATGTCTTTAAGCTCTTTATAACGTTGCAATACGTTCTGTACAGAACGAGCAATTTCATAATGCTCTTGACCAACAACTAATGGGTCTAACTGACGTGAAGTTGAGTCAAGTGGATCGATCGCTGGATAGATACCAGAAGATGCGATGTCACGGCTCAATACTACTGTTGCATCTAAGTGAGCAAATGTAGTTGCAGGCGATGGATCTGTTAAGTCATCGGCAGGTACATATACTGCTTGGATCGATGTGATCGAACCAGATTTAGTAGATGTAATACGCTCTTGAAGAACACCCATTTCTTCTGCAAGTGTAGGTTGGTAACCTACCGCAGATGGCATACGACCTAACAATGCTGATACTTCAGTACCTGCAAGTGTATAACGGTAGATGTTGTCAACGAATAATAATACGTCACGACCTTTACCATTTTCGTCTTTTTGATCACGGAAGTATTCAGCCATAGTCAAACCAGTTAACGCTACGCGTAAACGGTTACCTGGTGGCTCGTTCATCTGACCGTAGACCATTGCTACTTTGTCAAGAACGTTAGAATCTTTCATTTCGTGATAGAAGTCGTTACCTTCACGAGTACGCTCACCAACACCAGCAAACACAGATAAACCTGAGTGAGCTTTCGCGATGTTGTTGATCAACTCCATCATGTTAACGGTTTTACCAACACCCGCACCACCGAATAAACCAACTTTACCACCTTTTGCAAACGGGCAAAGTAAGTCAATTACTTTAATACCAGTTTCTAAAAGATCAGTAGAAGCTGCTTGTTCAGCATAAGAAGGTGCTTCACGGTGAATCGGCAAACGCTCTTCAGTCGCAACAGGACCTGCTTCATCAATCGGGCGACCCAAAACGTCCATGATACGACCAAGCGTAGCTGGACCTACTGGAACAGAAATCGGTGCATTTGTGCTGGTTACGTTAAGGCCACGTTTAAGACCTTCTGTAGAACCCATTGCGATGGTACGAACAACACCATCGCCAAGCTGTTGCTGAACTTCTAATGTAGTTTCAGTACCGTCAACTTGGAGAGCGTCATAGATCTTAGGAACGCTATTGCGCTCAAACTCGACGTCGATAACCGCGCCGATGATCTGAATGATACGACCGCTACTCATTGCTGTCTCCTCAATTCAAACTTAATAATGTTAAACGGCAGCGGCACCGCCAACGATCTCGGAAATTTCCTGAGTAATCGCGGCTTGACGCAGCTTGTTGTAAATGAGTTGTAGGTCTTTAATCAGTTGTCCTGCGTTGTCTGTCGCTGCTTTCATCGCGACCATACGAGCTGACTGCTCACATGCAACGTTTTCAATCACACCTTGATAAACCATAGACTCGATATAGCGAACCAACAAACCATTTAACAATTCTTCTGCTTCTGGTTCGTAGATATAGTCCCAACCATAAGTACGGTTGAGATCATCGCCTTCTTCTGCTGGTGCTAAAGGAACAAGTTGTTCTACTTTAGGCTGCTGAGTCATTGCATTAACGAAGCCATTTGATACGAGGTAGATACGATCTAATTCGCCCTTATCAAATGCATCAAGCATAACTTGTACTGAGCCAGTTAACTGTTCCAAACTCGGCGCATCGCCAAGTTGGGTAGTTGCACCAAGCACTTTACCGCCGTAATTCTTAAAAAACGAAACCGCTTTTTGACCAATTAAAGCAAATTCAACTTCAATTGACTGCTGTTGTTGTGCTTTGACATGCTGCACAACTTTCTTGAACAAGTTAATGTTCAAGCCACCTGCCAAACCACGATCTGAAGACACTACGATATAGCCAACACGCTTAACTGGGCGGTCAACCATATAACGGTGTTTGTATTCAGGGTTTGCTTGGACCAAGTGAGCAATTACACGGCGCATATTATCGGCATACGGACGGCCCTGAGCCATGCGCTCTTGCGCACGACGCATTTTAGAAGCAGCTACCATTTGCATCGCGCGAGTAATCTTTTGCGTGCTCTTGATACTAGCTACTTTGGCGCGAATTTCTTTTAAATTTGCCATACGCTTAACCTAGTATTCGAAAGCTCTTTCGAGCTTCCGAAGGTTGATCCGTGAACCAAACTTAACTAAAACTGAACTTAGTAAGTTTGAGTCGCTTTAAAGCTTTCAATACCTGCTTTGATTGCTGCTTCGATGTCTTTGTTGTAATCACCAGTTTCATCGATTTGTTTCATCAACGGAGCATATTCTGCGCGGAAGTAAGAAATTAACGCAGCATCAAAGTCTACAATTTTCTTAACTTCTACGTCAGCCATATAGCCTTCGTTAGATGCATAAACAGAAACAGCTTGGTCAGCAATTGAGTAAGGAGCATATTGCTTTTGCTTCATTAACTCAGTTACACGTTGACCATGTTCAAGTTGCTTACGAGTTGCTTCATCAAGATCAGAAGCGAACTGAGCAAACGCAGCCAATTCACGGTATTGTGCTAAAGCAGTACGGATACCACCAGACAATTTTTTGATGATCTTAGTTTGAGCAGAACCACCAACACGAGATACAGAGATACCCGCGTTCACAGCAGGACGAATACCTGCGTTGAATAATGATGTTTCTAAGAAGATCTGACCGTCAGTAATCGAAATTACGTTCGTTGGTACGAATGCAGATACGTCACCTGCTTGAGTTTCAATAATTGGCAATGCAGTTAAAGAACCAGTTTTACCAGTTACTGCGCCATTAGTGAATTTCTCAACGTAGTCAGCAGATACACGAGAAGCACGTTCAAGAAGACGTGAGTGAAGATAGAATACGTCACCCGGATACGCTTCACGACCTGGTGGACGACGCAAAAGCAATGAAATTTGACGGTAAGCAACTGCTTGCTTAGACAAATCATCATAAATAATAAGAGCGTCTTCACCGCGATCACGGAAGTATTCACCCATTGTACAGCCAGAGTACGGAGCTAAGTACTGCATTGCAGCAGGATCAGCAGCCGCAGCAGCGACAACAGTTGTATACGCCATAGCGCCAGTTTCTTCTAGCTTACGTACAACGTTTGCAATTGTTGATTGTTTTTGACCAATCGCAACGTATACGCATTTAATACCAGAATTTTTCTGAGCGATAATCGCATCGATCGCCATCGCTGTTTTACCAGTTTGACGGTCACCAATAATCAACTCACGCTGACCACGACCCACAGGAATCATGGTATCAACTGATTTGTAACCAGTTTGAACAGGTTCGTCTACAGATTGACGCCAAATTACACCTGGTGCTACTTTTTCAACAGCATCAGTTAATTTTGCATCAATTGGGCCTTTACCATCAATTGGGTTACCCAAAGCGTCGACAACACGGCCAAGAAGTTCCGGACCAACTGGAACTTCAAGTACACGACCTGTACAACGAGCTTTTTGACCTTCTTGAAGGCTTAAGTAGTTACCTAAGACAACGGCACCCACTGAATCCTGTTCTAGGTTCAGTGCCATACCAAATAAGCCGCCGTCAAATTCGATCATTTCACCGTACATTGCATCAGCAAGACCGTGAATGCGCACGATACCGTCGGATACCATAACAATGGTACCTTCGTTTTTAGCGGTCGCGCTGGTGTCCAGATCGCTGATACGCTGTTTAATGAGCGCACTGATCTCGGATGGATTCAGTTGTTGCATTGCGCTATTCCTCAATCTTTTATTAGTTCAGTCTTCATCATTTGCATTATGCAAGAAGACGAGTACGCATTTTTTCAAGCTTGTTAAGCGCAGAATCATCTATCACTTGATCGCCTGCACGAATTACAACACCTGCAATAAGCTCAGGTTTAACTTCAACTGAAACAGTTACAGTGCTGTTGAAACGCTTTTCTAAAGCAGATTTCAACAATTGCTCTTGTTCAGCAGTTAATGGGAAAGCCGATTCAATCACGACATCCACATTGTTGTTATTCTGTGATTTAAGCTGTTCATATTCTGCTTCAATTTCAGGTAACAACATTAAACGATCATTATCTGCAAGAAGTGTCAAAAAGTTAGACACTGCTTGAGATTGACCTTCACCTAAAACTTTAGCAAAAAGCTTCACTTGCTCCACAGGAGTAAGTTCAGGGCGATTTAAATAAGCGGAAAATGCTTCGTCTTGCACCGCAGCACTGAGCACTTGTAACGCATTCGACCAATTGTCTGTTGCACCTTGCTCAGAAGCATAAGCAAATGCTGCTTTGGCATACGGACGTGCCAACGTCAAGAGTTCAGCCATGATTCGCCTCTCTTAAAGTTTAGCAGCCAGCTGAGACAGCATGGCATTATGAGCTTCTGCGTCAACTTGCTGGTTCAGGATTTTTTCTGCGCCAGTTACTGCCAAAGCAGCTACTTGTTGACGTAATTCTTCGCGAGCAGAATTGATATCTTGATCAACAGCTTCTTTAGCCTGTTGACGAATACGCTCACCTTCAGCCGCAGCTTGAGTACGAGCTTCTTCGATCAATTGTGCTGCACGACGGTTCGCTTGTTCGATCAATTGAGCCGCTTGTGCTTTAGCTGCATCAAGCTCTTGCTTTACTTGCGATTGTGCATCGGCAAGATCAGCTTTCGCTTTTTCTGCTGCATTTAAGCCATCAGCAATTTTACGCTGACGCTCACTAATCGCATTGATTAGTGGTGGCCAAACAAACTTCATGCAGAATGCAACAAAGAATGCAAACGCAATCGCTTGACCAATCAATGTGAGGTTGATATTCATTGCAATTCCTCAAATAGTGGATTTAGGAATTAAGATGATTAACCTACAAATGGATTAGCGAAGATGAAGAACAAGCCAATACCAACACCGATCATAGGCACAGCATCAAGAAGACCCGCGATTAAGAACATACGAGTTTGAAGTTGTGGAGCCAATTCTGGTTGACGAGCAACAGCTTCTAAAAAGCGACCACCCAAAAGACCAAAACCAATCGCAGTACCTAAAGCACCGAAAGCGATCAAGATAGCAGATGCAATTGCAACTAGACCTAAAGTGAGTTCCATGAAAAATTCCTCAGAGGTTAGGTTATTACCAAATTAAATTAAAAAAATTCAGCCCAACCATCGTTTGATAGTTAGGCAATACCATTAATGTTTTTCGCTTGCCATGCTCAAGTAAACGATGGTAAGCATCATAAAGATGAATGCCTGCAACGTGATTACAAGAATGTGGAAGATCGCCCAAGGCACAGACAACGCCCATTGAATCCAGAACGGCAATAAAGCAATTAGGATAAAGATCAACTCACCGGCATACATGTTACCGAATAGTCGGAGAGCTAATGAAATCGGACGAGCAAGGAATGTTACCAATTCCAAAATCAAGTTCACTGGAATAAGCAACGCTTTTGCAACTGGATTACTTGGGTTAAATGGGTTAAGTGCCAATTCACCAACGAAACCACTAACACCCTTTTCGCGGATGCTGTAGAACAAGATAAGTACAAATACAGATAAAGACATACCTAAAGTAATGTTTGGATCTGTAGATGGAACGATCTTGAAGTAAACGTGGTGAGGGTCCATACCAAATACGTTTGCACCTACAAACGCTGCAACTTGAGGAATCCAGTCAACTGGGATCAAGTCCATTAAGTTCATGAGGAAAATCCACACGAAAATAGTGAGTGCAAGCGGAGCGATTAAACGTGATTTGCCATGAAAAGTATCACGGACACTTGAGTCAACAAACTCGATGATCATTTCAATTGCAGACTGGAATTTAGTTGGAACACCTGCATTAGCAGCTTTCGCAACGATCCAGAACATCAAACAGAAAATAACACCAAGGCCAATTGACCAACCCATTGAATCCAAGTGAATTGCAGTGAACCCCATCGAATGAGCTTCTTCAGCAGTCTCAGCCAATTTCCATGTACCATCTGGCATTTTGCCATAGGTCATATTGGTCAAGTGATGCTTGATATACTCTGTCGAAGTGAGGGCATGTTCTTCAGCAGCCATAAATCACACCTGGTCAATGTCAATTACTAAAAAGAAGGGAAACGAACATCGGCGCACTGTCGATATCTCGCTACCCTCCAAAAAATCTTCAATTCTTCTTGTTTCTACACCCGTTTTTGTAGACGTGACACCCAAAACGGAGCGACCCACGACATTGTCTGAACGAGAATAAAACCAAACAGCAATGCTAACGGTGATAAAGGTTTAACATTGCTCAAAATCAAAATAAATCCAACGATCATGATTGCAAATTTGCCTAACATGCCCCTATACATGTTAGACAGCACTTGTTTTGATGCTCTCGCACCTGCTGTCCTGAAGGATTGCCACGAGAAATAACTCATAGCAAGCCAGCAAACCAGTGCACCAAGTGCCGCACTTAATGCTGCTGTCATGTCTTTTATGCTCCACGCCACGAGGGCGGAAACAGGGATCATACATGCTTGTAAGAAGACCAAAGCTTTTGCTAATCGTCGGTCAATCAAGCGACTAGTTTGGCTCATTATTTATCCACTCACAGCATAAATGCTTGACAAGTTTAGCTGATGATCGCTTTTAATCGCAGGCATTATAGAGTTACACCCCTGAACATGCAATCTTTTCCCGACTTTAGTCGGGGTTTTTCATGACAGGTGGTGCTGACGCTAGAGTCAGCCTTTGTTTATTTTTTATCTTACTTTTGCGTACTTAATACACATTTATCTGTTTTTATAGCCAGTTTCTTCCATGCAGTAACGAAATCATCCTCGTTATTCATGCTCTCGTCTACGGGTTGAAAAGTAATGTTACCTAATTTTTGATACTGACTTTTAGTGGTAAAACTTTCCGCTAACAAACACATCTGATCTTTTGGTCGATTATCATTAAGATACTTAATTTGAGCTGCTGTTGGTGCAACATGAGGATCATCTGTTAAAGCGCCTGCGAACTTTAAATTTAAAGAGCGTTCTAAATATTGATAGGCATCATGATATGACCAATATGGCTTACCATTACTTGTACTGTCGTAAGCTTGTGCTGCCTGAAACATTTTGCGAGCAAAGATATTGGCATTATTCCAATATTTAGCCTTATTTTCAGGATGCTGCTGGGAACGTAAGGCTGCAATAAAGAAACCGATTCGAACCGCGTTGTTTGGTTCTAACCACACATGGGTATCTACTGTATTAGGTAAAGCCGCACCGCGGGTACTACGCAGGGGTAAAACAGAAACTATGCCACTATCTAATAAAGCAATTGCTTTTTTATTATTACCTAACAACTTATTTAGAGGTGCTTCATGAGCCTTACCCAACCAAATGACCAATGATGCATCATTAATTGCTTTACGGTGCGCTGGGGTTAATTGTACGTCATGCCCAGTTTGTCCCTTTAATAAGAGTTGTGGTTCCTCAATACCTTGAGTGACTTCTTTTGCAATCAGATAGATCGGGTGTGTAGAAACCACCAAACCCTGACTCCACCCTAACGTACTCAAAAGAGAGAACATACTGAAAACAAAAAAACGGAACATGACAGACCATCAATTTAAATTAGCTCGAAGCATGTTATAATATAACAAAGTTACAAAAATACCTAAGATTAATCGAATGAAGCATCGCTTCATGCTAATATTCCGTTAAAAATTCGAGGTTATTTCTATGAGTTCCTGCTCGCATGAACATCATGATTCTTTGCATGGTGTGCATGATCACCATAATGTCGCAAACCGTTTAGCTGAAGCAGAAAATTTATGTTCTGCGACTGGTGCACGACTTACGCCTTTGCGCAAAGAAGTTTTGGAACTCATTTTAAATGCTTCGGGTCCAATGGGCGCCTATGACTTACTCGCACGTATAAAAAGTCAAACTGATCGTCCAGCTGCTCCTCCGACTGTATATAGAACTTTAGATTTTTTATTAGAAAAAGGTTTGATCCATCGCCTAACTTCTATTAATGCCTATATTCCCTGTTGCCACCCTCGCGAAGGCCATCAAGCAGCCTTCCTAATCTGTACCGAATGTCACATGGTTAAAGAAGCCTCTTCTCAAGGTTTAACTCACCAGCTTGACCAACTTGCAGCGTCAGATGAGTTCGTGGCTCAACACAGCATTATTGAAATTTCGGGGAAATGCCAACAGTGCCGCACAACTCGTTAAATCCTGTATTAATTCAACTTGAGCAGGTTTCTGTTCATCGTGATAATCGGGAAATTTTAAAAAAAGTTGATTTTGCTCTACATCAAAATGAAATTGTGTCTTTAATTGGACCAAATGGTGCTGGTAAATCAACACTGATTAAAGTTCTACTTGGTATTCTCCAACCGAGTAGCGGACGTATTATTAATTATAAAAAACTGAAAATGGCGTATGTGCCACAAAAATTTAATCCTTCACACAGTCTACCTTTGCGTGTGCAGGATTTACTTGATTTAGAAAAGTGCAGCCCTGCCCTTCGTCAAGAAATTATTCAAGACACAGGCATCTCCAAGTTACAACAATCAAAAGTACAACAACTTTCCGGTGGCGAGCGCCAACGCGTATTACTAGCGCGTGCTCTACTTCGCCAGCCAGATATTTTAGTTCTTGACGAACCGATGCAAGGTTTAGATATTCAGTCAGAAGCTGAACTTTATGAATATGTCCGTAGTCTGCCAGAACGATATGGTTGTGCAATCTTAATTGTTTCTCATGACTTACAATGGGTGATGGAAGGAACACACCGCGTAGTGTGTTTGAATAAACATATTTGCTGTAGTGGTTTACCCGAGAACATTCAACAACATCCTGAATATCAGGCTATCTTTGGAACTCAACGGGTTTTCTATCAACATCATCATGATCATTGTGCTCACGGTGATGCAGCACACCCCTGCCCTCATAACGACCGTCCTCACATCCACCCTGAACCGGAAGCTTAAGCCATGATGGAATGGTTACAATTATTGTTACCCGCATGGATTATGGGAACCTTGCTGGTGTTTTTAACCGCACCTCTTGGGTGTCTAATGCTTTGGAGACGCATGTCTTTTTTTGCTGACACTATGGCACACGGAACACTACTTGGAGTTGCTATCGCAGGTGCTTTAAGCCTTCCTCTTTGGCTTGGTGTTGCAGGCACTGCGGTTTTACTGGTCGCAATTTTATGGGCCCTACACGACAATCGCTTACCCAATGATGCGCTCTTAGCCTTATGTTCAGCGACATTACTTTGTAGTGGCCTTCTGTTTATTCAACATGTTCCAAGTTTAAGACCAGAGCTTTTAAGTTATTTATTTGGTGATTTGCTCAGCATTGATTGGCCCGACTTACCTGTTTTCACTTTAATCATTGCGCTATCACTCGCAATTCTTTACCGCTTTTGGCAGCCACAAATACAATTTGCAATTGATCCAGACATTGCAATTAGTGAAGGGGTAAATGCGAACTGGCAACGCCTTATTTTCATGCTGTTATTGGCTTTATTTACTGTATTAGCCTTACGTGCGGTAGGTTCTTTGCTTATGGGTGCATTACTCGTAATACCTGCATTAAGCGCTCGCCTACTAGCAAACTCACCAAAGCAAATGGTCGTTTGGGCATTTGTGTTAGCTCAGCTTGGGGTGAGTGTGGGATTATGGTCAAGCGCAGCACTCAACATCTCTACAGGCTTAAGTATTGTTTTATGCATGGCTTTAACTTTCGCTGTTATTTTTATAACTCAAAAGCTAAAAAATCAGACACAGGCGACCTAAATTAGGACGCCTGATGAACTGTACTCAATAATAAAGCCGCACAACTAAACATCACAGCAAAACCTCGATTCAAATATTTTTGCTGTTTAGGGGAGCGAAGTAATCTTAGAACCTTTGATGCTAACCCTGTATATCCAGCCATTACAATCAAATCAATCGTAATCATTGTTACAGCCATAATCAGGTACTGTATCCATTGAGGCTTACCCAAATCTAGAAACTGGGGTAAAACAGCTAATAGAAATACAATCGCTTTGGGATTACTAATATTGACCACAAAGCCATTTAACAGCAGAGCAGAAATAGACTTATTCTTTTTTTCATGTTGAATTTCTATATCTTTTATAGGCGCTGTCCACTGTAAATAAGCAAGGTATAACAAATAAATCACACCAAACCATTTAACAAACTGAAAAGCCAAAGGTGTCGTTGCAAATAAAACCCCCACACCTGCTGCCACCACCATAATTTGAAGTAGCAAAGCGATTTGTAAACCTATTGCATTCCAATAGCCATGCCTAAAACCATAGTTTAGACCACTCGACATTGAAGCAATTGCTCCCGCACCCGGTGAGATACTAATAACCCAACAGGCCAACATATAAGCGAACCAAACTTGCAGAGACATAGCAAAAAATAGACTATAAAAGTGGAATTATACTGTTTTATAAAGCTATCTTAGTCAGAATTCAAACAATAAAATCAAGAAATAGACTACTAACGGCTCTTCGCATCAGGCACAATAATTAAAGCTCATACTAAATTATAATTGAGGAGATACCTTCCAATGACTGCTCAATCTGTCATTTTGCCATTGCCATCAGATCATGCTCGCTTCATTGTTCTTCGTTTAAAAGACTTATCAATTAATGAATTAAAAAAACAAATTGCAGCTTTATTTGAAGCACGAGACCGTCTAATTACTCAGCATTCTGATGCTCAAATTAAAACAGCAGTCGCTTTTGGTCCTGAACTATGGAAACAGCTCTATTCACAAACTCCTGTAGGATTTAAACAGCTTGAGCCAGAACAAGGTGCATTCAACATGCCATCTGTGCCAGCAGATGTACTCATTCATATTGCCAGCATGCGCTCTGATATTTGTTTTGCATTAAGCCAAGCATTTTTTGAAGGTATTAAAGATAAAGTCGAAGTTCTTGATGAGCGTGTTTGCTTCCGTTATTTCGATGGTCGAGATATTACAGGTTTTATAGACGGTACTGAAAACCCTCAGTTCCCAGATGACCGTGCAGAAACAGCTCTTCTACCTGAAGAGGCTGGAGTATTTGCCGATGGTAGTTTCATTTTCGCGCAGCGCTATGCACACGACTTAGAAAAATGGAAAAAATTGAAAGTTGATGCGCAAGAAAATGTCATGGGCCGCACCAAGCTTGAATCTATTGAATTAGATGATGACGTTAAACCGGAAAATGCTCATGTCGCCCGTACTGTTGTAGAAGATGATGAAGGCGAAGAAATGGAAATCTTGCGTCATAGTCTGCCTTATGGCGACGGCAGAGGCGATCAAGGTTTATTTTTTATTGCCTACACCAAGGACCTGAGTATTATTGATGCCATGTTAAAGCGTATGTTCGGCACAAGTGGAGATGGTATTCATGACCGTTTATTGCACTTCGTGACCCCACTTGATGGTGCTTATTACTTTGCACCAAGTGAAGAATTATTAGAAGAAATTCTAGAAGACTAAAAAGAAAAAGAGGAGCATAAAGCTCCTCTTTTTACAGTCTCATTCTTAGAAAGGAATACGCTTATATTTGCGGTATTCAGGTTTCCAGAATGATTGATCAATTTTCTGTTTCAACAGATCATCACTAATCGTTACAGCTACACCATCAGCCATAGCGGCTTTCGCAACTTCGAATGCAATAACTCTAGACACTTGTTGAATTTCACCCAACGGTGGCAACAAATCAGCTTGTGGATCTTTAAGCAATGGAGAACAATTTGCTAAAGCACTACTTGACGCCATTAACATATTTTCAGTAACGCGTTTAGCACCCGATGCCACTACACCTAAGCCAATGCCTGGGAAAATGTATGAGTTATTACACTGAGAAATATTATAAAGTTTACCGTGATGATTCACAGGAGCAAACGGACTACCTGTTGCAATTAATGCTTTGCCTTCAGTCCACTCCACAATATCAGCAGGTACCGCTTCAACACGTGAAGTTGGGTTTGACAATGGCATGACAATTGGGCGTTCGCAATTTGCCGCTAAGGTCTTAATGATTTCTTCGGTGAACAAACCAGGCTGACCAGAAACACCAATTAACACTGTAGGCTTAGCATTTTTAACAACATCAAGCAGTGAAATCACTTCTTCAATATTGCCCCACTGATCAACCACCTCAGCTTTTTGTGCTAACTTACGTTGGAAGTCGAGCAAGTTTGGTTGATTCTCAGTGATCAAACCAAAACGGTCTACCATATAAACGCGAGCACGCGCTTCTGCATCGGTTAGACCTTCAGCAACCATTTGAGCAACAATTTGCTCCGCGATACCACAACCCGCCGAACCTGCACCTAAGAAAGCAATTTTTTGATCTTTTAATTGCTTACCCGCTGCACGACTCGCAGCAATTAAACTACCAACAGATACTGCTGCTGTTCCTTGAATATCATCGTTAAAACAGCAAATTTTATCGCGATATTTTTCTAAAAGTGGCATCGCATTTTTTTGTGCAAAATCTTCAAACTGAATTAATGCTTTTGGCCAACGACGCTTCACAGCATCAATCACCATATCTACAAATGCGTAATATTCATCGCCGCTAATACGCGGCTGACGCCAGCCCATATAGATCGGATCATTTAAGAGTTGTGGATTGTTCGTCCCCACATCAATTGTGATTGGTAATGTATAAGCTGGACTAATCCCACCACAAGCTGTGTAAAGCGAAAGTTTTCCAATAGGAATCCCCATTCCGCCAATACCTTGGTCACCAAGACCTAAGATACGTTCACCATCAGTAATCACGATGACTTTTACATTATTTTTGTTTACGTTCTGCAAAATATCATCAATCACATCACGATCTGGATATGAAATAAAAACACCACGATGACGACGATAGATATCAGAGAAACGCTGACATGCCTCACCTACTGTTGGGGTGTAAATAATCGGCATCATTTCTTCAAGATGATTTTCGATTAGATGATAGAACAAAGTTTCATTGGTATCTTGGATATTACGCAGATAGATATGTCGATTGATATCATCAGTGAAAGCGCAATATTGTTGATAAGAGCGCTGGCTCTGCTCTTCAATAGTTTCAATAATATGGGGGAGTAAACCGTGTAAGTTAAAGTTACTTCTTTCTTCTTCAGTGAAAGCAGAACCTTTATTTAAAAGTGGTAACTCTAAAAGTGTAAAACCTGCATATGGGATATAAAGGGGATGTTTACTTGGGTGTCCTGATATCATTGCCTATCTCATTTTCCAGCTTAGAGTAGAGAAAAACACGTTTTTGTATGGTCTCTAAAACTCTTTGTGCGTATAAGCTTAAGCCTAATTCGTTCAAAATAGATATTTTAAACCGTGATGGTAAAATTAAAGACTATTTAGTTAAAACATGTATAAAAATAAATAATAAATATCAATATCTTAATAATTTTATGCTTTTAAAAAATCTTTTATTATTTTAATTTTAGCGGCCTAAACCATATATTTTAATACTACCATATATTTCTCCAAGAAATAATAGTAGGTTTTTAGTGTCATTTACTGATTAAAAAACCACAGAAGGCTTGTATTTATTTGTTTTTAGAATAATGAGACAGTCCACCCTGCAATATTCATTTAAAAAATAATACTCAGTAAGTGGCACAAAAAGAATTACTCGAATATTAAATCCACTCCCCTAACTCCTAGGAAATTTGCTATATTTGACGTTTTTCTGCGACATCTATTTTCGATTGATATGAATACGGCAATACAAGCAGCTCTCGACCATGCAGTGCAAACTCTTCAACAAGAAGGGGTGCTTCCTTCCGACTGGAAAAACACAAGCAACTTAACACGCACCAAAGACCGAAGCCATGGCGACTTTGCTTCTAATATTGCCATGATCGGCTCGAAAGCTGCTGGTATGAAACCACGTGATTTAGCTGAGAAAGTTCTAACTGCATTACCAGAAGTTGCAGATATCAGCAAAGCTGAAATCGCAGGACCTGGTTTTATTAACTTCTTTTTAAATGCAGACCAGCGCTTTGCTATTCTTGACCAGATTCAAGCACAAAAAGAAATCTTTGGTCGCAGCCAAGCGAATGCGGCGAAAAAGATCCAAGTTGAATTTGTTTCTGCAAACCCAACGTCTAGTCTACATGTAGGACATGGTCGTGGCGCTGCATATGGTATGACTGTTGCCACGTTACTTGAAGCAACAGGTGCTAAAGTTGACCGTGAATACTATGTGAATGATGCTGGCCGTCAAATGGATATTTTGGCGACTTCTACTTATTTACGTTATTTAGAATTACTTGGTCAAAACCTTGTATTTCCAAAAAATGCTTATCAAGGCGATTACGTTAAAGAAATCGCACAGACTATTATTGATAAAGATGGCGATGCCTACCTTCGCGAAGTGGCTGATGTCTATAAAGATGTGCCAGAAGACGTACAATATGCAGAAGAATTAGATAGCGACGGCAATAAAGTCGTTTTATCTGGCGACAAAGAAAAACATATTGATGGCCTTATTGCCAATTCACAACAATTATTAGGTGAAGGCTACCGTGTATTCCACCAAGCTGCTCTTCATGCCATTTTAGATGACATTAAAGATGACCTTGCTGACTTCGGTGTAACTTTCAATCAATGGTTTAGCGAAGCGTCTCTTAGTGCAAAAATTGATGAAGCATTAGAAACACTTGATCAACGTGGCTTCCTTTATGAAAAAGATGGCAACATCTGGTTTAAATCAACTGAATTTGGTGATGAAAAAGACCGAGTTGTTAAACGTCGTAACGGCCAAACTACATACTTTGCATCAGACATTGCATATCACTTGAATAAATTACAACGTGGTTATACGGACCTAATCGACATTTGGGGCTCTGACCACCACGGTTATATTTCTCGCGTAAAAGCGGCAATTGATGCGATGGGTTACGACTCTAAAAAATTAACTGTACTTTTGGTTCAGTTCGTAAGTCTATGGCGTGGTGGCGAGATGGTTCAAATGTCATCTCGTTCAGGTCAGTTCGTGACTTTACGTGACTTGCGTAAAGAAGTGGGCAATGACGCGGCTCGTTTCTACTACGTAATGCGTAAGAGCGAACAACACATCGACTTCGACCTTGACCTTGCTGTGTCACAAAGTAAAGACAATGCTGTGTACTATATTCAATATGCGCATGCACGTATTTGCCGTATGTTAGAAAAAGCAGCAAGCACAAACTTACCATTCGATGTGAACACTGCTCGTCCACATGCGACACGTTTGTCTCTTGATGCTGAAACTGAGATTCTTGCTAAATTAGCAGCTTATCCAGATGCAGTATTGCGAGCTGCAAATGCGTATGAACCACACCAAGTTGGTAACTACTTAAAAGAGTTAGCTGCCTTGTTCCACGGTTGGTACAATGAACATAAAGTATTAAGCGATGATGCCGAGCTTACACAAGCACGTTTATTACTTTCAATCAATGTACAACAAGTGTTGCGCAATGGTTTAGAATTGCTTGGTGTATCTGCACCAGAATCTATGTAAAAATTATATTGCATGGCACTAAAATAAAGGTCATGCAATATATAGTAAGCAGTGGTTTGTAGAGTTAAAATAGCTAATACGAACCACTGTTTCAGCATCGTAATACGAGATCAAACTCGAATTAAAACAATCAAAATACAGAGGAATAATCCACGTGTTTGGCAAAACGCAACGCGGTGTATCTGAAAGACCTAACAAGCCTAAAAAGCCCCTAATTCCTAAATGGTTAGGGACACTTGTCGCTATTTTGGCGGTCTTATGTATCGCTGTAGTGCTTATGCTTTGGAAACCTTGGCAACCTGTTCCCGCAAAAAATCAGATTACCTCTGAACACTATCAAGAAGAAGATACCAATAAAGACTATCGTTTCTACGATCTATTACCTCAACAACAAGTAACACCTATTCCAGAGCAAGCGATTCCTGAGAGCAAAAATCAAGGTACAGCCATGATTGTTGAGGCACCAAGTGCAGCTCAACCAGCAGCTTCAGAAAGTGCAGGAATTGATGCTAATCCATCAGCCACTGCTCCTCAGCAACCAACCTATATTTTACAGGTTCGCAGCTATAATGACCCCGATCAGGCTGACGCTCGCCGTGCAGAAATCATTTTGAATGGCTTATCTGCAGATGTAGTCAAAAGTAGTGAAAATGGGCAAATATGGTACCGCGTTATTTCAGGTCCTTATGACTCCCAAGATGCTGCATTGGCCGCTCAACAGACCTTACAACACAGTGGCATTGATTCTATCGTGATCAAACGCAAATAAAGGGCAAATAAAAAAGGAACAAATAATTGTTCCTTTTCTTTTAAATATCAGCACAATTCCTTTCATTAGTACCCATTCCCTTTTGTTTCGCTTTCTGAAATGCGGGTCTTTGCTGAATACGATGTAAAAAAGCCTGAATATTAGGGTATTTCCCTTGCAAACGAGATTGCAAAGCTTCCAGCGGGAAACTCATTTGAATATCAGCAAATGAAAAATCGCCTGCGAAATATTCATGCTCTGCCAAATAGTTTTCTAAAAAACTAATATGATCTTTCATACGTGGGCGAACAAAATTTGCCTTCACCCCTTCCGTGATTTTTTTTGCTACGGGTTGAATTAACCATGGCACATGCTTGTTTACACTATTCATGACCAAAGTCATGACTAATAGTGGCATAAGTGAACCTTCAGCATAGTGCATCCAATAAATATACTGCTGTAAGTCTTGGGGCTGTGTAGGTTTAAATTGCTGCTTCTGATCATAACGCTGCTGTAAATATTCCAAGATCACAGCAGATTCTGCGATGACTTGTTCATCATCAGTCAAAATTGGAGCTTTACCTAAAGGATGAATACATTTCAATGTTTCTGGAGCGGAATAGTTAGGTAAGCGTTGATAATAATGAATATCATAATCTAAGCTTAATTCTTCTAAAGCCCATAAAATTCGAAACGATCGCGAACATTCCAGGTGGTGTACACTAATCATGTTATTGCCTGCTTTTATTTTTCTTTTTACATAAAAAACAGCATGTGAATATGCTGTTTTATTCCATTTGTGGAATGGATATAAAATCATCCACCTCCACAAAATAGCATTTTTACACTGTAACAAGCACAGTATGAATGTCTAAACTACGTAACAAAGTTTTAGTCACTGGCGTTTTACTACATACGGTTAAGATTTTTTGCTGAAGTTCTTCATCGGGTAAGTCTTTAAAAACAATACGACGTTCTATATGTTCTTCATGCTCTCTATTGGTATGAAAATCAATTTCAACCGAGAATTCACCAAAATCATAACCTTTATGCTTTGCATACATTCTTAAAGTAATAAGCGTACACGCAGCTAAACTTCCAGTGAGCAAATCATAGGGTGCTGGGCCTTGGTCCTGCCCTTCAAGTTTTTCAGGCTCATCACAAAAATATTGATGACGTCCACTGGTGATTTCACCCTTCCATTGTTCAGCAAGGGGCTTTGCTTTACTGCTTGCGATTAATGCTGTCATTTTGATGCTCTCATTTGATCTGGAAGAACAGGGGCTTCTAAACGTGCACCCACATAATCTGGAATTTCACCAAAACGCGCATCATGGTTAATCCATTGCTCGCGTGCTTCTTTTAAATCATCCATTGTGCGCGCAACAAAATTCCACCAGAGTAAAATTGGCGTTTCAAACGGTTCACCGCCAATCAAGAGAATACGATTGCCTTTTTTTACTTCAATCTCGATTTCACTAAGACCAGTATCTAATACCACCATATTGTCAGCAGTTAACTCATGACCATTCACATGGGCAATACCTTCTAATGCCATAAAACCATATTCATAATTAGGATTTAATGGAATACGGGTTTTAGTATCTTCGGTAGCAATTAAGTCGACACCAACTAACGGCGTATGAACCACTACTGGAGAAGTCGTTGCCAAATATTCACCTACAAGAACAGTAAATTCTAGTCCGTCTTTCTCAACAACAGGCAGCTCTGGGTAATGTTCAAATTTCGGATCCATATTACGCTTAGCATCTGGTAAGGCAATCCAAAGCTGCGCCGCGTGCATTTGAGTTTCTGTATCAGGTGCAACTTCTGTATGTGAAATGCCGTGACCTGCTGTCATTAAGTTCACTTGGTTAGGACGAATAAGTTGTTTTGAACCTAAGCTATCAGTATGCATCATGGTACCTTCAATCATCCAAGTGAAGGTTTGCAAACCAATATGAGGATGAGGACCAACATCTAAACCATCACCCGCAGGAAAGGTTACTGGTCCTGCATGATCTAAGAAACACCACGCTCCAATCATTCGCTTTTGTCGGCTAGGTAAAGCCCGCTTAATGACTGTCCCCTGTCCAATTTCAGCAGAGCGAATTGGAAATTCCTGAATAAACTGATTGGCAAATTTCTCGCAATCCTTTGAATCAGAAATATCGTAATCATTATTATTGCTCATGATATTACTCTCTTTTACCTATGCTTTTGCAATGAGTTGTTCTAATAATCTTAACAATACACTCATTATTCAATATAGTCTTTTAGTAATACACAGGGTGTTATGAATGAGACAATCAAAGTTTTAAGTATCAAAATTAATTTTTATCTTTAAAAGTTAAGTAATAAAAAAGGACGCTAACGCGTCCTTTTCTTTACCAACAAACAGAGGAAAATTATTCCCACTCAATCGTTGCTGGTGGTTTAGATGACACGTCGTATACAACACGTGATACATCTTTAATTTCATTCATAATACGTGTTGAGATTTTATCAACTAACTCGTAAGGTAAATGTGCAAAACGAGCTGTCATAAAGTCAACTGTTTCAACTGCACGAAGTGCAATCACCCAAGCATAACGACGACCATCACCCACTACCCCAACTGACTTAACAGGTTGGAATACGGCAAATGCTTGAGCTGTTTTGTCATACCAGCCGCTGTCGCGAAGCTCTTGCATAAAGATGTCATCAGCAAGACGAAGAATATCTGCATATTCTTTTTTCACTTCACCCAAAATACGAACACCTAAACCAGGGCCTGGGAATGGATGACGGTAAATCATACTGTGTGGCAAGCCAAGTGTCGTACCTAATTTACGAACTTCATCTTTAAACAAGTCACGTAAAGGTTCAACCAACTCAAACTCTAAATCGTCAGGTAAACCACCCACGTTGTGGTGAGATTTAATAACGTGTGCTTTACCTTGTTTGCTTGCAGCAGATTCGATTACGTCTGGGTAAATTGTACCTTGTGCTAAGAATTTCACACCATCAAGTTTACGTGCTTCTTCAGCAAAAACTTCAATAAACTCACGACCAATGATTTTACGTTTTTTCTCTGGATCAACTTCACCAGCCAATGCAGTTAAGAAACGTTGTTCAGCATCTGCACGAATAACACGGATACCCATGTTTTCAGCAAACATTTGCATTACTTGGTCACCTTCGTTTAAACGAAGTAAACCGTTATCAACGAATACGCATGTTAACTGTTCACCAATTGCTTTGTGTAAAAGCGCAGCAACAACAGATGAGTCAACCCCCCCAGAAAGACCTAAAAGAACTTTTTCATCACCAATTTGTTTACGTAATTGTTCTACACGCAAATCAATGATGTGTTCAGGTGTCCAAAGACCGCCACATCCACAAATTTTATGAACAAAATTTGCAAGTAATTCTTCACCTTTTGCCGTGTGCGTTACTTCTGGGTGGAATTGCACACCATAGAAACGGCGTGTTTCGTCACTTACAGCAGCAACAGGACAACTTGGTGTGCTTGCAGTAATGCTAAAACCTTCTGGAATCTGGCTCACTTTGTCGCCATGGCTCATCCAAACATGAAGTTGGTCTTCACGATCTTGTAAGTTGCCAATCAATTGGTCACGTTTAACGATATCAACTTCGGCATAACCAAACTCATGTACAGTACCCGGCTCAACTTTACCGCCTAACTGTTCAGACATGGTTTGCAAACCATAGCAAATACCCAATACTGGAACACCCAACTCAAACACCACTTGCGGTGCACGTGGGCTGCCTTCTTCATGCACACTCTCAGGTCCACCTGACAAAATAATGCCATTTGGCTTAAAAGCACGAATGTCTTCTTCAGACATATCAAAAGCATACATTTCAGAGTAAACACCGGCTTCACGTACACGACGTGCAATGAGCTGGCTATATTGAGAGCCGAAATCCAGAATCAGGATACGATCTTCAGTAATTTGAGTATTGGTAGTCATGACAAACCACTAAATGGCAAAAGAATTAAGCGCGTCATTTTAACATTTTTCACGCTTCGGCGCACCGCAAATCATCATATATCTTATTTTTTTCATTTCTGAATCATTTCTATCGTTGAATTCTTTGACATAAATTAATATTTACTTATATTTATCAAACATCTGGGTTAGTCTTAAAAACTACACACGTATTGATAAATTCATCACATTCTATGCAACATCACCATGAATTTGATGTTAAGATGACCCGATAAAACAGGCATTACCATGGAAAGGTAAATACCATAAGCGATATTTGTCTGTGCTTAAACAATTATCCATTTTTATGGCTTGTTGCCCCCTATCAAAATCAATAGAAATCTAAGGAACAACAATGCTTCAAACTATGATTGCAGATTTCCAGCAACATTTTTGGTTGTATATCTCTATTCCTTTTATGAGTGGTTTAATTGGCTACATCACCAAGGTGATCGCCATTCAGATGATGTTTTCGCCACTTGAATTTAAAGGCATTAAACCATTTCTTGGTTGGCAAGGCATCGTGCCACGCAAAGCCGAGAAAATGGCAACAATTGCTGTCGAGCTCATGACAGCCAAACTCATTAAACCTGAAGAAATTTTTGCACGCCTAGATCCTAAACGTATTGCCAAAGAAATAGAAAAACCACTGCTTGCCGCAGCTGAAGATATTACCCGTGATGTTGCGCAAGAATATCAGCCGGGGTTATGGGAAGGCATGCCAGAGTTTGCGCGTCAAAGACTCATTCGTCGTGTGCAATCAAAAGCACCCGAGATTGTTGAACACATCATGAGTGAAGTACAACGTGATGTGAACCGATATTTTGATATTAAACATCTTGTTATCAGCAACTTGCTTAAAGACAAACGCCTCCTCAACAATATTTTTAAACGAGTGGGCAAACAAGAATTTAAATTTTTTAGTAATGTCGGATTTGTATTTGGCTTCGGTATTGGTGTGATTCAGATGCTGTGCTGGATTATCACGCAAGGAAAATACCCGTGGATGCTTCCAATGTTTGGCGGCTTTGTGGGTTTTTTCAGTGACTGGATTGCACTGCAAATGATGTTTAGACCTCTTTATCCTAAAAAAATCTTTGGTTATACATGGCAAGGTTTATTTATCAAACGTCAAAATGAAGTTGCAGCCGACTATGCTGCGCTCATTTCTAAACAGCTTCTGACTTCACGTCATATGATGGAAGAATTATTTTCTGGTACACATTCTGATCGTGTTATTGATCTGGTTAACCGTCATGTAAAACAAGAAATTGATATGCAAGCTGGTGTTATTCGCCCATTGGTTGTATATGCAATTGGCGGAGAAAAATATCAGAATATGAAATCGCAAGTTGCTGAACGTATTATGCAACGGCTTCCAGAGACGATGAAATACGTAGAATCTTATGCAGAAGATGCTATGAATATTCGCAGTACTTTAATTGAACGTATGCAAAAACTAACACCATCTGAATTTGAAGGTATGTTACGTCCTGCGTTCAAAGAAGATGAGTGGGCACTCATTGCAGTAGGCGCAGTACTTGGTTTTGTGGTTGGGGAATTACAAATCCAGTTCATGCTCTAATTTTACGTCCCTAGAAATAAAAAAAACCGGATGAGTTGATCATCCGGTTTTTATTTTGTCTTGAATATTATTTCTCGATTGCATGATCCAAACTAATACGTCCAGCGCCATGAAGCATCAGGAAGAATAAACCACCCGCCATTGCAAGGTTTTTCATGAAATGGATGCCATTGTTATATTGCGCCGCTGCATCAGCACCACCTTGGTGGAATAAAAATGCAGTAAGAATACTAAAGATTCCAAGTCCAAAAGCTGCAAAGCGTGCTTGGAAACCAAATAACAAGGCTAAACCACCACCAAACTCAACCAAGATCACTAAAGGAAGAATTCCTGCTGGAACCCCCATTGCTTCCATATATCCAGCAGTTGCTGCATAACCGGTAATTTTCCCCCAACCTGCAACAAGGAAGATATAGGCGATAAGAAGACGCGCAATAAGGCTAATGAAACTATCTGCGCCTGATTGCGTTACGATATTTTTGACCACTACATTTGGATTAAACATATTGCCACCTTTATTTAAATGCTTATTTATTGATGAGCTCATTCTAGGTTTGGGACATTGATAATTAAATACTCAAAATCCATATATATCGTTGCATAAACGAGATGATCAATTTGTATTTTTTTGATGCTTTATACTGACTTTCTATAGGCTCACTGCTAGGATTTGAGCACGGTTTACCACTTGCTCTTATCATGGAACTTATTGATTTTATTCTACACGTTGATCAACATCTCGCCGAATTTATTATAAATTACGGAACGTGGATTTATGGCATTCTATTTTTAATTATTTTTGTTGAAACCGGTTTAGTGGTTATGCCGTTCTTGCCGGGAGATAGTTTACTATTTGCAGCTGGTGCTTTAGCAGCATCTACAGGTGCGATGGATCCATGGGTACTGGGCACTCTACTCTTCATTGCTGCCGTTTTAGGTGACACGGTAAACTACCATATTGGACGGTTTATCGGTCCACGTGTGTTTGAAATGAATTCCCGATTCATTAATAAACAGCACTTAGTTAAAACTCAAGAATTCTTTGCTCGCCATGGCGGCAAGACGATTATTTTTGCTCGCTTCGTTCCATTTGCCCGCACCTTTGCGCCTTTTGTTGCTGGGGCTGGTAGCATGAACTATAAGTTTTTCTTAACTTATAACCTGATTGGAGCATTCTGTTGGGTCGCTTCTTTTGTAACTTTAGGCTATTTATTTGGAAATATGCCAATCGTTAAAGATAACTTTACCCATCTTATTTTCGGCATCATTATCATTAGTGTTTTACCAGGCATCATCGGATTTATACGTGAAAAACTCAAAAACCGAAAAGCCAATGTTCGAGACTAATTAGAAGAAACGGAATACCACCGGAAGCATACATAAAATGAGTAACATGGCCGATCCTTTATATAAATGATCGGCTTTTATTTTTTTGATTGGACCCGTTAACAACGCTCGTCCAAAAAGCATCCAGAAACTTGCTGCCGGAATCAGGATTAATGTAAAAACACCAAATACGATAAGAAAATTTTCAGGCGAATTCCATGCTTCAGCAGGAAAGATACCCGCTGCAAACAGCAAAGCTTTAGGATTCTTTAAGGTTGATAAGAATAATTGACGTGGTCGAATATTACGGTGACTTTGACTGAACTGTTGTAAATGGGTGTTTTTCCATAAGTGAAAAGCAAGCCAGAATACATAAAGTACACTCGTAATATGCAAAATGAGCAGTAGTGCTGGCCAAATTGGAGCAGCTAAATGAATAAATACAGCCCAAAAGCTAATACCGTAGGCATAGCCTAACCATTCCATTGGGATAAGCCAGAATGCTTTAGATAAACCTTGAGAATGAGCAGCGGTTGCAAGTAAAGCATTTGTCGGCCCCGGAATGAGCAAAACAGCCAACATTGCCAATACAAAAAACCAACTCTCAATCATAAAATTTCCACAACATCCAAGATGGGGCCACCTTAAACGAAATAGGCAAAATATAGCAAGTTTATGAGGGCTTTTGATTATAGAAAATACAGAATTTATTAAGCTTTAAAATTTAAAATGTATTGATTTATATTAATTTTATTATGAAACATTTTGCTAAACTTTAATCATCACAATATGCCTTAATTAGCATATTGTGATGCAAAATAGGCTATTAATTGGCCTTTTTTCGAACTATAATTGGGCAATTTTTAAACTGAGCAGCCTGAACTATGGCTTCTTGCTGACCTAAAACACGTGAAAGTTCGGTATTTTTCGTTGAAGAAGATTGTCCCATATTTACAGAGATAGATGGACCGAATCCCCAACCGCCTCGTCCCCAGCCACCGCCAAGTCCAAGCCCAACACCCATACCAGTACTTTTCGGAGTTTGTACGCCATTATCGATATATTGTTGGATACGGTTATATTCACTTTGTAGCTGCTGACAGCCCAAAGATTGATATTGAGTCGGAGACACGTAAGTCGGTTTTACCGTCGTAGCACAAGCGCCGAGTAATAAAGTGGCTGCCACCAAAGGCACAATATATAAGCCTTTCATCATTTTTCTCTTATCGTTTTGGTTCAATTTCACCAAACAATGTCTCGTAAGCTTGAGTCAATTTATGTTCTGGTGCCAAATGAGCCAAAGGTAAATTTTTCTGATGCGATTCTTTCATTAAAACCGAAGGCGGTAACATGCTATTAAGTACAGGCAACCCTTCATCTTTCAACTGCTGAACCACTTCCCGAGGTAATTTTGCTTGAGCTTGAAATTGGTTGACAACAATTCCTTCAATTTCCAAGCGATCATTATGATCATCTTGCGTTTCGAGAACATTTTCAATCAATGTTTGTAACGCACGCTTTGAAAAGACATCACAATCGAAGGGAATTAAGACTTTATCTGCTGCAATGAGTGCCGATAAAGTAAAAAAGTTAAATGCAGGTGGTGTATCTATATAGATACGATCATATCGTCCAATTAAGTTTTGAATTGAATCACGTAATTTATAAATTTTATGTTTACTTTCAAGTGCATGCTCAAGAGCGCCTAGTGTTGGGCTAGCAGGAAGCACATCTAATTTTGCAAAGGGAGTTGAGTGTACAAAGCTGTCAATATCTTTACTTCGTGGAGCTTTCAAAATCGAACCTAATGCATTACCGATTAAACCCTTTTGTTGATTGTTTCCCAACACATCATCAAAGAAATTTTCGATATTTGGTTCTAAAATTGATTTTTCAGCAGAATAGGTTGCATCATCTCCTAAAAGGTACTGACTAGAGTTGGCTTGAGGATCAAGATCAATGACCAACGTTCTTAAGCCATGTTTGGCACTAATTGCGGCCAAATTTACAGTAATACTTGATTTCCCTACACCGCCTTTTTGGTTAAACACCACACGAGTTAACATGTTTCCCTCTGCATATTTTTTTACTGTACGCAGTTTAACCTAGAGCTTAAGCAAAAAGGCAAAGAATGTAGAACAATTAAGCAAAAACAGGTTTCACAATTACTAAAATAATAATAGCAATAAATGCGATCGCACTAATGATTAAACCCGCCCTACGTTGTGCCAATAAAAGAGTGTCATCTTTTTTAAAGGCTTTCATCAGAGAAGATAACAAGACTAAAAATAGAATAATTTTAGCGTAAAACCACGGCTGTACCTGAAAGTCTTTCATGACCAATAAAATTGCACCCGTAATAAAAACTACGGTAAACGATAAATGTTGTAAGGCAACTAATATTTTGTTGCGTCCCGCAGGATTTGGTTGCTCCCCTTGCGCGCCTACAAACAGAGTTGAAGCGCGTAAGACAAAAACCATAAGTGCAGCAGCCACCGCAGTCATATGAATAATTTTAGTGAGTAAATGTGCATCCATGAAATTAGCCCTTAGCTTTTAGGTGCATGTGCACATTCTGGGCTAGCAGGTGCTTGACCTTGCCACTCACTTGGTAAGTAGGCATGAATTGCTAAAGCGTGAATTTGACCTGGATTCATTAAGTCTGAAGCTAAGGCATAAACTTTTTGATGACGTTGAACTAAACGTAATCCGTTAAATTCTTCACTCACTACAATCACTTTAAAATGTGACTCTTTACCGGGGAAATAACCACCATGTCCAGCCGACTCATTAATAACTTCCAAATGGCTAGGTGCAAGGGTTTGTAACCGTTCAATCAATTGTTGTTCAAGGCTCATAGCTTTTCCTTTACGATTATTCGTATATTTGAACCTAGTATACCCTGTCTACACACAAACAAAAGTTGCTCTTGTATGCTTTGACCCCAAACAAAATGTCTATTTATTCGGCAACTTAACGATAAAAATACATCTAATTGCTCATTTCTGTTTTTATTTTATGCAATCAGCATATTTATTTGCATAAAGTTGTTGACCCATGTTTCGCTTAATGTATTATAAGCGGCACGCGGGAATAGCTCAGTTGGTAGAGCATAACCTTGCCAAGGTTGGGGTCGCGAGTTCGAGTCTCGTTTCCCGCTCCAAATTGGTTTTTTTTGAGAAAGTTTTCGTAAAAACTGCTTATATATGCGGGAATAGCTCAGTTGGTAGAGCATAACCTTGCCAAGGTTGGGGTCGCGAGTTCGAGTCTCGTTTCCCGCTCCAAATTTAAAAGGCCCTAGTCGAAAGACTGGGGCTTTTTTCTTTTCATTAATTCATAATTTTTTTACGGTCTATCTATTCACAGCATAATTTATTGAGAATGGTTCAGCTCAAAGCCAATTATTTCATTACTAGATTCACATTTTTAAATCGTCAGTTATAACGGTTCAATCTAGTTATATTTACAAGGCGTTGGAGTTATTCGATGCGTAGATATAAAGGGTAATAATTGAAAACAGTCCAAATTAAATCTTTCTAGGTTATGGCTTTGCTGTAAACAGATAGAAAAGATGAAGTTGGGTTCATATATATAGCTTTCAAAATAATACTCTTCTGTCTTTTGAGCATCATTGGTTGAGTCGAGAAATTGTATATGCTCAGGCAACACATGAAAGTTGAGCTTCTTTAAATGACGGCTCATTCCTTCGCCAGTACATTTAATATAGGATTCTTTTAAGGTCCATATTTGAAAAAACCGCTGAAATACACTGGATGAATCAGTGAGTTCTTTTTCTTTAATCCATTCAATTTCACTTAGGTCTAACACACTATCTACACGCATCCACTCGAATTCACGATCCACTTTTTCAATATCAACTCCTATTTCCCCTTCTTCAGTCACAGCAAGAATAATAATGTCCGCTGAGTGAGTAAGATTAAAATACACAGCCTTGCTGCCTTGTACAAAAGGCTTGCCGTTGGGATGTAATAAGAGGTTAACCTCATGCGGAGAAATGCCTAGCTTATCCGCCAAGACAGTCTTCACTAATACGCGAGAGATTAAGAAAAGGCGAGCCGCCTTAGGATGATATTGATCATATCTCAGCTTCTCTGCCGAACTGAGAAAGCCGAGATAATGACTCAATACCAAATGGTCTTGTGGTACCCGTGAAACTGGGCAGACATAAACCTGCACTTGGGCACGATCAGACATTAGGAAGCGGTAGTGCTGTTGTATTTCATCAGAACAGGTGCGAGATAGTCAGAAACCGCATCTACATGTGTAACGTGCGGATTATGGCCTGCGCCAGCGATAATATGTATAGGAATATCTGAGCTTATTGTGGTAACAACTGGATCTTTATCTCCCACAATGATTTCAACTTTAGAACGAAGCTCATTTAACAAAGCTGTCTGAGTTGCTCGCTGCTGCGGCAAACTAATACGGTGCATGTACTCACTAATATGCTTGGCTACCGACACTCGACGTAATGAATCCATCGCATAACCAACAGACGGATTTTGTTGTCCATCTGGATGTAGGTCTTTAGCAATCATATCTTTTGGCACAAAACGGAAAATCAGATTAGATATGGTTTTTATCTGAAACATTTTAGCGGCCTGCGCCTGAACAAAATAAGGCGATATGAGGATAAGACGTGCAACTTTATCTGGATATTTCTTTGCAAGATTCAACGCAAAGAGACCTCCTAACGAATGCGCAATAACAACACTATTTGGCGCTAAAAGCTTTGCAGCGGCATCAATAAATTGATGGCTGTTGTCTTCCATCATCTCATAACTGCCTGAACGCCCAAGTCCCGGCAGGTCCATCATAGCGACCTGGTCGTATGTAATTTTATTGATGATTGGAGACCAGCATGCACTATCAAATGGAATCCCATGTAAAAATAATGCAGATGAGGTGTCAGAACTAATCGGCTGTTTAGTATAGATTTCTGTCCAATATCGATTCTGATAGCTAAAAGAATTAGGTGTTGATACTTGCATACGACCAAAGCGTGTAAGCACCAAACGATCAATCCAACGAGAAAAATAAGGAGTGACATTGATCAGGTCTGCGATGCCCATTTTCGCTGCCATCGCCTCTGCCCCAGCAACATGATAGTGCTCGGTAGAAATGAAAGAGAGTTGTTCTTTAGAACCATCAAGCAATACCTCAGGTAATTTCTCTAATAGACCTTTGGGTACTTGTAAATATGGTGTGCTAACTCCCAAATGCTCGGCAGCTAGGTGAACGAGACGATGAAATTTCGGCGTCGCAGGATCAAGCAACATATACTCCTGAGCAATAGTCTCAGGATAAGACATCGTTCGGATCAAAAAGCTCACGATATACTGCATATTGCATAGTGGCAGGAATGTATCACGACCACCTGGCAATGCCAGCAGACGTCCCTGATAGAGCTTATCAATCATGTCAGCAACACCGATATATTGCATATCGCCATAGTTATAAAAACCATCAATGACCGTCGCTGGATTTATTGCAGTCCATGGCACATTTAAACGCTTACAGGCCTCAATGAAAGCTTGATAACCCAAAATTTTTGAAGCTTCATAGCCACCATGTTTGCAATACAACTCATCAGCTGACTCTTGTGGCGGAGTAGCCACACGATATCCACCAATCCAGATAAATCGCTCAAGCTGCTTCAATGTTGCAGCCCATTCAATCAAGGCAAGTCCTGACTTAATATTGGTACGCTCAGCTTCAGCTTTGCTAATGCCCCAATTAAAGGATGCAGCAAGATGATAAATCACATGGATCTTTGCCTGAGCATCCGCTAGCAGAGAGTCCAGCTTAAAATCGCGGCTTAAATCATATTCGACAAACGAAATAGACGGATCGACCAGCCCTTCTGTTGCAATGAAACCTAACAGCTTATCTTTCTTGGTTGCAGCATTACGCAGCGCAGCAATCACCTGATGGCCTTCACGCAGAAGATCAACGATCAGTCTGCTACCAATAAAACCTGCTGCACCTGTTACTAATATGGTCTTCCGTGAAAAATTATCTTTTTTTGCGTTATTTAAATTATCCATAAATCACCTTATTAGGGACTGGGCACTCCCAGCATTGTTTTGGAGCGAATTATCTTAAAAATTATATCGAACCTGGGCATACACCAGACTGTTATCTCTAAATTGTCCTAACACCGTATCATTTCTACCCCAGAAGCGATCTCCACCTACATTCAATTGCCAGTGATCATCAAGGCTGTAATTAATACGTACTCTCAACAATTCATTAGGCTCTGGTGCAAAGTAGAATCCTGTTACTTCTAATTTTAGATTATCATTCAGTAGGTTAAGTGCATAGCGCAGCATAGCTCCATACTGATCCTGCTCATATTGATCACTGATTGTTTGTTGATAACGGTAAACTTCTCTCAATACTGGATTTGTTAAGCTGTCGGCAGATCTAAAGTCCTCCGTATGTTTATATACGCCAACCAAACTTAGCGTGGAATTCTTCAATGCTAATTCTGGACCCATGACCACGGTCAGATTATTTTTTTTGTGCGTAAGATCTTCACTACCATTCGAGTCAGTGTGGGTATATGCCGCTTCACCGCGCCATACGATATCGTTATGGTTATAACTGAAATCAAATCCATAGACGGACATAGGATTATTTTTCAGTTGTAATGTTGCTCCTGTTGGAGATAACGACTGTAGTGATAGATCAGGCATGTGATCTAAACCTGAAAAATATGATGCCCCGACATCTAGACCATCTACAGAATAATCCCAACGTACTGCAAACATAGGACGGCTCTTACGGTCTATGTCATACTGAACACCAGAAATCTGGCGCAATGGAATCACATCTGAACGACTACGCGGATACCACAATGCTGTCCATTTATTGGTTCCTGATTCAGGAATATATGTCAATTTGATTGCATCATTTCCAAGACGTTGATCAGTCTCATCGGGCACTAGGCGCGTATAGGCACGGGGCGATAGATTATCTGTCGGATTAATCCCATCAGCTCTCCCCCAGACTACAATCTGGCGACCAATATCGACATAGACTGTCTGATCCCAGTTATAAGAGGCATACAATTCACGTAAGTTGCGATTTACCTTACTCACTTGATCTGGGTTTGCAGTATGGTCCGTTTCGTCTCCAATATTTATGTCGTAATGGATCTTAAACTCTGGATTAAACTTGAGCGTACCATTGGACCAGAAGCTTGCTTGTCCAATGTTTTTTAACGAACTTAAATTACGATCTGATGACCACACATCGAGTCTGGCTGAGTTCTGGCTCACAAAACTAATTTCGCTGTCATCTGCATAAGTATGCTGCAGTAGCATAAAGCTACTGCAGCATACAAATACCCAATAGGCACCTTGCGTCATTTTTCAAGACTCTGCGGTGAGAAAAGCTTATCGGATAAGGTTTTCTCTGCGACAAAATCATTGACGATAACTTGTGTCATATGCTGAGTTTGCAGATTTTTCGCCATAGATTTCATGGCCTGCCATCTTGGTTTCACTTTGCCGTAAGGACGGATATCCGTGAACTCAATATGCTTTAACGGTTTACCTGCAGTATCCCAAATATCGATGGTTGCTGTAACAAAGTTGTCTTTGAGGATACACATGCGACGTTTGCTATAACCAAAGTCACTCTTCACAGTATTATTGATTGGCGTTGCTTCAATCGTGTAGCAATCTTTGCCATTAAATTTGCCATCTGCTAGTTTAGTGTACTTCCAGTCACTTAGCTTATAACCAAGCACATCACCATAACTAAAGTCCGTACCAATAAAAGCATCGCCCTTATTCGCTGATGCCAAACGACGTACTTTTTTTAATGCAGGCAAATAGACAAACATGCTATCACTGCCTTTTGCATTCTCAATCAACAGCGTCGTGGTTCCCTGTACATCTGCTGGTGAGATGAATTCAGTCAAACGCATATTGTTCTGAGTATTTCCAGCAAGCTTAGTCATATTTTTAGTCAAACGTACGCGTTGCTCGCCGCTTTTAGATGTCAGCACAAATTTAGCACTAGCACTTGAAGACAAGAACTTAGAGGCATCATCACTACGGCTAACAATGTCTTGAACCTCATCTGCATGAGATGTTTTAGGCATCGACATTGTGAGCGCCGTACCCAACAAGAGACTTGTCACAACAGTTTGTGCAACGGTAATGTTCTTCTTATTTGAGGGAAAGATAAAACGAGGTTTCAACATTAGAATCATTGTAGGTACCATAATTAAGGTTGCAAATACACTGAAAAGCATCGCAATCACAATAAACATCGCTAGCCATTGATGCACATGAAAGCCTTGCGATAAGGACAATACGCCATACCCACCAGCAACAGCAGTCGCAACAAAAAGCGAAGCCTTACCAGCAGTACTTAAAGTTTTACGAATAGCATCTTTGATATCACTGCCCTCTTCACTCAAGATTTCTCGCAAGCGATAGAGGAAGTAAATGGCATAATCTGCACCAATACCAACCGCCATGGCTGAGATCAGAGAGTTCGGAATATTGAGCGGAATGTCGAGCCAGCCCATCACACCAAAGATCGCAAGAATCGAGAATAGAAGTGGTGTCAGGACAATGAGTCCCGCAGAGAACGAACGGAAAACTAGCGCAGAGATAAAGAATACGGCAAATGAAATCTGTAGAATGTTCATGAGCTTGCCGTGAACCATGGTTTCAGTTAAAGCAATGGTTTGAGTCACATCACCACCGAAACTCACAACAGCTTTATCACCCAATTGACCCGCCATATATGTTTTTAGCGACTCAAGGATTTCTTTAATACGGTGATTACTACCTGTTTTTAGCAGAATCGTAATCTTGGCATAGCGTTGAGTTGTATCAATGTAAGATTCAAAATCAGTCGGCTCACCAGACATTGAATACAACAGCAGATATTGAGCAACCACATCTTTGGTTGCTGGAACCTGAAATGCCTGTGGCTGATCAGCATTCATTGCCTGATTCATTCTTTTGATATAGTCAACGATAGAGATGGTTTTACCAACCTCTGGAATTGAATTCGCGAACTTCTCTGTATTATCAACCGCTTTTAGGATTTCTGGGTTTTCAATACCATCACGAACTTTGGTATCGACCATGATATAGAGACTGTTTGTGCCACCAAGAGACTGATTCAAAAATCTGTCGTCTTGCTGCATTGGTAGATCGCGCGAGAAGAAGTTTCGGCTATCGTTATCCACCACAATACGACTCGTGCCGAGAGCAAGAAAAACGCCCAGTACTGCAATCACAGTCATTAGCATCATTCGCGGACGAACTGACAAAATGACATCACCAATGCGTTTTGGAATCCAGTCCCAGATCGGCAAACCTTTGCGTGCAACCTTAGTAACCGAAGGCGGTGGTAACATCGAGCGAAGTACAGGAATAAAAGTCATCTCAATGATCAGCGTACTGATGATCCCGATTCCCGTAAAAATACCGAATGAACGGATAGTCGGAATATTAAAGGTCAACAGAGAGAAGAATCCAGCCGCTGCAATTCCCCCAGCCAATATCATAACCGGACCAACACGAACCATAGACTGCACTACGGCTTCGCTATTTGCAGCTTTAGGCTCCATCCCTTGGGCAATCAGACGATCAAAATCTTCATAGTATCGCTTGAGCAACTGCACGGCGTGCCCTGCCGCGATGGCCAGAATCAGAATTGGTGTAGGAGAGTTAAAAATATCCATTGGCTGTTTAAACAGCCCCATCATGCCCATACCCCATGCTACAGACAGCAAAGCTGTAACCAATGGCAGGATCAGGCCTTGTTTACTGCGGAATGCTTCGAAGTGCAATAATCCAATAACCAACACGGCAATTGGGAACAAGATATTGATACGCTTAGAGTAATCTTCGGCTTTATCTAAATAGACTGGATTACCACCAACACTGATGGTCATATCCTTAGACTGTTCAGCCGCTACGATTTTGTTGATCGGGCCCATCATCTTTTGGAAGCCTTCTGGACTTTCCTCAAGTTCAAGCAAAATAGCAGCAGTTTTCTGATCTTTAGATACTACCGAATTCATATAGATCGGATTCAGTGCCAACAGTTTTTTCAGGTGATCGACATCACTCTCGGTCACAGAACTATTCGGCAGTAGTTTCTTGGCATCAAATCCATCTGAATTAGCGGTGATCCCTTTGGCCTGACGTGCAGCCAGACTCATTAGAGTAGATCGAACCACACCCGGAGCATTATCAACTTCTTCAGTAATACGTTTAACTTTTTCTAACACTTGCGGCTGATAAATATCTCCCTGCTTCGGCGTAATACCGATCACGACCATGTACTTGGAGCCGAATTTCTTTTCAATCAGCTTGGTGGAGGTGATATAAGGATGACCTTTGGGGGCAAGCGCATCTGGGTCAATAATAATTTTTACGCCAGATGCGAGATATGCCAAAGCAAGCGTTAAAAGCATCACCACAGTCAGTACAATACGGCGATGTCTGAGAATCCAACGCGCGTATTGTTCCATCATCTGATGAGTTTTACGAAGTGGTTTACTATTGGTCTCATGCGTTTGCTTACCATCGTTGCCAACCGACTCATAGGCTTCACCCTTCTGAGCCAATGCTTCAAGATTAGCAACATCTTTTTTAAACTGAGCAAGAACCATCTTTTTTAGCAGTGCTGGGGGCAATACACCAAAAAAGCTGCCTGGCTCTGCCTCAAACACCCATTCAATCAAAGTACCTTCTGCATGTGGTTTGAAACGGTAAGTCCCAGTGTAGTGAAAGGGTCCTTCCACTACTTTAAACGCATACAATTCATTCGGTACTAGATGTGTAATTTCACCTTTAAAGGACATCTCACGACCAATAAAGCTAAAACCGATTTCATACTTGCTGCCCACACGTGGAGTATTGTCTAGCAGTTCAGAATGCTTACACGACAATTGCCAACCTGCATCATTGGCCGGGTTTGCAAGATAGTTAAAAACCTTGTCAATCTCGGCCGGTATGAGGAAAGCATGTTCTATGGTCACCATAGTGGTTCTACCTTCTTGTATTTCTTATGCGGGAATTGGATACATCTGATCAATTGTCTGGGCAACAGCCACGACATTCTCAGCGTACATAATTGATGAATGGTCACCAGGAAGATCCACCTGTTTAAAGGTGTCTTTAACCAATTGATCCCAACCTAGGCTTTCCCCAAAATCTTCTGGTTCATCTTTGGCCTTCACAAAAAGAATCGGAAACTCTTCAGGCTCTGGGAAATAAGTCTGGAGTGCGATGCCATTCGCCAAATAGGTATCAAAGTAAAGTCGGAAATCTGAGGGGTCTGCATCTAGAGGCAGGACATTGATGGCCTTGGCTTCTTTAAGCACATGATCAAACATGTGATCTGGACTCAATTCACGCAAGTATTGCGCTGGGATCGTCAACTTCTTGCCATAAGGCGCAGCCAAATCACGGGCAAACCAAGACAAAAGCATCGCATCATCAGCATCTTCAGGTACATTCTCTGGAATTGGAGCACGGGTATCGATCATGACAATACCTGTGACCTGCTGTCCCATTTGACGCAGCTGATGACTGATCTCGTATGCGATCGCACCACCAAAGCACCATCCACCGAGGAAATAAGGTCCCTCAGGCTGCATCTTTTGCATTTCAGCAATATAGAGCGTTGCCATATCTTCGATTGCCACTTCTGCAGCATCTGCCTCAATCAGTCCAGGAGACTGAATAGCACGCAAGGTACGTTTCGGATTGAGATGGCGCGAAAGTTCCATATAACAGAAGGTGCTACCACCAATTGGATGGAACAACCACAGTGGTTGCTCGTAAGTTCCACGGCGTAGTTCAATTACAATGGAAGGCTTAATTTCTTTATTTTCACGAATGATCTCACCCAAACTCTCCACAGTGGAATATTGGGCCAGCAAAGCAACTGATAGTTCGGTACCAAATGCTTTTTTGAGGTGATTAACAAGCTTCACAGCAAGTAACGAATGTCCACCCAAGTCAAAGAAGTCATCATGTATACCAACCCGTTTAACCGATAAAATCTGCTCAAAAGTAGTACACAGTTCAATTTCAATCGGATCACGTGGTGCAACATAATCGTTACTTTGTTCAAACACAGGCTCAGGAAACGCTTTACGATCCAACTTATTGTTGGCCGTCATTGGAAATTCATCCAACGTCATAAACGTATTTGGTACCATGTAAGCTGGTAGATGGATTTGCATCGTCTTTTTCAAACTAGCAATGTCAATCTCATGTCCAGTTAAATAAGCCACCAGTTTTTGATCGTTGCTGGCTGTACTCTTAACCAGTACAACTGCATCGGTGATACCGTCGATCTGTTTGATAACATTCTCGATTTCGCCTAGTTCAATACGGAATCCACGAATCTTGACTTGGAAATCTAGACGTCCATGATGAGTCAAACTTCCATCCGTACGCAGACAAACTTTATCTCCGGTACGATAGAGTCGACCAGCATTTGGTAGAGATGGCAAAGTTCTAAATTGAGCATCTGTCAGTTCAGGTCGATGCCAGTAATCAACTGCTAGACCATCACCTCCAATCCAAAGCTCACCCATGACGCCCGGTGGGACTAAACGTTGCTGTTCATCAAGAACATAAAGCTGGGTGTTCGCTAGTGGTTCGCCTAAATCAATACACTTTGCATCGGTGATACGAGCTGCACTAGACCACACTGTAGTTTCGGTTGGTCCATACACATTCCAAAGACAGCCGACTTTACCCAGCAGTTTTTCTGCAAGAATAGTATCTAGTGCTTCGCCTCCACAGAGTGCAGTCAACCCTGTATTGCCGCTCCACTCGCTATCTAAGAGCATTTTCCAAGAAGCCGGTGTTGCCTGCAAAACATTGATAGATTTAGTATTTAGATAATCCACCAATTGATTGCCGTCTTGTGATACCTCACGTGGGCAAACATGTACTACACCGCCGTACATCAGCGGAATGAGCAACTCAAGAATCGAGATATCAAATGCATAAGTGGTGATTGCTAACAACTGAGTCTCAGTCGTTACTTGCAACCTATCATTCATAGATAGCAAGAAATTGATGATTGAAGGATGCCCAATACGCACACCTTTAGGCTTACCTGTCGAGCCTGAGGTGTACATCACATAAGCGGTTTCACCAAAGGCCAGCGTCTCGCGCACTTGCTCCAGTGGCACAACGCCAGCTTGATTGATATCTAAACGCGGCACAGAAACGTTAAGAGCATCCATCAACTCGGTTTGAGTTAAGATGACTTTAGGTTCAGCATCTTCGATGATGTTGTGCAAACGTTCACTTGGGAAATTAGGATCTAGCGGTACATAAGCTGCTCCTGCTGCCCAGATCCCGAGGATTGCTGCTGGCAATAAAGCTGTGCGATCTAACATCAGACCTACACGATCACCACGAATAACGCCATGCGCACGCAAATATTCAGCAATACCAGCGATATGTTGACCTAACTCACGATAGCTAACTGCATGATCCTTCGAGGTCAAAGCATGATTTTCACCACGCTCATCAATCTGCTTTAGAATCATTGCCAGTAGATCATGTTGAGGATAATCAGTCGCCTGTCCACGTAGGGCCTCAAACTGGATGCCATCCACATAATCAGGTGCAATATCTAACTCAACGATCTTACGTTCAGGATGAGCCACCATCTCTGATAGTACAGCTTGCAGCAGTTGCACCATATTCTCGGCAGACTGTGCAGAAAATAGCTCGGAGTTATATTTCAATACACCAACCAGTTCGCCTTGGTATTCACCGCCCATTTCCAGCGTAAGATCTAATTGACCTTCTTGCTGGCGAACTGGAAAACTTCCTAAGGTCAGGTCTTGGCCGACCAAAGTCGCTGGGGTCTGGATTGGCAGGAGTAGTTCTTTAAACTCATCCATGCCACCTAGACGTTCCCAGAACATCCCCACCTGAGCTAATGGGTTAATACTGCCATCACGCTTTGGTGAAACAGCTTCAACCACTCTGGAAAAGGCAACTTTTTGATGCTTGAGGCTCTGTCTTAATTGTTCCTGAACCTGCTGTGTAAATTGACGTAAAGTCTGGTCAGCATCAATGTCCATGTGAATAGCAATCGTATTGACAAACTGCCCCAGCGCATTGCGCAACGAGCGCTCAAGTCGACCAGCTACAGGTGTAGCAATAACGAGTTCATTTTCATTTGATAGCTTGTGTAGCAGGATATAGAAGCCAGAGAGTACGAGTCCAAACAGCGTGATCTCATAATCTTTCGCTAAGTTCACAAGACCAGACGACACTGACTCAGGCACACGGAACACCAGTGAGCTACCTTTGTGTTGCTGCACAGCAGGTCGAGGATAATCAAGCGGAATGCTATGCACATGTGGTGCATGTTGTAACGCATTTTTCCAGAAAAGTAGACTCTCATCAGCATCGTCAATCACAGTACTCTGCTGCTTATCAGCATACTGTGCGAACTCGATTCCATTCACTGTATCCGACTCTGTAACTAGTCCAAAACGTTTGCCGACATCGCGCAGCAAGAGACCAATCGACCAGAAATCCATGAGGGCATGATGAATCACGACTGCAATCACATAGTGATTTTCACCACGTTCATAACAATGAATACGCCACAGCGGTGGCTGAGTTAGGTCAAACGGCTGTTTAGTATCCTGCTCGACCAATTGTGTCAAATCAGATGCATCAACATGGCGAGCATCAGAGAAGACGATATTAGGATAGATTCGATCCCAGATAAGTTGCTCAATACCCTGATCATTGGCAGGCATACTTACACGTAGCAGCGGATAATCATGCATTACCGCTTCTAGAATCTCCATCGGCTTATTGCCTAATGGTTGGTTGACCTTCACATCAAAGGCCACCACCATATTGTAGGCACTGCAGGTCGACTCAAGGCGCTGGATATACCAGATGCCAAGCTGTTCTGCAGAAATCGCATGACGTGACAGAACTTCTGGTTCTAGTCGTACAAGGTTATTCACGAAGCAACTCCCTGTTGCAACTCAGAAACAAGATATTCAGCCAACGCATTAATTGTCGGGTAATCCCATAGTAGTGTCGGTTCAAGCTCTAGTTTTGTCAGATCTTCTAAATCCCCAGACACAGACAAAGCAACGATCGAATCAAGACCGTAACTGGTAAATTTTTGATCTGGATTAATCGTCTCAGGCTCTACGCGCATTTCTTTGGCTACTAGCGTACGAATAATTGCGCTCCAGTAAGCTTTATCTTTATTCATGGGGTAATCTCCTCTTTAACCGGCTTGGCATCACGTGGTGCCAGTGCAAAATCGATGACAGATAACATATGGTTGGTTGAAATTCGGTCTAGCAGATCTGCCAATGTGCTTTCACGTAGTGATGTCATTGGAGGGGATGCCTGCCCTTCAGCAGCATTTAGGAAAATGATCAGCCACGCACCATCCTGTAAAGCAGGTCTTAAGCCATGACGGTTAAATATCCAAAAACCCAGCACAGCAATGCGAGAAAATAACTCAGCATAGTCACGGGCCAAGCTGAAACGTAATGTTTCAAACTCTTTGGCCGCTTCTGAATTTGAGAAATAATCCTGAATTTTTTGATCTAGCGTGTGCTGCTCGATAAGAAGTTGATCAGCACGTTCACGTAGCGGGGACAGAATCTCAGCAGTCAGTCCCTCTGTAACGTCCGCATCGTTAAGCATCCCGATGATCGTTCCCAGTGACTCCATCACCAAGTCACCATCGCGGTTGAAAATCTCAAGCTCACGAAAATCAATAGCATCCGTCTTCACCTGTAAGTCATATAACTGGTGATAGCGTGCTTTAGCTTCGGCTTGGTCGAGATGGTTTACTTTTTTGCTACGGCCTTTATTGGCAGATTTGAGCTGAAAACTCAGGCTGTCTAGACAGACGGTGCTACTGCCGTCAAACACACTAACAATCAGATGATCTCTGAACGCTTTCTGGTACATTCCATCAGCATATGCATTTCTTAAGAAAAAACGTGACCCAAGCACTGAGGAAGTGATCTTAGCGAGTGACTCTACATACTCAGGCACCAGTACCTTAATGATCGGTGACCATGTGCTGAACTGATTGATACAAACATGTAACCCACGCGCACCAACGAGTGACAACACCTCAGCAGCCAATAGATAGGCATAGGCTGTAGCCAGTTGCTCACGCACCAGCGGAATGCTTATTACTTTTTTGTTATATAACTCACGCTCAATAGCAAACTCAGTCGCGATGCGCAGCATCGTATCGCCCGCACCCAAAGAGAAGCTGCTGCAATATGCACGCGTCACCTGTAGCGTCTTGAGTCCAAGCTCTAAGCCCTGACCTTCTTCACCGATCAGAGCATCTTTGTGAATTTCAGCATTGTTAAAGCCAATACCACTGATATCTAATCCGCGCATACCCACTGTTGGCAGACGGTTCAGGCTATAAGTTCCTTTAGAAACCATATGACGCTTATCAAGCCAGAATGCACTGAGGCTACGTGGTCCACGGTCATCCGACGTTTTAGCAATCAGACTTAAAGAGTCACCTAGAGTAGCGCGATTGATTGACCATTTTTCGCCATTCAAAACATACTTGCTTTCAGTAGCTTGTGCAGTTACTTCACTAGATAGCAGGTCAGCTCCGTGCGCTTTTTCACTATAAGCCAGCGCTGGTGCAGCACCACTCAAAATTCGACTAGCAATGTTTTGGCATTGATTCGCATTACCGCCGATCCATACGATCACAGACCAAGCATTCGTGCTATAGGTCGAGTTGATGGTTAGATCACGTCGTGCCAGCACACGATGCAGATATAGCAACTCTTCACCAATTTCCATACGACCTCCAAGCTCTGAAGGTACATAAAAACGGTTCATGCCGACGGCATTCAGAAAATCAACAGCACGCTGAGGGTATTGCTCCTTCTCATCACGCTCAATGGCAGCGGACCAAGAAAAATCGTTGTTAGTATCATGTACGGAGCCTAAAATTTGCTCCAGACGAGCAGCAGATTGAAACTGCCGCAAATTAGATGTAAGTGACATGAGTTTTTGCTCAAATGATTAAAGGGTAAGGATTAAAACAAAGCACTTTTCAATCGATTAAAAATAAGCGCGCGCACTTCTCGTTCCTTGACCATTGAGTTGAGTAGATTGGAGCTATAACGAATCAGTTGTCCCCTCTGCTCACGATCACGGATGATGTCTAAGCCATTTTTGACATAGTTTCGAGCCATCACCGTTCTACGGTTTGGATGGGTTAAACAGATTAGTTGACCGCGCTCGATCTGCTCTTTAATTTTTCTTCTTCTAATTTTTCCGCTAGTGGTCTTGTTTATCCGACCTTGATGCAGCAAATAAACACCTTCTACAGGCAAACCGATATCAGCCGCGACTTGTTCTTTAACCTGAGTTCTGATGGTTTCAAAATTAAGTGTCTTGTCTATCGACTTCTTTTTGATCTCAAGCACAACCGTGACACCGTCAGAATTATCGAAATTCACTGCTGCGACACAGCCTTTACGGACAGCAGGATGTGCTGTTTCAACAGAACACTCGATATCTTGTGGGTAATAGTTTTTGCCACGGATGATGATCACATCCTTAAGGCGACCAGTCACATACAGGTCTCCGTTTTTAACAAAGCCCATATCACCAGTTCTCAAGTAGTGCACTTGACTAGGCTTATCTGCCTTATCGAGGATGGTTGCAGCAAAGGTTTCCTGATTGACCTCTGGCTTCTGCCAGTAACCCGCAGTGACACTCTCACCTGCTAGCCAGATTTCACCGACTTCATCAGCCCCTACCTCTTTGCGGGTATGTGGATTAACAATACGACAATCAATATGTGCGGAAATCTTGCCACAGCTTACTATTTGTACGGCTGCCTGATCTTGACTGGTCTGCACCAAATTGGCATTCAACTTTTCACGATCAATTGAAATAGCATTGAGTGGACCAGTCACACCACTGACTAAGAGCGTAACTTCTGCCAAGCCATAGCACGGCAAGAAAGTATCCATTCTCAATTTCGACTGAGTATTGAACTTCTCCATAAAGCGTTGCATAACATGAGCTTTGATTGGCTCGGCACCGTTAAACATCACACGCACACGGCTCAGATCAAGCGCTGCTGCGTCCTCATCCGAAATGCGATGCAGACACAATTCATAGGCAAAGTTTGGTCCGCCACTAATCGTGACACCTTTTTCACTAATGAATTGCAGCCACTTAAGAGGTTTACGAATAAAATCCAGCGGTGACATTACATAGCAGGTCAGACCTACATACACGGTCTGCAAAACTGAGCCGATCAATCCCATGTCATGATAAACAGGTAGCCATGTAAGACCGATATCATCCGCTTGTGTGCCAAAAGCTTCAGCAATCATGACTTCATTTGCCATGATGTTTTTATGGGTGACGATTACCCCTTTAGGCCAACCAGTTGACCCTGAGGTGTATTGAAGGAAGCAGATATCGTCTTCAGCAATATGTGGAAAATCCTTTTCCACTAAGTCACGCTGCAATTGGGCATCAACAGCATGCAATATTAAACTTTCGTTTTGGGCTTTTAATGTGATAAGACCCGATAGCTCAAGAATCTTTTTGGTTGTGAGTACTATCTTTGGCTCACAGTCATTCATAATATTCAAAATATTAGAAAAACCATTGCGGTTAAAAGGCAAGCTGACAGGTACTGCGATAATTTTAGCTTTTAAACAGGCAAAGAACGATACGATAAAGTCCAATCCTGGCTCAAACAGCAACACGGCGCGATCACCGCTATCTACAAGATTCATTAAGATTTGGGCCTGACGTTGAACTTGCTCGTTCAGCTCTGCATACGTCAGAGATTGAATTCCACCGGATTGGCGCCCTAAATACTCGAAAGCAATCCTAGCTCCATTTGAATTTGCGTGGGATTCCAAAGTTGCAAGGATATTATCCGTACCCATTACAGCCATAACTTACTCCGATTAATTATAATTCACCCTTTAAACTCGCTAATTCAGAAATGACGCTTCTAGCTGGGGCTTTTAATAAAAAATAAATATATTTTTTGTTTAAAATATAAATTCACATTATATTTTATGTGCGAGTGTTTTTTATTACACCTGTAAGGTTTTACAGGTTGGCCTGTTTTTATTAAGAATTAAGAAATTAGATATCTTTCATAAATTAATTTTTATTCAGTTCAATATTGTGAAGGCTGGCAATTAAATTAAACCTCTAACTCAATTTTTGCCCTTATTGGGTTAATATTTAATAGTGTTACGCAAGGTTTTAGCATGCCAACTATATGGCCTGTTCGTATTCTTATTTTGTAAGTCTCTTGATTAGATATCTTGTATTTACAATCTAACGTACTGATTATTTGCTTTTCTTAAGGGCAATAAATAATTCAGGTAAGGTCTCCTCACAGCCTTTATTTATAAGGATAAAGTTCCTAAAGAAATCTGCTTTAATTTGTACTTGAATAGCATGAAGCTATGTACAGCGCCTTGACTGATATACAACTCTATAAATTAATAAATTTTATCTTCTAAGAACCGATAAAATGCCAATACCAAATTTTAAAACAATAATATTAATAAAATATTTTTAACTATAAATTTCATTTATTCTTTATTTTATCATTAAGTGAAAATATTATTAAACAACCCCATCAAATCAATTTTAAAAACTTTTATAAATAAGATTATCCATATAAATTCGACTTCAATTAAAATTTTATTAAATTAAACAATTCTCAATTAACCCCATTTTAAACAAACATCTAACAATAATTTATTTTATTAAAATTAATTATTATATTTCTATATATCTAACTTTATAAAATCCCTAACATTACAGCTCTAATCGCTGCTGAAATTTTATTATTCACATTTAACTTCTGCATTGAATTTCCGAGATGAAAATTTACTGTTCTTTCAGTTACACCGAGAATCTGAGCAATCTCTGCTGACGTTTTTCCTTCCGCAGTCCAACGTAGAACCTCTTTTTCCCGATTCGTTAAATAAAGATTAAATTGAGCAAATTCTGTTTCATTCACAATTTTAGCAATACTGGAATGTACTGTCTGAGATAGCCAAAACATATTGGTATATTGAGCTTTCTGCTCTTTTTCTGATAATTGGTCAGTGGATCTTGCGAGTGTTAGCATTCCCCTTGTACCAATAAAATCACGGCTTGACTGTGCCCAACCGACATTTAAACCATAAGAACGTGCCTCCTCCCAAAAATCTTTTTGAGATTGTGTGTTCGCAGATTGGCTCGACCAGACAAGAGGTTGAAGTGATAGCATACAATGCTGTACGGTTGGATCTACCCTCACATATTGCTGTTTAACATAACGCTTCTGCCATGCTTCGGGATAATTATTCAACATAATTGTTTTTGGTTCAGCAATAGATAATGGCGACTGCATACCATAAGCACAATAATCAAATCCAAGCTTTGAAGCTGTAGATTTGACTACCTCAAATAGCTGATATTGATTTTTTACCATCAGGGATGCTGATAGTAGATCTTCTTGCCAATTTTCCATTTACTCTCATTAAACCTCATGCATAAATCATTTTTATTTAGTTGCATATAGTGAATTCATAATCCAATTAACAACATTTTTGAGCCTGAGAGGGTGGTAAATTTTTCGGATAAACTGGTTCAGAAAGCTTTTTAAGGTTGTTATATTGCACATGCGAATTATGCTTGAAAGCCTCAAATTTACAGGATGCATTTTATTCCAAAAATGAGTATTTTTTATTTTTAAAAAGAGCCTATTATTCCTTCTTATTTGTATATTTCTATTAATTTAACTAAAGAATAACATCTACTAGTGATACTAGAAGTATAAATTTTTATTTATTATTTAATGAAACGCATAATCATGATAATGATTTCTAAAATATTATTTTAATAATAGGATAGATATTATCTACAATACATATGAAAAACTTAAACTGTTGATGGCCTTGAAACAAGCAACTCTCATATTGAAGCTATAGATGGGTCAATTTCTGCGTAAGTAAAACTTCCTGCCTGAAGTACTTTCTAAAGAACAGCTTAACGTTGTGTACCGCTGGATTAAGGCTAACCTGTAAAACTTAACAGTATTTTGTTGGCAATAATTTATGTTATTTATCTATAGAACTGTAATTCAAGTCACTTGAATAGGTAGCATGGTCACAATCCCCCCTGATTTTTCAATCTCAACAGATGGTTTTATTCGGATGAATGAAATCCAGCTTATGAATTACCCCCTCCAACACCTCATATCTATTGTTGAAACTACACAAATTGAAGACTCTCAAATTCTATATTGTGGGTTTACTGAATGGGCAACATCACGGAGCCCAGCTTTAAGTACTGGATGGGACTGGGAATTTATTGAGAACAATGGAATTGCTAGCTTAAAACGAATTGGGCTACCTCGAAGCAATATCATGATTGTTGATTTATCTGGTACAGATATTGGATTTGATGTTACTGAAACATTAATCGAAAAAAAAATAGATTCTTTATTTTGGGAACAGTTCATTTATGCTCAAATCAATACAACGCAAACAAAGACTAAATTAAGTCCAAATTTCTCTTAGAAACCTGTAAATTCTTACAGTTACCACCTTTTCAGCTGTCGAGTAAAGTCGCCTGAAAAATAAGTGGAAGCACTTGTAATGAATGTTATTGCTGGATTCCAAAATAATTTTTCAGAAGTCCTATATACCAAATTTAAAAGTTACCGCTACAAGGTATTTGTTGAACATTTGGGTTGGGAGTTGAACTGTCCAAATAATGAAGAATTAGATCAATTTGATAAAATCGATACAGCTTACGTCGTCGCTCAAGATAGAGAATCCAATATTATTGGCTGTGCCAGACTACTACCCACGACTCAACCCTATTTACTGGGTGAAATATTTCCTCAATTAATGAATGGAATGCCTATTCCTTGCTCACCAGAAATTTGGGAATTATCAAGATTTTCAGCCGTAGATTTCTCGAATCCACCGACCTCTGCTAATCAAGCAGTGTCATCCCCAGTCTCTATTGCTATTCTGCAAGAAGCGATCAACTTTGCAAGAAAACAAGGTGCAAAACAACTCATTACGACCTCACCTCTTGGGGTAGAGCGGTTATTACGTGCCGCGGGTTTTCGCGCCCATCGTGCAGGACCGCCAATGGTTATCGATGGATATGCCATGTTTGCATGCTTGATTGAAGTGTAGTTTGTTAAATCAAAGTCTTAGATATTGGTGACATAGCAAAGATGAGGATCTTAAGCCCGAATCTCGTTTCATTCGCTAAATTTCAAAAGCCCTAGTCAAAAGATTAGGGCTTTCCTTTATTTGAAGAATCAAACTTAATATTAAGACTGCTCAGTAATTTTGGTTTTCAAATTTAATTCTGATTTCTTATGGTAAGCCTCATCAGTTTTAGTCTGCCAATCACTTGGCATAAATGAAGTCGATATGATCGCAACGATAGCCATAGATCCAATATAAATCATAATTAAGTAAGGATTACCCTGCCCGATACTTAAAAGTTTGGTCGCAATTAACGGTGCTAAACCACCCCCAAGTACCCCAGCCAACTGTACCGAAATTGAGATTCCGCTATATCGAATTTCTGCCGGAAATTGACGGGCAAAAAGCTGAGCTTGTGGTGCGTACATAATTGGAAAGACCACGCCAATTGCTAAAACAATTGCTGTCCAGACTAATACTGGGTCTTTTGTGTTGAGCATGGTAAAAAATGGATAGCAGTAAAGTGCCAATATGCATAAACCAAACATGAACATATTGCGTTGACCCACTTTATCTGACAAATGCCCACATAACGGTGTCATAAATAGAATGACTATTGCACCGCAAATGGTAGCAAACAAAATGTCTTGGCGTGCGATCCCAAGTTGTGCAGTGGTATAAGCCAATGTAAAAGTTGAAGCGATATAAAACCATGCATTCTCGGCAGCGCGGGCCAAAATAATGGTGATGAGTTGCTTCGGATGGTTTTTAAAAACCTGTAAAGCAGGAACTTTAACTTCTTCGGACTGCTGTTTTATTTTTTCAAAATCTGGTGATTCAGGCACTTTCACTCGAATGTACCAACCTACTGCCAGCAAAATAATGCTGGCAAGAAATGGTAAACGCCAACCCCAGCTAAACAGTGCTTGTTCAGGTAATAACGACACCAGTCCTAATGCAATTGAGGCTAGCATTAAACCGCCACCTGTACTGGCTTGAGGCAAACTTCCCCAAAACCCTTTACCGCCTTCGGGTGCATGTTCAACGGCCATGAGCACAGCACCGCCCCATTCACCGCCCATTGCCATCCCTTGAATAAATCGCAAGACAACTAAACAAATTGCAGCCCAATAACCAATTGATTCGTAAGTTGGTAATAAGCCAATGAGTACCGTTGGGATCCCCATGAGCATCAGAGTCAGCAGCAACATCGATTTACGGCCAATCTTGTCACCAAAATGACCAAAGACTAAACCACCTAACGGTCGTCCAATAAACCCAACGGCATAGGTGGCAAATGCAGCAAGCACACCCGTTAGGGCATCCAGATTTGGGAAAAATAATTTATTAAAAATCAATGCCGCCGCCGCACCGTAAATAAAAAAGTCATACCACTCAATGGTGGTGCCGACCATGCTTGAGATACCTGCTAATCGATGAGACGACTTTTTAGTATTTGAAACGTTTCCATGTACTGTTTGCATCGTAATATCCTTTTTAGATTTTTTTGTTTTATCTTTTTATGCTTATGACCAGCCCTGACCATAAGCATTTTCAGGTCACGCTTTATCTCCTTAAGCTTTTTATGTTTTTGTAATGCGGTTTAGCTCAATTTTTCTAAAATTGGCTCAAATTTCGAATTACGTTCTTGCCACTGGGGTTGTTTGTCTTTATCGACAATGAGAGCACGGACACCTTCAATAAAGTCACCATGTTCAAACCAGATATCCTGTAAATCACGTTCAAGCTGCATACACTGCGGTAAAGAAAGCCCACGGCCTAAATGTTGCAGTTTCAAACTGGTTTGTTTGGCTATAAATGAGCGCTGCTGCAAAATACTGAGCATCTTACTTGCCCAAGCTTTTAAGCTTTCATCTTGTTCATTTTCAAGACTTTGCTCGATTTCATCTAAATGCTGATATCCGAAATGTTTACGGATGCCTTCCGTCAATTGTTTTAACTCACTTTCAGCAGGACGAGTAATAAATCGGGTAATGATCTGTTCAATTCCCTCTTTATTTAAACTTGGCGCTTCAACGAGAGCATCTTGCAAAGCTTGTAACTGCTCGCTTGGCACATGGTAGTCAATTAAATCGAGGTAAAGCGCATCACTACTGCTGATCTGCTCACCCGTAATTGCCATATAAACACCAATATCATCAAGGCGAGACAAGAAATGCGTTGCACCAACGTCTGGGAAAAAGCCAATCGCTGTTTCGGGCATAGCAAATCTAGACTTTTCGCTGCTCACCACAATATGACAAGCCTGAGCCAAGCCAAAACCACCACCTAAAACATAGCCATCAAGCACAACAATTACTGGCTTTGCATATTCACGCAGTATATCTAGCATTTTATATTCGGCACTAAAGTAGCCTTTGTAGTCAGCCGTGCCATTTTTATAACTGTCATAGAGATAGCGAATATCACCACCTGCACAGAAGGCTTTTGGACTATTTGATTTGATTAAAACGGCCTGAATAGCAGTATCATTTCGCCACAGTTCCAATTGGGCACCAATACTTTTGATCATATCTAGCGACAATGCATTGAGATGAGTCACACGGTCTAAGGTAATCACGCCAAGCTTACCTTGTCGCTCAATCATTAAGTGATTTTCTGTATTCATTTTATTGATCTCTTATTGATTTTTAAAATTTGGCTTTCGTTTTTCAACGAATGCCTGCATTCCTTCTTTTTGGTCAAATGTTGCAAATATTGAATGGAACATACGTCTTTCAAAACGCAAGCCTTCAGTAAGGTTTACTTCAAAAGCTCGGTTGATGGTTTCTTTAAGCATCATGTTTGCAGTTAAAGAGCGTGCCGCAATTTTTTCAGCTGCTTGTAAGGTTTGTTCAAGTAATTCTTCTTTGCTAAACACACGTGCGACTAAACCACTTTGCTCTGCTTCTATAGCGCCCATTTGACGAGCGGTAAAACACATTTCCATTGCTTTGGCCTTACCAATGGCATGGGTTAAGCGTTGTGTGCCACCAATACCTGGAATTACACCTAAGGTGACTTCAGGTAAGCCAAACTTGGCGTTGTCAGCACAATAAATAAAATCACACATAAGCGCCAATTCACAGCCACCACCTAACGCATAGCCACTCACCGCTGCAATTAGAGGTTTACGGCGCTGTGCAATACGGTCTGCAAGATGGAAAAAGTCATCAAAATAAATATCAGGAAATGCTAAATCAGCCATTTCTTTAATGTCTGCACCTGCGGCAAAAGCTTTTTCAGAACCTGCCAATACGATGCAACCAATTTCACGGTCTTTTTCGAGCTGATCTAATGCCTGATTAATTTCACTAATTAATTCACTGTTTAAAGCATTGAGCGCTTGAGGGCGATTTAATGTAATCAACCCAACCCCATTACGCTTTTCTAATAAAATACTTTGCCACTGCATTATTTATTCCTTGTTCTGGTTTTATAGACTACGTGCAATCACTAAACGTTGGATATCACTCGTGCCTTCGTAAATTTGACAAATACGCGCATCACGATAAATACGTTCAATTGGGAAATCTCTGAGATAGCCATAGCCACCAAACACTTGTAGCGCACTCGAGCACACACGCTCAGTCATTTCTGAAGCAAATAACTTAGCCATTGAAGCTTCGTTGAGACACGGTTGACCTGCTTCTTTTAAACGCGCAGCGTAGTGAACCAGTTGTCTCGCTGCTTCAATTTCAGTTGCCATGCTAGCAAGGCGAAAAGCGATGGTTTGATGCTCAAAAATTGGTTTTCCAAAAGTAATACGCTCTTTGGCATAACGAGTCGCTTCTTCGAGTGCCGCACGTGCTAGACCGACTGCTTGCGCCGCAATACCAATACGGCCACCTTCTAAATTGGCAAGAGCGATTTTTAAGCCTTCGCCCTCTTTGCCTAGCATGAGACTTTTGTGAATGCGTACATCGGTCAGTGCAATCTGGCAAGTATCTGAAGCATGCAGACCAAGTTTTTCTTCAACACGAATTACTTCATAACCCGGTGTCTCGCGTGGGACTAAAAATGCACTAATGCCCTTTTTGCCAGCGCTCGGATCGGTCACTGCAAACACAATAATGACCCCTGCATTATCACCCGAGGTAATAAACTGCTTGGCACCATTTAAAATGTAATCATCGCCATCTTTCACCGCTCGGGTTTTAAGAGCTGCCGCATCTGAGCCAGTATGTGGTTCGGTTAAAGCAAAAGCACCGATCATTTCACCTTGTGCCAAAGGTTTTAAAAAACGCTCTTTTTGCTCATCAGTACCAAATTTTAAAATAGGCACACAGCCAACCGAGTTGTGTACGCTCATAATGGTTGAGGTTGCGCCATCTGCTGCCGCAACTTCTTCGAGGGCTAGTACATAGGCTAAGTTACCCGTGTCAGAACCACCCCATTGCTCTGAAACAAGCATCCCCATAAAACCGAGTTGTCCCATTTGAGCTAAGGTATCTTTCGGGAATGTCCCGTCTCGATCCCAATCGCTGGCATTAGGCTTAATTTGTTCTTGGGCGAAACTTTTCGCCATATCACGAATGAGTAATTGTTCTTCGGTAAATTGCATTGTTATTTCCTTTACCCTGCTTTAGCTTGTTGTTTAGCAATTTCTTGATTACGCAATAAAAAGCGCTGAATTTTACCACTTGGAGTTTTAGGTAATTCACTCACAAATTCAACTAAACGTGGGTACGCATGTGCAGAAAGTCGTCTTTTAACAAATTGGCTGAGTTGTTCAGCAAGTGCATCTGAAGGTTGAGCATCTCCAGCTAAAATTACAAATGCCTTAACCACTTCGGTACGGTCGGGGTCAGGCACACCAATCACTGCGGCCTCAACTACTGCATCATGTTCAAGCAAAGCACTTTCTACATCGAATGGCCCAATCCGATAGCCCGATGTGGTGATCACATCATCACTGCGTCCAACAAAGCTCATGCTGCCATCAGCATGAAGCTCGGCAGTGTCGCCAGTTAAATAGTAATGACCAACAAAAGGTGATTTTCGACTTTCTTTATAGCCGCCGAACCACATCATTGGAGACTGGCTAATATCGACCGCTAAAATTCCTGGTGTGTCTGGCGGAAGCTCTTCACCTTGTTCATTGACAATGGCAACACGGTAGCCCGGACTTGGGAAACCTGCTGAACCAGCATGAATTTCATGTTTTAAACCATGATGATTACACACCACCATGCCCACTTCGGTTTGCCCATAGTGGTCATAAATCGGAGCATCAAGCACTTGTTTAAACCAGCGAATTACTTCTGGGTTGAGTGGCTCGCCTGCACTACTCACCACACGGAACTGACCTTTTAACGGCGCCATTTGTGCTGGGTCAGCTGCCATCATCATGCGGTAAGCTGTTGGCGCACCTGCCAAGTTGTTAATTTTATAATCTTTCACAATTTGGCATAGGCTATCTGTGCTGAAACCACCTTCATAGAACAAGGTAGCGTGACCCAAGAATAACGGCCCAGTAATCGCATAGTACAAACCATACGCCCAACCCGGATCGGCAATATTCCAAAACGAATCTTTTTCGGTTAAACCAATGGCATCTTGCATATATCGACCAAAGGCAATCAGTGCTTTTAAAGGCACTTCTAAGGGTTTAGCAGGACCTGTAGTGCCTGAAGTAAACATGAGCAAGAAAGGATCTTGGATGCTACGCATCACCAAATCACATTGGTCGGACTGCTGCTTCACCTCATTCCAGAAATTAAAATCACCTGCTTTAAGTGGAGTACCTTGTGCGTCGGCCACCGTCACAATTGCAGGGCAATTTTCAATTTCATCAAGCTTGCTACGGTTGCCCATGTCGGTCACTACTAGCTTACTTTGTGCAAGCTGAATACGGTGCTCAATCGCCTTTGGACCAAACGCAGTAAAGAGTGGTTGATAAACTGCACCAATTCGCCAAGCTGCAAAAATAGTCACGATCAATTCAGGTGTTCTTGGTAATAGCCCTGAAATACGGTCGCCTGCTTTTACACCTTGTGATTTTAAAAAGTTGGCAAACTGACTTGACCATTCTTTTAGTTCACGGAAGGTATATTGCTCTTTTCGTCCGTCTTTTCCTTGCCAATACAGTGCAATTTTGTCGCCATCTGCGTGTCGATCACAGCATTCATAACAAGCATTTAAGGCATCAAGTGAACCTGATAACATGTGTTTTGCAGTGCTTTCCAAATCGAAAGTCTGTGCAGCATTTTGATAATCCATCATATCTTTTCCCTCAGTCCGGATTTGTTGTTATTCACGACAGGGTTTAATGTGTTTAAAGCCATCCTTTGGCTTTACCGTTACGCCTCTTGTGGCAGGTATTGCTGAATAATGCTCGAAAAGTCGAGATTGGCATTCCCGCGCATGCACATTTGCTGATAGAGCTGCTGTACCATACCACCTAATACAACTGGCTGTTTGACTTGGCCCGCGGCCTCTACAGCGAGTCCTAAATCTTTCAGCATTAGCTGAGTCGCAAAGCCGTCTTGGTAACCTCGAGATGCTGGCGCATTTTCATTAATATGTGGCCATGGGTTACACACATCCGAGCTCCAGCAACGACCGCTTGAGGTGTTAATGACGCCTGCCAATGCTTGTGGGTCGATACCGAGTTTCACACCGAGTGCCATACCTTCAGCAACAGCAGCCATTGAAATACCTAAAATCAGGTTGTTACAGATTTTAGCAATTTGACCTGCACCGACATCACCACAGTGAACAATGTTTTTGCCCATGTGGCTAAGTACAGGTTTCACTTCGTTAAAGGTGTGCTCATCGGCACCTACCATGAAGGTTAGAGTTCCTGCTTGAGCTCCAATGGTTCCGCCAGAGACGGGCGCATCACAGATTTTAATATTTTTGCTCTCTGCAACAGCGGCAATGTCTTTAATAGTTTGTGGGTCAATGGTACTGCTATCAATGCATAAGCTACCTGCTTTTAGCACTTCCAATACACCATTTTCACCCAAGTAAACTTCTTTAACGTGCTTGGCTGCAGGCAGCATGCTAATAACCACATCAGCTTGTTTTGCTGCTGCCTGTGGGCTGTCACATACCACACCACCTGCCTCGGCAAAGTGCTGAATCGCGACTTCACTGAGGTCATATCCATAAACATTGAGTCCGGCTTTGAGTAGGTTATGGGCCATTCTGCCGCCCATATTGCCTAGACCGATAAAGGCGATATTCATCCGTGATCCCCTTAACGTAAACTAATGGTTGTATTTACACTGCCAACTTCATGGCTATCTTCAAACCAGCGACTGGTAATGGTTTTAGTTTGTGTATAGAACTGCACAGCTTGTTTGCCGTATGGTCCCAAATCACCAAGTTTTGAGCCTCTTGAACCGGTAAAACTAAAGAAAGGCACTGGCACAGGAATTGGAATGTTGATACCAACTTGACCTACATCAATTAAGTTTTGGAAAGTACGTGCAATCGCGCCACTTTGTGTGAATAGACCTACACCGTTACCAAATGGGTTGCCATTGATAAGAGCAATCGCTTCATCAAGGGTGTCTACACAAATAATGGAAAGTACAGGGCCAAAGACTTCTTCTTTATAAATACGCATGTCGGTATTTACGCCGCTAAAAATCGTTGCACCTACAAAGTTGCCCGATTCATAGCCTTGGACTTGAACATCACGGCCATCGAGTAGCAACTCTGCCCCTTGCTCAACACCGCTATTAATTAAATCAAGCACACGCGCTTTAGCACGTTTTGAAATGACTGGGCCAATGTCAGTATTTGGCTCATGGCCTGCGTTTACTTTTAAGGTTTTCGCTTTTTCAACTAACTCTTGAATCCACTGTTTACTTTCACCCACCATGACCGCAACCGACAATGCCATACAGCGTTGTCCCGCTGCACCAAATGCTGCACCGACCAAGGCATTTAAGGTTTGCTCTTTATTGGCATCTGGCATAACAGCCACATGGTTTTTTGCACCCATCATCGACTGCACACGTTTGCCATGTTGCCCTGCAAGGTTATAAACATGCGTTCCAACAGCAGTTGAACCCACAAATGAAATCGCTTTAATATCTTTATGGGTACACAAACGGTCAACCACTTCTTTACCGCCATGCACAACGTTCAGCACACCTGCCGGAATACCTGCTTGAATCGCAAGCTCAACCAGCATCATGGTTGATAACGGATCTTGTTCTGATGGTTTTAAAACAAATGTATTGCCACACACGATTGCCATTGGGAACATCCAAAGTGGAATCATGGCAGGGAAGTTAAACGGCGTAATACCCGCACAAACACCCAAAGGTTGTTGCAAGGTATAAGTGTCTACACCACGCGCAACACCTTCAACATATTCACCCATTTGCAAAGTGCCGATCGAACAAGCATGTTCAACCACTTCTAAACCACGTTGAATATCGCCTTCCGCGTCGGCCAAGGTTTTGCCTTGTTCAGCCGTTAGTACTTGTGCAATTTCTTTCATGTTGGCACGGATCAAGTCTTGTAACTTAAGCATGATGCGCATACGTGCCTGAATTGGGGTCTGACGCCAAGAAGCAAAAGCATCTTGTGCGGCTTGAATAGCAGCGTCAACTTCTTTAACCGTTGCAAATGGCACACGACCAATTACTTCCTGAGTTGCAGGGTTAACAATGTCTTGCCATTCCTGTGTTTCAGATTCGATAAAATTTCCGTTAATGAGTAATTTAGCGGTTTCCAATTCGATTTTTTGGATTGTGTTCATAACCTCTCCGTAGGCCATATTTTTATTGTGTTCAATTATTAGAAAATACTTTTTGATCGTATTTTCTTTATTCCAGTTTCAATTGAGACTAACAAAGAAAACTTTGACCACCAACGGAAATTCATGCACGATTGTTGTGCAAATATGCACAAGGATTACAACAAAAATGAAAGTGGATTGGGATCATCTACATTTTTTTCTGGTTTTAGCGCGGACTAAAACCTTGACCAACGCTGCGCGGATTATTGGTGTCGAACACAGTACAGTGGCTAGACGGATTCAAGCCCTAGAACTTGCTTTGGGTACCACGCTGTTTAAGCGTGAAGCGACTGGTTATGAGTTGACACTTGAAGGGATGGCACTTGTTCCTCGAGTTGAGCAAATGGAACAAGCTTTCTTACAAATTGAGAAACCACATCAACCTTTGCAAGGTCGTGTGCGAATTGGCACACCTGAAGGTTTTGGCACTGCATTTTTAGCCCGTTTATTGGCTGAGTTCTCTATTCAATATCCACTGCTCACCATCGACCTGATTCCAGTACCGAAAATGATTAAGCTCTCCCACCGTGAAGCAGACATTGTGGTGTCGATTGATCGTCCAACATCTGGACCCTACATCATTACGCGGTTATCAGACTACTGCTTAAAAATTTATGGCAGCCAAAACTATCTGGCGCAGAACCCACCCATTCGTGGTTTAGAAGATTTAACCCAACACCGCTTTGTGAACTATATTGATGATCTGGTTTATAGCCCGGAGTTGTACTGTTTAGAACGATTACCCTTAAAGCTTAACGCGAACTTCCGTAGCAGCAGTATTTTAGCCCAACAAATTGCTGTGAGTGCTGGTGCAGGACTTGCGATTTTGCCCAAGTTTTTAGCAGATGATAAACCAGAACTTGGGGTCGTTTTAGAGCAGCAAGTTCGCTTTACTCATACCTTCTGGATGCTGACTTTTGTTGATTTACAACATGAACCACGCATTAAGTTAGTTTGGGACTATTTGCGTAAGCAAGCCGATAAATATCAGCATTTGTTAGTTGATTAAAGAGTGTAAATAAAAAAGCCAATCACGGATGATTGGCTTTTTTGAAATTAATAATAATTAATCAAAAGTTTCTTGGCCTAGTTTTTTCATGCGTGGTTTATAAAACACATGATAGCTAACGCCTAAAACAACTAGCCATAATGGACTAACATAGAGTGCTTTTAATGTATCTGGCTCTAGTGCCAAAATCACTAAAGTGAACAAGAAAAATGCAATGACCACATACGCCATTAACACGCCACCCGGCATTTTAAAGGTCGATTTAGCATGTAACTCTGGACTCAACTTACGGTAACGTAAATAGCATGCCATGATCAAAAGCCATACACTAATAAAGAGAATCACACAGAGTGAACTTGCCAAAGTAAATGCTTCCATGGTGTTTGGAACAAAGTACTGAAGCACTGCCCCACCCATAATGAAAATACATGAGAAGATTAAACCATTTGAAGGTACGGCACGTTTTGATAAACGCCCCAAGGCACTTGGTGCCTGACCATCTTTCGATAAACCGAACAGCATACGACTGGTTGAAAACACACCGCTGTTCATTGAAGACATCACTGAAGAAAGTACGACCAAGTTCATAATGATGGCTGAAACAGGAATACCCGCATTTAAGAACAACTCAACAAATGGACTTTTGTCTGCACGAATATGATCCCAAGGTGTTACTGACATCACAATAAACAGTGCCAACACATAGAACAAAATAATACGTACAGGAATCGCGTTAATTGCCTTCGGTAGATTTTTCTCTGGATCTTTCGTTTCAGCGGCTGTTGTACCAATCAATTCAACGCCAATAAAAGCAAACACGGCAATCTGGAAACCTGCCAAAAATCCGCTTACGCCTTTTGGAAATATGCCGCCATGCGACCACACATTACTTACACTCACAGCCTCACCATGCGGAGCTTGAAAATGAGTGAGGATCATGTAACCACCGACTCCAATCAAGCCAATAATTGCCAAAATCTTAATGAGTGCAAACCAGAATTCAACTTCACCAAACAACTTCACCGTAAGCAGGTTAAGCCCTAAAATAAATAGTACACAGCCTGCACTAATCATGGCCTGTTGCATTGGTGAGAAACTGGCGCCTTCGGGCAGCCAGAAACTTAAATAGTTAATGACCGCAGACAAATCAGCAATACCGACCAGTACCCAGCCTAACCAGTAAGTCCAGCCTATATAATAACCAGCCCATGGGCCAATCAAATCATATGCCATATCGACAAATGACTTGTAATGTAAGTTAGCGAGTAGTAATTCACCTAATGCACGCATCAGAAAAAAGAACATCCCACCAATTAACATGTAAATCACGAGAATTGAAGGACCTGCGAGGGAGATGGTTTTGCCCGAGCCCATAAATAGACCGGTTCCAATTGCACCGCCAATTGCAATCATTTGTAGATGGCGATTATTTAATTTCCGTTGTAAATGATCAGGGGAGCTTGCCTCATCTGGATGATGAACCATTGTCATATTAGAAGTCCTTTTTATATTTTGCTTAAGTTAAAATCAGCAACCTATAGGGAGAAAAACGAACCGTATATCGTGGGTTGCTGAGTCTATACCTCAGGACAAGATGTTCAAGTATATTTTTTCCTTAATTGATAAATCGTTTGTCCTGTTTTTTTTAAGTCACATTATTTATGTACTGCCTTCACGGCAATTTTAATTAATCGATCTGGGTACTCCAGATTAGCCGAAGTTTAGCATGTGATCATGCTAGATGTACTTTGCCAACAGCCTCCAATTTGCACTGATGATTTAAAAATAAACAATATTATTCCGATAAAAAATCCAATAAAAATAAAAAAAGCCAATCATGATTGATTGGCTTTTTAATAAAACTTAATGATCGTTGACGAGTTCACGTCCTAGTTTTTTCATGCGTGGTTTATACAACACATGATAGGTAACACCTAAGATAACTAACCATACTGGACTGACATAGAGTGCTTTTAATGTATCTGGCTCAAGTGCCAAGATGACTAAAGTGAAAAGCATAAATGCCAAAACGATATAACTCATCCAAATGCCACCCGGCATTTTGAAAGTTGATTTTTCATGTAATTCAGGACGTAATTTACGATAGCGTAAATAGCACACCATAATGAGACTCCACACACTAATGAATAGAATCACACAGAGGGAACTTGCCAAAGTAAATGCTTCCATGGTGTTTGGAACAAAGTACTGAAGGACTGCCCCGCCCATAATGAAAATACATGAGAAAATCAAACCATTTGAAGGTACGGCACGTTTTGATAAACGACCAAATGCACCCGGAGCCTGACCGTCTTTAGATAAACCAAACAGCATACGGCTAGTTGAAAACACACCGCTGTTCATTGAAGACATCACCGAAGATAGCACCACCAAGTTCATGATGATGGCTGAAACAGGAATACCGGCATTTAAGAACAACTCAACAAACGGACTTTTGTCTGCACGAATATGGTCCCAAGGCGTTACTGACATTACAATAAAGAGTGCTAGTACATAGAACAAAATAATACGTACCGGAATCGCGTTAATTGCTTTCGGTAAATTCTTCTCTGGATCTTTGGTTTCAGCAGCCGTTGTACCAACTAGTTCAACCCCGACAAAAGCAAACACAGCTATCTGGAATCCTGCCAAGAAGCCTTCTGTACCTTTCGGGAATAAACCGCCATGCGACCAAACATTACTAATGCTTGCAACAGCGCCTTGCGGAGCTTGGAAATGGCTAAAAATCATGTAGCCCCCCACTCCGATCAGGCCAATAATTGCCAAAATCTTAATGAGTGCAAACCAGAATTCAATTTCACCAAATAGGCGTACTGTCAGTAGGTTAAGACCCATCACAAACAACACACAGCCTGCGCTAATCATGGCCTGCTGTATTGGTGAGAAGCTTGTCCCATCTGGCAACCAGAAGCTCAAATAGTTAATGACCGCTGAAAGGTCCGCAATACCCACCAGCACCCAGCCTAACCAATAGGTCCAGCCCAAATAATAACCAGCCCAAGGACCGATCAGGTCATGAGCCATATCAACAAAAGATTTGTAATGCAGATTTGCAAGAAGCAACTCGCCCATTGCACGCATTAAGAAAAAGAACATGCCTCCAATAATCATATAGATTAAAAGAATTGAAGGACCTGCGAGGGAGATAGTTTTGCCCGAACCCATAAATAGGCCGGTTCCAATTGCACCGCCAATAGCAATCAGTTGTAAATGACGGTTAGACAGTTTTCGTTGCAGATGATCAGGAGAATTTTCTGTATCTGAATGACGAGCCGTTGTCATATTAAAATTCCTTTTTGAATTCCTTTGTTAAGATCAGCAACCTACGGCGAAAATTGAACCGTATACCATAGGTCACTGAATCTGTTCACCAAAAATGACTGGTTAAACCGTATCTATCTTCCTTCTGTTAGATACATCATCATTTTTGGAGTAAAAACGAATTACTTTTGTGCTGCCGTCACGGCAATTTCAATGAGCCAGTTCGGATTGACCAAATCGGCCTGAATTGTGGCACGCGATGGAGCAACACACCCTTTTAACCAGTCAACCCAAATTGCATTTACGGTTGAAAAGTCAGAAAGATTTTTTAAATAGAGCTGTGCAGAGAGCAAGCGAGATTTATCGGTATCGGCTAATGCCAAAAGTTCATCAATCGTTGCAAGAATTTCACGAGTTTGGCCTGCCACGTCTTGCTCGGTATTTTTAGGTACCTGACCTGACAGATAAACCACTTTGTTAAAAACAGTCACGGCGCTCATGACTTCGTTAGTGTTAATCTTTTGTATATCTGAATTAGACATTCGGATTTCCTTATACCTGATTAATAAATTGAACACGGGCGGTGACAGCACACATCAGTTCATAGCCCACCGTACCGGATGAAACTGCGACATCATCAATAGGCAAAACGACGCCTGTACTAGATTGGCCCCAAAGCACGACTTCACTACCGACTTTGGCATTTTCAATATGTGTTAAATCGACTGCCAACATATCCATGCTGACTCGACCAATTGTACGAGTGCGTACCGAGTCCACTAAAACTGGCGTACCTGTCGGTGAAATACGCTGATAACCATCGGCATAGCCGCAAGCCACAATTCCAATCGTCATGGGTTGCTCTGAGACAAAGTTTGAGCCATAACCCACGCTTTCATTCGGTTCTAAATGCTGAACGGAAATAATTTCACTGCGTAAGCTCATGGTCGGTTGTAAGCCCCAGTCCGCAATACTATGCGTCGGGTAGTCTGGTGAGCTGCCATAGAGCATGATGCCGCTACGTGCATAGTCTGATTTGAGCTGGTCTTGATAGCGCAGAATTGCCGCGCTGTTACTTACAGATCTTTCACCCGGTAAATCTTTAATAATTTCTTCAAATGCAGTGATTTGATAATCAATGCCTTGCTGGCCAAAACGATCGCCATCTGCATCTGAAAAATGCATCATGTGGGTAATCTTGGACACGTTCGTCAAATTGTTTAAACGTTCCCAAGCCTGAACATAGTGCTGTGGTTTAAAACCGAGACGGTTCATACCACTGTTCATTTTTAGGCAAACATCAAATTGAGCAGGATAAGGATGCTTTTTAACCCACTCGATTTGTGCTTCACTATGAATGGTGAAACTGAGTTGATATTGCACACAATCAAATAAATCTTGAGGAGAGAAAATCCCTTCGAGCAACAAGATCGGACCTGTCCAACCTAGAGTGCGAATTCGTTTTGCTTCATCAAGATCAAGTAAGGCAAAGCCATCTGCTGCTTTAAATGCTTCATAGACACGTTCAATTCCGTGTCCATAAGCATTGGCTTTTACAACGGCAAAGACCTTACTGTTTGGCATAGCCTTGCGTACCACCGCCAAGTTATTTTGTAAGGCCTGACGGTGGATGACTGCGGTAATAGGACGAGGCATAATTACTTTCCTAACGTCCGTTATGCCGCATGCATATGTGAATAACGATGAATTGAAAGACCATCAGTGCTAATTTCAGTCTTATGATTCAATACGATGTCACTGATTAATTTTCCTGAACCACATGCCATGGTCCAGCCTAAAGTACCGTGGCCTGTATTCAAGAACAGATTTTTAAAGCGAGTCGCACCAATAATTGGGGTACTGTCTGGAGTCATTGGACGTAGACCCGTCCAGAAAGACGCCTGTGCCATATCACCGCCCGGGAATAAGTCTTGAGTGACCATTTGCAAGGTTGCACGGCGGTCTTCGTTCAGACCTAAGTTAAAACCGCTTAGCTCTGCCATTCCACCTACACGAATACGTTGGTCGAAACGAGTAATCGCAATTTTGTAGGTTTCATCAAGCACTGTAGATTGCGGAGCAAAAGCAGGGTCAACAATAGGAATCGTCAACGAGTAACCTTTCACAGGATATACAGGTAACTGTAGATCAAGTGGTTTCAAGAAATCACGTGAATAGCTACCAAACGCTAGGACATAACGATCTGCAGTTAAGACCTTACCATTGACCTGAACGCCCTTAATTTCATCGCCTTCAACAATCAATTTTTCTACGTTTTGGTTGAACTGGAAGTTAACACCCAATTCTTTGGCAATTTGAGCTAAAGCATTGGTAAATAAATAACAGTCACCTGTCTCGTCATTTGGTAAGTGTAAACCACCAACCAGTTTATCTTGCGCATTTGCCAAAGCTGGTTCTACACGACCAAGTTCATTGCCATTTAATAATTCGTAGCTTACGCCGCACTCTTGTAGCACGCTAATGTCGCGTTGAACCGCTTCCATTTGTGCTTCTTTACGAAATAGCTGCAAAGTACCTTTAGCACGGTTTTCGTAATTAATGCCTGTATCTTTTCTAAGTTCACGTAAGCAATCACGGCTGTATTCAGCCACACGCATCATACGTTCTTTGTTCACAGCATAACTTTGTGGATTACAGTTTTTTAGCATTTGCGCCATCCACTGTAACTGCCACATGCTGCCATCTAAATTAATCGCAAGCGGTGCGTGATGTTGGAACATCCACTTCACAGCTTTAAAAGGAATTCCTGGTGCTGCCCAAGGGGTCGAATACCCTGGCGAAATTTGACCTGCATTACCAAAGCTTGTTTCTTCAGCAGGGCCTGCCTGACGGTCAAGAACAGTGACCTCAGCTCCTTGTTGAGCTAGATAATAGGCACTTGCCACTCCGATAACGCCGCTACCTAATACAATTACGCGCATTTCCATTCCCTCACGCACACCAGTTTATTTAACTAGTATATTTCTGCTTCAATAGTTTATTTCACTGTTTTTCAGGGTATAATCTAGGTAAATTTATGTTTTTCTCGCGAGAATTTTAAAAAAAGAGGAAATATCTATGCGCCCCTTAGATCGTATAGATCGCATGATTCTGGACATTTTGCAGCGCGAAGGACGAATTGCGATTAGTGAATTGGCATCGAGAGTCAACCTCTCTACCACCCCCTGTTCAGAGCGTGTAAAACGCCTTGAGCGCGATGGCATTATCATGGGTTATTACGCCCGTCTAAACCCAGCTTACGTAGACCGTAATCTTCTCGTCTTTTTAGAAATTAAGTTATCTGCCAAATCAGGCGATGTATTTGATCAAGTCGCTAGAGACTTAGTTGAGATTCCTGAAGTGCTCGAATGTCACCTTATTTCAGGTGAATTTGACTACCTTGTAAAAGCGCGTTTAAAAGAAATGAGCGCATACCGCCGCTTATTAGGCGATCTATTAAAGAAACTCCCCGCATCGGCATCGTCACACAGTTATGTGGTCATGGAAGAAGTCAAAGAAACTTTATACCTAGATGTAAGCAAGTAAAGCGAGCATTATTGAACTCGCTTTACTCACGTTTTGAAAATTAGAAATATTTTAAAATCGAAATATGTTTATTTTGATGTTTGAACTTTGAGAACCACTTAACCGCTGGGTAGAGTGTAAAAGACAGCACGATTGTGATTAACCACAACATCCACACATGGCTAACCGACAAATAATTCCCGTAGTTGGCTCCCCATACGTTTAGCGCAAACACATAGATCAGTTTCAGCACATATAAATGCAATAAATAGAAGAACATAGGCACCGAGCCAAATACCACTAATGGTTTTAAAAACGAGTACTGCTGCATACGTTCAAAAGCAACGAGTACAATCAAACCGATCCCAACATTTAGCAAAATAAACAGTAAAGATGGTGGATACTTGGTGAGGTTAAAAAAGCTCATAAGGCTCAGTTGTAATGACTCAAAATGTTGCCACGGCTGGTCCCCATAGACGTTGATAAAACGCAGTAAAACAAATAACCCAATACTTACTAAACCAAGGCTGAGTAAAGCGCGGCCCCTTTGCTTTGCTGTATATTTTGAACTAAAGAACTGACCTAAAACGTAGCCTAATAAAATTACCCCAATCCAAGGTAAAACAGGGTAACTTGTACGAAGCTTAATACCCGCAAACTCAAGCCAGCCACGTTCATGTAAAACAAACCATATATTCTGTAGGATGCCTTGTGAGAAGTGCACAGAATCTAGCAAGTTGTGCCCAAAAATAATGACCAACGCTACACCAGCAAGAACTGGCAAAGGCAAACTTACACAGCACGCTAGCACCACCATGCTAATACCTATCGCCCAAATCACCTGTAAATAAATGACTTCGGGTGGAAAAGTTGCTGTCCATGCAAAATTCACAAGGGTAAGCTCTAACACAATTAAAAATAAGCCACGTTTTAATAGAAAAGCACGTGTTTGCTGTAAGTCTTGTTTTTTTGATTGAAATAAAAATGCAGAAATACCCGTTAAAAGTACAAAAACCGGAGCGCAAATATGTGCCAATAATCGACTACCAAATAATGCTGGTTCTGTTACTGTTACGTCCATTGGATCGGTAACCTGTTTATGTAAATAGAAAGTTTCTCTTACATGGTCGAGCAACATAATGATGATCACCAAACCACGCAATGCATCAATCGACTGTAAACGTTCAATATTCTTTTCTAAAGACATAGCAGTAATCAACAAAATAATGTAACGTTATACTATTACATTATAGTTCTTTTGTCTTTCATGGCTGATTATTTATGCAACACAAATTAGGATTGTTGTCTTCGTTGGGTCTATCATTTATATCGACATTCACTTGGGCAGAAGAAACGTCAACGGTACTTGAGACCATACGCGTTCAGGCTGAAAGTACCCAAGAAGGTGTGAGTCAAAATAGCTCGGCGACTAAATTTTCTCACGATGTTTTAGACGTACCTTTTAACCGTGCTTATGTTTCAAAACAAATGATGGAACAACAAGACGTTCAACGGATTGATGACGCATTAAGCTTAGTGAGTGGGGTTTTTCATCAAAATAGTTTTGGTGGCGGCTTTTGGGATAACTACTCTTTCCGTGGTTTTAGTACCGATCCCAATTTAGGTGCATCTATGATCCGTAACGGTTTGAGTGTCAACCGAGGGATTAGCGCTCCAAAAGATGTCGTGAATATTGAATCTTTAGAATTTTTAAAAGGGCCTATGGCGGCTTTATATGGCCGCGGCGAAACAGGTGGTTTGCTTAACCTCAACAGTAAAAAACCACAGTGGGAAAGCGAAAGTGAAGTTAACCTACGTGCCAATACTCAAGAACAATATCGAATTAGTCTAGAGCATACCGCGCCTATAAACGATGAACTGGCTTACCGTTTAGCAGTGGCTCACGAAGATAATCAAAGCTTCCGTGATCATGTCAGCAGTGAACGCTGGTTCTTTTCACCACAGCTCACATGGAAAATTTCAGACCAAACACAACTCGACTTTGATAGTGAATTTACAGAGCACAAAGGAACCTTTGACCGTGGTGTGAGCACCGTCAATCATCAGTTTGTGATGGACCCGAAAACATTTACAGGTGAACCTGACGACGGCGATTTGAAAATAAAAGATTACTTTTACCAATTACGTCTGAGTCACGAATTTAACCCTGACTGGAAACTAAACAGTGCTGTCAGTTATAAAGACGCCAAAATGGTCGGCTTTGCAACCGAACCTCGTCGTATGCAAGCCGATGGACGTACTTTAGAGCGCCAACGCCGCTATCGTGATTATAAGAGTGAAGATGTGCTAGCTCAGACAGAGTTACTTGGCAAGGTTGATACTTCGTGGGCTCGTCATGAAATTTTACTTTCAACCGAGCTTGGTCAACTCGACTACAAACAAAACCAACTTCGTCGCAACCATAGCACAGGCTCACCAAACACAATTGATATTTACCAACCTGAATATGGTAAATATTTACCAAACTTAGCACCGTTTACCAACACCAAAGAACAGCAGCGTTACTTTGCACTTAATCTACAAGATCAGATCTTTTTCAATGATCAGTGGAGTGTGCTTTTCGGCAACCGTTTTGATCAGGTCGAACAAGATTTTAAGAATCACCTGACCCAGACTGAAAGCAACCAGACCCTTCATCAAAATAGTCCGCGTTTCGGAGTAAATTTTAAAGCTTCTGAGCAATGGGCTTTTTATACAAACTATGGCCGCTCATTTGCCATGAATAGTGGTATGAACCGAAATGGTCAGACTTTTGCCCCTGAAAAAGGCGAAAGCTATGAAGTCGGCACCAAATATAAAGTGAATGACCAAAGTGTGCTGAGTCTCGCTTTGTTTAAAATGAAAAAACAAAATGTACTCACGACAGACCCAATCGATAGTAACTTTCAAACCGCAGCAGGTGAAGTCAGTAGTAAAGGGCTTGAGTTTGACTTAAATAGTCAGATCAATGATCGCTGGTTCGCCAATGCCAACTATAGTTATACCGATGCTCAAATCGAAAAAGACCAAGACTTGGCAAAAGGCGCTCGTCTGAGCAATGTTCCAAAACACCAAGGCTCCGTAAGCACCAATTATGAATTTCTACAAGAAGGCCCACGAAAAGCAGGTGTAGGCGCTAACCTCACCTATGTGGGCGAGCGTAGCGGACATAATCTGGATAATGGCTTTAATTTACCGAGTTATACATTGGTCAATTTAAATGGCTACTATGCCCCATCTGACCGCTTACGTTATCAGCTCAATGTGAACAACCTGTTTGATAAAACTTACTATGTTTCAAGCTATAGCGATTTATGGATTCAACCGGGTGAACCACTAAACGCCTCAATTTCGGCACAGTGGAAGTTTTAATTCATACATAAACAAAAAGCCCGAATTATTTCGGGCTTTTTTATTAGAACATGCCATTTTCATTGACGAGCGGGTCAGGCTGTACTTGGCCAATATCCCAAAACTCAGCAATTTTTCCATTTTCAAAACGACAAATATGGACCACAGCCAACGTGGTTAACCCATTCATTTGCATTTCAAGTTTAGAATGCACAGCAACCAAATCGCCCTCTTCAATGACATGTTGAACGTCAAAGACTTTGTTTGGCGTTTCAGCTGCGCTTTTACGCATCCCTTCCTTCAAAGAAGTTGCATCACCCGCATAATAAGGGTTGTGATGCTTGAAGTTCGGTGCGGTGTAATTGCTATAGGCTTCATCGACTTCGCCAGCTGCAGCAAGCTCTAAAAACCGTACTGCAATTTGTTTTTGAGATAAGTTCATGATTATCTCCTACTCTTTTTTAGACCTTACTGTAACAGGTCATCTTCGTCGTCGCCTTCCTCGAAGACATAGGCCATACAGCCCCATCCATCATATTCGCCTTGAAATTTTTCAGCGATGCTAGCAAACCATTGTTCCAAATCAACAATATCTGAATACTCAGGTTCCATGTTGACAAAGATGGTAATCACCCACTCGTTTGGCTCAACAGAGTCATCTTGGAAAAGTGAAACTTTTTGTTCTTGATAAAGTAAATACAGCGCACATTGCTCTGCATTTTTTTGATCTTGAAAAGCAATAGAAAATTCAATTTCATGCAGCTCGGTTAAATCATCCCCATCTTCAGCCATTTGCCAAAGTACATTGCCGTTATCGTCATCTGGAAATTGTTCGTAGTCACGAGTCATAAAGTGATCCTTGTTGTTGTCGCGGTATTAATATTATTCGACATCAAGAATACCCGACTTTTATTGCAATTTGGGTATATATTGCGTTCCCAATTGCACCAAATGGAATTTTTAATTGTATATAAATTTTAAAAAGGCACTTGCGATTCAATGACCACATCTGTGCCTTTCAATGGATGCTGAAAAGCCAAATATGCAGCATGTAAAGCCATTCTGTTTAAATGAAAACGTTTCGGTTCAGGGTGATATAACTTATCGCCCATAATAGGATGGCCAATATGCATCATGTGCACACGTAGCTGATGCGAACGTCCTGTTACTGGTTCAAGTAAAACTCGACTTTGATCTGTTTTTTCATCATAAACCAAAGGTTGAAATAAGGTTTTGGCATGTTTGCCTAGTTCAAAATGTACAATTTGTCTTGGGCGATTTTCCCAGTCGGTAATGAGTGGAACTTCTACACTACCCTCTTCTTCGACTTGGCCTTGCACCAAAGCAATATAATGTTTTTTGACTGTTCTGGCCTGAAACATTTTACTTACCGCAACTTCTGCATCACGATGCTTGGCAAACATAAGTAAGCCCGATGTCGCCATATCTAAACGATGAGTGACCTTAGCCAAAGGGAACTTTTCTAACACCCGCAAATAAGCACTGTCATGATGCTCAGGTAAACGACCCATCACCGACAACAAGCCCGCAGGTTTATCAACCACAATTAAATCGTCATCTTCAAATAGAATTGAAAGTGGATCTTGCGGTGGAGCGTAAACAAAGTTGTCGTTTAAAGGCATGGTCGTAGAAACAGCAATGGAGCATGGCGGCAGATCATAAAGAAATTTCTGACCTACCGCAAAATAATCTATAACGCTCTACTTATGTTCCACGTGAAACTCAGAAAATCTTTATCGTTTTTTATTCATTTCTGCTAAAAGATCGAGCTGAATTTCTTGAATGTGTGCAAGCCTTTCCCATTGATGCGATAAAAGATGGTCCATTTTTTCATGTAAATGGCGAATTTCAAGCTCAGCTTTTAAATTAATTTGATAATCATGTTGGGAACGTAAGCGATCTTTGGCTTCTTGGCGATTTTGACTCATCATAATAATAGGTGCCTGAATTGCAGCTAAACATGACAGAACCAGATTCAGCAAAATAAAAGGATAAGGGTCGACTGGACGTACAACCATCACAACCGTATTTAAAATAATCCACGCGACCAGAAATAGCCCGAAACAAATTAAAAACGCCCAACTTCCCCCAAAAGTAGCTATTTTATCTGCTAGTTTTTCTCCAAGCGTCCATTTTTGATCAAAATCGGTTTCTGTATTTCGACTGATCAGCTCATGCCGTTGCATACTGCCAATCACTTCATTTTCTAAATTAGATAATTCGCCTTTCTCCGAGCGTAATAGCGACTGAACATATTTAATTCGATAATCTGCCAGATCGGCTCGACAAATAAAGCTTGAGTACGTCCAGTCTGGATGATCTTTTAAAATTTCATCACTGATTACATTCCGAATGACTTCACCAGACACAAGATCTTTTAAGGGAAAACTTTTTCCACAAACGGCGCATTGGCGACAATGGTTTTTATTTTCCATATTATTGAACTCGTTATTATGATAATAAGATTAGTATATAAACGATTTTTGCTGATCGCATCGTAAATAAAAATAGTACTCTAACCTAATATCTGTAAAGTCGCTGGCACTATTTTTCGATGAGCAGGAATTACAGGTACCATGTACAATCGCCCAAGCAGATTTTTAATATGTACCACTGTAGTCACTGTAAGCACTTGAGTATCTTCATTTTTATAAATAGATAAAGTCACATTTAAATGTTTATCATCATCTCCAATGACTAACTCATTTTCGGTACTTTGTCGTAAGGTGAAAATTCCAATTCGGTCACCTGCGACATACTCATTTTCTTTTTTATTCGAATCAATCTGCTTAAAACTTCCTAAATCTTTAAGTCCAATCTTTGAAGTAATTTTATTGCGTAGATTCATACTCCACTCTATCCACTGCGGAGTATGCTGGAACAGTTTAATAAGCTGCTCAAATACATTCAGGTCGGGCTGACCCAGCACAATACTCCACGAGTCGTGGAAGTAAGCATTGTTCAATTGAGATGAGATTTGGCTGTCATGCGGCAAGGTAGAAAGATAAGGCTTATTCATGAATTATATTCTTGTAAAGTATCGTTTTTATTATAGAGAATTTTTTAGGGTGTCAAGGGAAACCATCTATGGTTTACTTCAACAATTATAACTTTGTAAGTTAGAACCTTTTGCCTATAAACTTTTGATCTATAGCGTCCTAAGCCGAATCGAGACCTTTTGGGTGAGTACACACTAACGTTATACGTTTTGGTGCATGCTACTCTTTTCGATCCCTATCACACCCTTGAGATATAGTTTAGCCAGCACCCTACGGGATTGTTTTTCTAAGAACAGCTAATTTTAAATATTTTTGGTAATTTTTACGCAAAAAATCAAATTAAAAAGAATATGTTTCCACTTCATAATAATTAGTCAAATTTAAATTCCAATTTATTTGTTTTTTACGGTTTATTTTACCAAATCATTAATTATTTTGAGTGACAGTACATCAGACTATAAAAAGTAAATCACCCTTCACTTTTTAACCATGAAGGGCAAAAATCTTTTATGAAGAAATAAAACCATGTTTACGGGCATGGTAAACAGTAGATAACGCGATCAGGGCAAAAACCAGCATAAACCATGGAAAATAGGCTGCCCCAAAACTTTCAAGCAATCCACCACCAACCATTCCACCAAAAGCTATAGCAAGGTTAAATACCGTGACCAACATAGACTGCGCCACATCTGCTTCGTGACCCGCAGTATTTGCCAATGCTGTTTGCAATAGTGTTGGAGCACCACCAAAAGTTACTCCCCATAACACTACACCCACCAGTACGACAAAACTTGAAGAACTATAAACACCTAAGAGCGCTGTTACGATAGCAAAGATAAATAAGCTTAAAAGCGTTATTTTTCTTAATGAACGGTCGATAAACATCCCTGTCATGAGAATGCCTACAATTGAAGAAATGCCGAATATAAAAAGGATGGTCTCAACGTTGTATGGCTGCCCTGTTGAGGCCAAAAATGGTGAAATATAAGTATAAAGAATGCTATGAGCCAATATCCAAAGGAAGACAACTGCTAAAATAGCTCTGATGCCCGGCATTAAAAGAACTTTTAAAATGGGCAATCTTTTTTGTGCTGACTGTCCTGCAAAATCGGGAATACTAAAACGAATCCAGACAAATAAAATCAATGCCAGTAAAGACATAATCCAAAATACGCCACGCCACTCAAACAATGTTCCCAACCACGCACCCAAAGGAACGCCAATTGATAAAGCAATAGGCTGCCCAACCCCAGCGATTGCTAAAGCTCGTCCTTGATACGATGTAGACACCATGCGTCTTACATAACCTGCTAAAAGCCCCCAAATAACACCCGCTGCCATCCCTGCAATAAAACGAGCAATCAAAGTCAGAATATAGTCATTTGATAAGGCAGTAATCGCGTTAAATAAAAGTAACCCTGCAATAGCACTGAGTAATAAAGGTCTCCGATTCCAACTACGGGTGAGGCTAATAAGCGGTATTGCCGCTAAAACAGAACCTAAGGCATACACTGCTATAAGCTGCCCTGCATAAGCCTCCGAAATATGTAAGCCTTGACTGATTTGGGGCAAAAGTCCTGCTGGCATGGTTTCTGTCATGATGGTCAGAAAGCCTGCAACTGTAAAAGCCAACAGTTTCCAAATTGGTAATTGAGTAGAGAATTCATCAGTTAACTGATGAGATGTTTCATTACTCTTAATATTCATAAAGCTTTACTCTCAAATTCTTTTCAGGGTACTTGCTCTGCTCTATATCGCTATAAGCTTGTTTTATCAGGTTAGGATGAGAAGACATTTGTTCTCAATGTGAACTAAAATCATCATTTTGGAATGACCATTCCAATTTAAGTTAAATAAAAACCTTAACTATTCAGCTCAACAATAGTTAAGGTTTAAATGAGTTTTATAAAACGTTTAAAGCAACCTCGACCACATCCATTAAACATTGCTTTCTTTGTTCAAGCGGGCTGCCTTTTCCCAAAACACGTAATCCTTGAATAGTATTTACAAAAAAACTCGCTAACGCGCGTGGATTTTGGGTAGAAGAAATTTCACCAGACTGTTGAGCTTTAATTAACAAACTCTCTAAAGCATGTTGTATTTTCTGTAGGTTACTTACAACAAATTGAGCGACATCTTCGTCATGGCCAGCCAGCTCTAAACACGCATTTGCGACAAGACATCCTTTGTGTTCTGAATCATTCAGCTCATCTTCAACTACATTTATCAGTAATTGCCGAATAAGGGCTTTCGGTGAACCTGAACCAGACAACAGCTTCACATTGTTAAGTGTGGTTAAAATCTCATAACGCTGTAACGCTTTTTGATAAAGACCCTGTTTGTTTTGAAAGGTACTGTAAAGGCTACTTCTAGATAGCCCCGTACCATCAACTAAGTCTTGAACTGAAGTTGCAGCATAACCACGACGCCAAAAAACCTGCATTGCAGCATCAGCAATTTCATCAGTTTCAAATTCTTTGGTTCGCATAAAATACACTTATCAGGAACGATCATTCCAATTAATTTATGACAGACAGATAGAGAAGTCAAATTAAAAAATTAATCTAGGTGATTTATTTAGAATGTTTTGATTAAGATCATTATTACTTATAAAACTACTTCACTAGCAACCGTTTAGCTGATTCAATAATAATCGCTCTACGTTTTTCATGATTATCAACATCTTCTAAAGGGGTTAACATTCTTGCTACCTGAGGCAGCATAAACCAACTATTCGCAAGAGCTAAAATCAGGAAGGCCATATAGCTCGCTTCAATTTCATCGGTTACCCTGCCTTCCTCTTGCTCTTTTTTAATTGCTTGAATTTTATAATTATAGTTTTCACGACGGCTACTTTCATTTGGTACTTCTTGTGAAGAATAAATCAAACCTTCCCAAAGTAATAAGCGGCTAAGTTCAGGATGAGCACGATGATAGTCATAAGCACGACCTGCGTACTCAGCAATATCTTCTTCTTCAAAAGATTTAAGCGGTACAGCTTTTGCAACTTTAATTAACTCATTACTTAAAACAACAGCAAAAAGATCTTTTTTAGGACCAAAATAATTGTAGACACGCTCTTTATTAACACCTGCAATCTTTGCAATTTTATCAATAGTCGTGCCATCAGGACCTTGCCGAGCAAATTCACCAACTGCCGCATCCAGAATCTTTTGTTTCGTCCCTTCAGTATCCCAAGACATAATTTTTCCTCTTGCATATATTATAAAAAAATATTATAAGGTGTATCCAACCAATTAGTTGGATTTTTTGGAACTTCATAATGCGCAACAATATTATAATTTTTGGTTATGGAACAGGAATTTCTAGAGCTCTTGCATACCGCTTTGGTAGAGAGGGTTACTCAGTTGGTTTAGTTGCACGAAATGCAGAAAAACTTAAGCATGCTATTTTAGAACTCAATGCACATAATATTGAAGCTTATGCATTTTCAAATGATCTAAGTGATATTGAAAATATCCCTGAACTCATCAAAAAAATTAAAAATCAATTTGGAGAGATTAAAAATATTCACTGGAATGCTTTCCATGAAATTGAAGGGAATTTATTAGAAGCTAATCCACTCGATCTGACTAAAAGTTTTCACATTCGGGTTTCAAGCTATATTGCAACCATACAAGCTTGTTTAAATGATCTAAAAAGAAATCAAGGAAGTATCTTGTCAACAAATGGAATATTTGCGCTCGATTTAGTCGGTGTAGACTTAGTTGCCAAAGAATACTCATCTTTGGCAATTGCTGCCGCAGCCCAATATAAAACAACTAATTTGCTTGCTCATAGTCTCGCTGACTCAAATGTTTACGTGAGCCAAGTAATTGTGAATGGCTTTGTAGATGGAACACCAGGATCCGAAGATAAAGCTTATACAGTACATCCAGAAACGATTGCAGAGCAGTTTTGGTCCTTACAACAACATAAAAAAGAAACCTCTGTATTGTGCGGTAAAACGATTAAAGTCGCTTAAATTTTAGAATTCATTATCAACAACCCATTTAATAAATAAAATATTTATTAAATAACAATATTTTAACAACATCTCTAATATAGAGGAAATTATGAAAGTACTTCATATCAACTCATCAACTCGTGGTGAGAATAGCCAATCACTACTTATTGCTGAACAAGTAATTGCTAAGCTTAAAGCTAAGCATAGTGATTTAGTTATCGATGAGTTCAATCTTTTTGAAGATGATCTACCTGCGTTCGATAAAAATGCTGTTGGTGCAAAAATGGCATTATTTACTGGACAAGATTCAAACTCTAAAGAAAAAGAAGCATGGACGAAAATCAAAGAGGTTTATGACCGCTTTGCATCTGCCGATATCTATGTATTTAACGTTCCTCTTTGGAACAACAACATTCCTTACATCCTAAAACAGCTTATCGACGTTGTAACTCAACCTGGTTGGTCTTTTGGTTTTGACCCATCTACAGGTTACACAGGTTTGTTAAATGGTAAAAAAGCATATTTAGTAGTTGCGAGCGGTGTTTATTACGAAGGTATTTCTAATAACTTTGGCTCTGACTTTGCAACGCCTTACCTTAATGACTGGTTAAAGTTTATTGGCGTAAACGATATTGAAAATATCCGCATTTCACCAACTGTACTTAATACAGATTATGAAAAAACAAAGAAAGAAGTGATGAGTGATCTTGAAAAATTAATCGCTTAATCATAGAAAGAGGTTTATTAATTTTTTTAATAGACCTCGCCTATTTAACTAAATAATAAATTTTGACAATAAGGTCCATAATAATGCGTATTGGCTTAACCGGCACCTATTCATCTGGTAAAACTTTAACTTCTTTAATTATTAGTGATTATTTAAATCTCCCTCGTACAGAAGCAAGAACAATGCGTGAAATCTTGCCTCATGCAGCACCTGGTAAAACACTTGAAGAAGTTAGCTCTCCCGAACTAATTCAAATGATTATTACTAGACACATGGATCGTGTGATTCATGAATACAAACATAAAGAACGCTTTATTTCTGATGGTTGCTCTTTACAAGAGTGGATTTATGGAAGTGTTCGAGTCAAATATGGCATGAACCCAAATCAATCGATCCACTTAAAACAAGGAGAAACAGTTTCTAAGACCACTGAACTTGCCTATTTCGAAAGTATCATGAGCGAGTTAGGTAAAGTATTTAAGCGCCATGTAAAAGAATCATTTGATGCATTCATTCATTTACCGAATGAACTTCCTTTAGCAAAAGATGGACATCGTCCAGTCAATGAATTATTCCGTTCAGCGTCAGATGATCTTTTAAAAGAAACATTTGATGAGTTGGGAATCAAATACCACATTGTCGGCGGTAGTTTAGAAGAACGCGCAAACACTATATCAGAAATTTTAAATATTAAACCTGTGAAAACAATTGAGGAATCAATCGCTTCGGCTAATGAAAAATACAAAACCCTAATTATGTAAATTTCATTTTAAATAAAACAGCCATTCAACATCCAAATATCATAGAGGTGTGAAGTGAACCTATCATTTTTCAAAGAAGTTGATGAATTTTTAGGTGATAAAAATACGCGTTATTTTGGCGCAGGATACATTAACAGTGCTCATGACATCTATAACTTTCAGTATGAGTCCGATGATCTTGAAACTAATAAATTCAGCTGCTTAGGCAAGGTGGTTTTGCCCCAAACATGGTCTATCAAAAACAATGGAAGCCAAAAACCCCATTTAAGTACAATCGATATTATTGAGCTTGCTTTGCTCACGTTTGATCAACTGATTCAGACGATCCACAACCGCACAATTTGTTATAAAAAGCTAATCCATAAGATGGTGATTCGTGCAGGTAAAAGCCCGATTGAATCTGACTTTGATAAGATTGCGATTAGTGGAAGCATGTCTAAAGCAGCTCTTAATAACAATGTAATGAATCTAAATATTTCAAATATGAGTATTGAGATCATTTATAAAAATGACGTAAGTAAAATGGAACCTAGTGAATTTGAGGAATATCTCAAAACTCCACTAGAAATTAACGACGTCATGATTAATGTAGATGAACTTAAAGCTTCTGCATTGGTAAATAACAAACGAATTTTAAATGAGAATGTTGAACCTTGGTCAACATCTTGCTTATTTTCAGTTGGTTTACAGCTTGGTCAAATTTTACTTTACCAGTTAGATTCAATTAGCCGGGCTGAAAGTAATACCTTGTGGATGAAAAAGACAGAAATTCACTTTCTATCTGATCGACCAAATATGGATGCTTCTCACCCTATATTTACTCGTTTAGATAATGTTCGACGCTATAAAGCGGGCGACCATGATTGGCGAAAAGCCGATATCTATTCAATTCTTGGTAATACAAAAATTATTTGTAGTGTTACTCATCAACTCCCTCATATTTCTTAATTCCTATGAATAGCAAAATAAATTATGCAGTTGCTATTTGTGAGCCATTAGAACTTGAACATCCAGATTCATTTCTGGATGTTCAAGTTCCTTACCCACAAGCACTGCCTCACGATGTTATTGTAAAAGTTCAAGCAATTTCAATTAACCCTGCCGATACGCGTGCGCGACGTAGAAAAACTAAAGATAACCAAACTACAGTTTTAGGATGGGATGTTGTTGGAACTATTACTGAAATGGGTTCACATGTTTCTGAAAAATTTAAAATTGGAGATACGGTCTATTATGCAGGTGATATTAGCCGTTCCGGAGGTAATTGTACTTATCATGCAATTGACTCAAGATTAATTGCTCATGCGCCTACCACTATTTCTATAGAAGATGCGGCAGCTCTTCCCTTAGTATCATTAACTGCATGGGAAGCATTAGCTGAAAGACTATCACTTCAGATTAGCTCTGCTCATTCAAACAACCAGCTTCAAAATACCAATAAATCAAGATCTTTATTAGTGATTGGAGGTGCTGGTGGTGTAGGCTCAATGGCAATTCAACTTGCTAAACTTGTACCACAGTTAACAGTTATCGCTACAGCTTCACGGCAAGAAACGGGTAATTGGTGTCGAAAATTAGGTGCCGATCATATTGTAGATCATACTCAAGACATTCCAACTCAATTAGCCAAATTGGGTTACTCTGAGGTCGACTATGTCTTGATCTGTAACTCACCAGATTCATATTTTAATATTCTGCCAAGTATTACTAAGCCATTTGGAAAAATTTGTAATATTGTGCCTTTTTCTCATTTGCAAGATTTCAATCTATTGATGAAAAAAAGCCTGTCATTCCATTGGGAACTTATGTTTACACACTCTAGTTTTCAAACTACAGATATGGCAAAACAATCTGAAATTTTAGATCATATTGCAAAGCTAATTGATCAAAAGATTATTATTTCACCAAGACTTACATCTCTACACCCTATCAACGCTGAAAAAATTAAGCAAGCACATCAGTTGGTTGAATCTAATAAGACAATTGGCAAAATTGTAGTGGTTAATGAAAAGCAAAGTTAAACCAACATAGAAGAAGCGTAATTAATTACGCTTCTTCTACTTTTTTAAAATTTATAATTTTTTAATTATTTTCATACTCTGAAGGATCAATTTTATATTTTTTAAATAAAATAGAGCGTACAGAGTCATTTATACTGTCATCATATTTAATGATTAAATAAATATCTTTCTTAGTTAAAGGAATAGTTTTTAAAATATCACTTAGCTCTGTGCTTCTAATAGAGCGTACTTCACTTGGTTGTTTAGATATTTCTGGATCTTGTTCTTCAAACTTAAAATCAACACCTTGCAAGTTGAAATAAACCATAACTCTTCTATTTAAAGAATCACTATCATCATATAAAACAGTCCCTGCTGGAAGGATTGTATATTCTGAATAATTATCACCATTTGAAGAAATTTTTAGAGGCCTCTCTAAAATATGTATCTTAGGCATTTCTCTAGAGCTCCACAGATAAAAATTTAAAACTAATTGAACTAAAAACAAAATTCCTAATATGATTATTACCAGATTTTTTTTCATATATCCCTACTTTTTAAGATGATATGTATTTTTAATATCTACTTTTACATCAGGAGACTTCATTAAATAATCATTTAAATTATCGGGTAAAAATAGGTATTTTGGCATTTCATATTTACTTGCTTTAAATGCTAGCTTTACTGTAGTAGATAGTACTTTCTCAGCATTTACAAACATATTGCCTGATTTCGCCATACTTGGAATTGCTTTTTTCGTTGCCTCTAAACTTTGAGTAGTGCAATTAGGGGCCAAAGCAAAATAGTCCTGAGATAAAGCATAACTTTTATAGTATTTTTCATTTCGTCTTAATGTGGCTGTTTTCAATAAATTATTATAATAATTTAATACCAACATAGCCTGACTATCAAAAATTCTATAACCATAGGCATGAGTTGTCCTAGTTTTTGAAGTTCCTACCCCTTGGCTGTTTTCATCAGCAATATAAGCGTCAAAGCTACTCCAAATCCTTAATATTCCTTCTCCGCGGGGACTATTAGCCCCCTCTAAAGTAAAAATACCAAAGCTTTCAGGTTTCGTTTTTCCATATCTACCAAAATCATAGATATAATCCTTACCTTTCAACTTAATATAAACAGCAGTATGGCCATAGGGCGACTCTTTATCTCCTTCTCCATAAGCACTCCCTACTAATAGATGTAACTCAGCTTCTGGTTTCAAAGGAACTTTCTGGGTCGGTGGATTAGCTGTATTAGTTGTAGTACTTGTTGTTGAATTATTCGCCATTTACCCTATCTTCCTGTTCGAACCAATTAACAACTAATTCATCATTTTCAGCTGATTTTATGGTTTTCGTCATTCCTTTCTCATTAGTAAAACCATAAGATTTTATTCCCGTTCTTTTATTCAAAATTGAATAAGGTATTCCTTCTAATGGTTCATTCTTAGATGAATCTATAGCTTGGAAATTACGATGCTCAGTTTTCATTCGTAAATCTGGCAACGCAGGAACATTAGCATTCGCACTTCCCCCCCCCATAAACAAATGCTGTCCAGCCTTCACCTCAAACTTACCGCCTGTGGTCATAAAAATGCCCGAACCAGTAATTTTGACTTGAGAGCCGCCTGCGGTGAGTACAATTTCTTTGGCTGCTGTCGCCTCAATTTTGTCTTCTGCTGAAATAATCTGAACAGCTTTACGGGCAATTAAATCTGCTCCATCGCCTTGTGCTTGTATCTCAACTTTACCTTTGCCTGCATAGAATCTTGCCCCTTCTTGCGCCGCAAAAAGGCTAATTTTATTTTGGGCATGCGCGATTAAATTCTTTTGGGTAGACAGATTAATGCTGTCTCCAGCATTTTGGTTTAGCTGCCCATCTGCGCTTAAATGAATATCTTCATTACTGCTTAGCGCGATGCTATTTGGGCTCGCCAACAACATAATCGCCTCTTTAAACGTTTTGGCTTTTGCGTTGTCTTGCTGCTCAAGTTTTTCAATAAACGACTTTAGGTTTTCTAAATTTTCTAACGGGTCAGTTTGCTGATTTTTGGCAACTTCACTAAGTGCCTTGGCATTGTTAAGGCCACCGTCGATTTGTTGTTTAGCCTCATTTGCATCTAGGTGTACACCTTGCGCTTGGTCCTGTTTATGGGTACTAATGAGTAAGCCACTGCCTGCTCTTACCGCTCCCCACTGGTCTGTTCTGAGTTCAAAACCTTCACCTCGGCCATCACTTTCCGCCTTATCTTTTGGATGACTTAAGTTACCCAAGTTTAGTTGGCTGGCTGCATGGCTACTTTGCAGTTGGGCACTGATTTGCCCTGTAGTGTCATCAAAACGTAGCTGGTTAAAGCCTTTGCCGTCGACTTCTTCTGAGCGGATGCCGCTGAGCTTTTTGGTGTCGGGTAGCTGGCCTTTCTGATCGAACTGGGTTGGGTGACGTTCAGCTTCGTGAATGCGTCCGACTACAAATGGGCGGTCAATATTGCCGTCAAAGAAGTCAATCACCACGATCTCACCGACACGTGGTAAGAAGCGTGCGCCATAACCCGCGCCTGCCCATGGGGTCAGCACATCAACCCAAGCCGAGTCGGTGTCATTGTCGCTACTTCCTGCTCCACCGTCATGACTATGGTCATCAGTTCGGGTAAATAGGAAACGGACTTTAATGCGTCCCCACTGGTCAACATGGATGCTTTCGCCCTCCAACCCCACCACTCTAGCGCGCTGCGGGTAAGCCGCTGGTCGGTGCTCTAGTGGGTGATACTCAGGGACAGCTTTAATGTTGCGTCGAACAACATTCAGTTCAGCAAAGTGGCGCTGCTCTGGGTTTTGGCTGTCGAGTTGCGCAGCCTTAAGCTTGTCTTTTGGCAACAGACGCTCAAGTTGCTGTTGTAATTCTTTCGGTAAATTATTTTGGTTATAGTAGTGCTTGCTTAAGATTAAGAACTCTTTATCAGCACTGTCATGTTGGTCGAGTTCAGGATGTTCATTGAGTTCAAACCAGTAACCGACCTGTGCATCACGGACATTACCTGAAACCGTAAACTGTTTAGAACTCAAGTGATGGTAAGCATTGATGTGCTGGTTCAGCTGTTCAATCTGACTATTACCAGAAGCTGTTGCTTGATCTTCACCCTTTAAGTCTTGCATCCAAGCGGGGCTAACATGCCATGCATCTTCAAGGTTTAGACTGGCATTGTCATAGTGTTCGCTGTGTTTCTGCGTGCCTTGTACGCTACCGCTGCCTTCTTCTTGTTGTAGGGCATCAGCTTGCCAGCGTTGCACATGAACAGAAGTTGGTTGTAAGCGGCGCTCTGCCTTGACTTGGGTAATGGTATCGAACTGTTCTGTGGCGCTGCTGCGTTGGTAACGTAGGCTACGGCGCTCAAGGGCTTGATAATTTTGGTTATCATCAATTAAGCGGAGTACTTGTGGCTGAATGGAAGCATTGGGGTCAGCTACAAAAAGTTGCGATTCATCGACTAGCCAGTTAATGCCTTCACTACGCCACAAACGGGTTAAAAAGTCATAGTCACTTTCATTTGACTGCATCACAAATGGACGCACATCGTAGTCTTTCGTTAAACCTGCTGTATCAAGGGTTAAACTTGAGGCAAATAACGGGCTTTTCCCCTGCCATTCTTTAAACAGAATTTCGCTAATATCGCGCACGCTTTTATTCATAAACACGCGGCTATTACGGCGTTTATGCCAGAGTGCAGTTGGGTCTTTTAAGGTGAGGTTATAAATGGTGAGTGAGCCGTCGCTTTGACCTTGGCTTGCTTCGGTAATAATGCCCGTAGTTCTAAAAAACTGACCTGTGTCAGTGACCTGATCGACGGCAACCTGACAGCCAATAAATTGTTTTAATGCAATATGTGCGTTCGTCGACAGACACAGTAACTCAGCAACGCTACCTTGGTTGAGCGTATGCTCGCCTTCAATACGTTGTAAGAAAACTTGCTGATTTAAAGACTGATTTGAGAATTGGATATGAACAGCGCGATTTTGCGAAACAAGGCCTAAACGCTCCAATATACTCGACACACTCATCTGCATTTTTATTATCAATCAAACTTATATTTAGGCCGCATTTTAATTAAAAAAAGACTAATCTGTCTATCTATACTCATTTTCAAAATGTAACTAGTCCAAATATGCGGTTTTACGTTAATTTCTTATTTAATGAAGATTTAATCCGTAAAATTTACTCATTTTAAAGTGCTATAAACCGCACAAATATATTTAATATTTTTCTTTTATATTCAAATAGATATTGAAGAAAGAAAATACACAAATTAATAGAATTCAGGATGAGACATGAAAATAAAAAACTCTGCTTTTTATATATTTATGGTGATTTTCTCGCTTCATTCCCCAGCATTTGCTGAACCAAGTGTGGCCGATATTCAATATCGTGCAGAACAAGGGCAAGCTGTTGCTCAATATCATCTGGGCATGATGCTTTTAAGCGGCGAACAAGGCGTTGTTAAAAATTATGAACAAGCGTTTAAATGGCTAACTGCGGCTGACCAAAATGGAAGCGTGGGGGCAAAATATAGTTTAGGAATGATGTATTACACAGGCACGGGTGTTGAAAAAGATGCCAAGCGCGCTTTTGATTATTTCACTAAGGCTGCGGCCAAGGGCCATGCTAAAGCGCAATATAACTTAGGGGTGTTATATGACAGAGGCGAAGGAACTGCGCAAAATTATGTGCAGGCGTTTGAGTGGTTTAGTCGTGCTGCCGAGCAAGGCTATCCACCCGCAGAATATAATTTAGCTCAGCTATATAAAAAAGGTCACGGCGTCACCCAAAGTAATGAGCAGGCCCTTAAGTGGTACACCAAAGCGGCTGAGCATGGCGAAAGTGATGCCCAGTACAACTTGGCCCAGATGTATTTAAATGGTGAAGGCATACCGAAAAGCACACAACTGGCAAAGAAATGGTTTCAGCAAGCTGCCAATGCAGGAGATGTAGATGCGAAAGAAATGCTTAAAAGTTTAGAATAAAGATAGTTACTCATAATATTTTTATTTATAAGATAATGAATTTCTATTATTAAAAAAACCGCATGCACAATTCTTTTTATTATTTATTTTTTCTAATTAAATATAAACATCAACTCTATTATTTTAAAAATACATTTAGTTTTATTATTAAATCAAAAATATTTTAAATATTAAATTGACGTAATTAAAATCACCGATTATTATCTCGTTGCTGGCCTACATTGCCAGACGGTTTTGACAGACCGTAACTCGTAGCGGATTATAGTTCTACTATAATTCGTTAGACCCTTGCGTCCCCTTTCTTTGCGGTAGGACGGGAGGGGGACGCCCCGTGCGTGCTGGTTCTACGAGTCCAGTCTGTCAACCCCCTTTCGTTCTACCACCATAAATTAATTCGCGGTAATCTGGTGGTAGGACTCCATTTTTTAAGGAGTTGGCCATGACTTTTTTCAAACTTATTTACTCTCTTATTTAACTATTTTATTTATTTAAAATCTGGGTTTTCTGCACCCTATTTTTTAAATTTATAAATTAATTTTATTTTAAAAATTTAATTATTTTATTTTCCTATATTTTCTGGAGGATTAATTATTATCTAAAAATTATTTTAAACTTTAAAATTAATTATATTTTTTCTACTCATAGATATAAATCATTATGAGAATAATATGACAATTTATAAACCTATTTTGGCTTTAAGTTTCGTTCTAGGCAACTTGAGTATTTCGGGCTGTAACTTACACACCCAACAGGATTTTGAAAAAATTTGCCTGTCGGGTGGGCACAGCAAAACCAGTTGTGACTGTATTTATCAGCGACTTGAACACGCTTATTCCCCTAAGCTCATGCAACGCCTAGAACATGTCAGTTTGCAAAGTCCTGTTCTCCCACGGGACTTTGCCCCTACTTTTTTCAGCATCATACAGCGGTGTGACAAAAATGAGATGGGTTAAGCGTTTGGCTTAGCTCCTTTATCTCTGTGCTGCAATGGTTTATTACTTTAAATCAGCGCAAAAGATTAAAGTCTGTTGTGGCGCAGAGGCCTAAAGAAGAATATTTTTAAGAAATTTGAACTCTTATAGTTTAGATATTTCTATACTCAACTCATTTTTAACGATAAGATCATGTTTAATAAGTAGTATTTTTTAACATTAATATCATAGAGCTAATAAAAATGAGTTTTTATACAGAACTACAATTTCGTTATACAGATTTTGACACGATTGACTTATCTACTGAAAAGCAAAAAATTCTAGAAATATTAACGGAGGATTCAATCCACGAAGATGTTTATGGTGCTTTAGTAGATGCCTTTTCTGATGGTCAGGCATCCCTTAATGTCGATCCCGTTTATTGCTTACAACTCATAGAAAAAATTACCCCTCTATTTCCAAATGCAAATTTTGAATGTCGAGGGTTAGGAGAAGAATATTTCTATACGTGGATTCTTTGTGTTGAAAATGGGCAGATCATTTTTAGCAGCAAGCCTTGGGAAACTGAAAATCCTTTTATATAAAGATAACCATACTTTTGTTTTGTACGTTTTAGCCTACAAACTTTTAGGGATTTTGCGGATTGGCTGCACCCCGCTTTTTTCCTATCATGAGTTCATACAGGAACAGGATGTTCCGGAACACAAAACAACAATAATAGGTTCATGCATCAGGACGTGAGATACGACAGGAGTCATATCTAGCAACCAAATACGAAAAAGCCCAACAGGATGTTGGGCTTTTTTTATATCTGAATATTTATGAGTTTTTCTTTAAGTCTTCAATATAAGTGGTTGTGCTGCCATCCCAATAACAATGTATACAACATCCCTCTTTAAAAACATGCTCACAATTTGCATATCCATAAATTATAGAAGCGCATTCAGGACACAACGAAGCCATGCTAGATTTACTTTTTAAATACTGGCTTCCGCATTCATCACATTTTTCACAACCATTCAGCATGAATATATCCCGATTTAAAACAACGCTATGAGAACATAATAATAAATTAAAAGACGATCTTGTACGCTTTAACCTACAAACTTTTAGGGATTTTGCGGATTGGCGACACTCTACTTTTTTCCTATGATGAGTTCATACAGGAACAGGATGTTCCGGAACATAAAACAACAATAATAGGTTCATGCATCAGGACGTGAGATACGACAGGAGTCATATCTAGTACCCAAATACGAAAAAGCCCAACAGGACGTTGGGCTTTTTTTATGCTCATTAAAAAATGATGTTTACGTTAGCCTATAGCGGACTATGTGCCTGTTCTTGTTTTTTTATGACGTATCCAACGTACTGCCAAAATAACAGCAATAACCACCACAATCGCAACCAGCGCAGGAACTAACAAAGCTGAAACCGAAAGTAAGATTGCTCCAATCCACTCCCCTGTAGCAACAACAAAATTCCCTAAGCCGCCTGTGGTTGCAGTTGAAACACCGCGTGCAGCGACTGTACTCATTTGCACCACACCTGCCGTACCACCGCCCACAATAATGGCTGCCGCCCAACCTGCAAACTGTGACATTTCACCACTACTCACAGCCATGGTCGTTAACGTACCCGCAATCATGGCTGCAGGAGTCGCAACCGTGTCTAAAGCATTATCGACCCACGGAATATAGTAAGCCGCAACTTCACAGACTGTTGCCACAGCTAAAGCCAAGCAAACAGATGGCATAGCTAACCACTCAAAGCCTTTTGATGGCTCAAACCATCCCATCATTGTTGCAATGCTCATCACCAACAACGGTACAAACACGCGAAAACCGCAGGCAGCGCTCAGCCCCACGCCAATACATAAACCTAATATAGTTTCCATAACGGTTTCCTTTTTCATGCCCATCGCGGGTCTTGTTATGTAAGTCTTATTTTAAACTAACAAAAAGCCCCATCGGGTGACAGGGCTTTTTGTTAAATGCGAACGCAAATATTATTTTATTCTTAACGTTTAAACTCAGTGCAATAGCATTTAGTGCATGGTGGTAAACGATCTGTATTAATTTCTAAAAACACTCTCTGGCCACATTGAGCGCAGAAATAGAAGCCTGTTCCGGGTTTTTCGCCAGCTGTTACCATGATTGCATTCCTATAATCGTATAGATATTAAACAGGAATATAACCCAGTTAGAGTGATTGTCAATTGTCCATTTCGCCCGATGATGATGGCATAAATGCAAAAAATGTTATTTGTACGATTTATCTTACAAACTTTTAGGGGTTTAGCGGATTGGCGACACCCTGCTTTTTTCCTATGATGAGTTCATACAGGAACAGGATGTTCCGGAACACAAAACAACAATAATAGGTTCATGCACTAGGATCGTGAGATACGACAGGAGTTATATCTAGCAACCAAATATGAAAAAGCCCAACAGGATGTTGGGCTTTTTTTATATTCAATTTAATTCAAATAAAAATACTAAAAGACTATGGCATATCCTAGCCTACGTTTACTTATCTAGTTCCATATTAAAACTAACGTCTAAAACAATCGGCCTGTCCTAGGGATGGTTCTAATTCAACTGAACTGTCCGTACTATCATTTTCTTTGACTAGTTCCAAAAGACATCTATTACCAATAAGGTTCATATCAGTAATATAAGTCTCCCCGTCCTTTGGTGTAAAACCGAGACGAGGATAACAACTAAATGTTGTTTGATATCCGCTATATTGTACTGACTTCAATAATGCTACACGTTTTCCAGCAGGTATTAATGCTTTACCAGTTTCATGGTCTATTTTCAAAGAATAAAGTTTACCATCTCGACACATATTAACCTGCCCATCATTCATCAGAATCTTGACGGCTGCTGTTTTTTCTTCAGGAGAAAAAACATATCGTGGGGTACAACCTACCAACTGAATAAACAATCCTATAAATAATATACTAGGAAAAATATTTTTCATTTTTAGTTCAACTCGTCAAAATACTTAATTATCACTTGTGGATTTCGAAATAGATTTTCCACGCATTTCATTGATTAGTAATAAAATATCATCTGTACGTGTAGCATTAGGTTGTTCTTGATCGAGTAAACGCACATAAGCAAAAGCTGCTGGTTTGTTATCGACACTACCTAAATTAGGAAGTAGTGTTGTTCTATCCAGTGCAGCATCGGTTAAAGTCGCATACATCAAAAACCATGGCTTTCCTTGATCTCGAGCATATTCCGCCGCCCGAAAAAGAGCATACTTCTGCGCAATATCTGGACTAGTAAATCCATTGCCATAAAAAATTACCTTTTGAAGCTTAGGAGTAGCTCTTGTAGCCATAGCTCCACCAGTCAAACCAATTTTTCCTGTTCCATATGTAGTGGCACAACCTGAAATAGAGAAGCAAATCGCCAAAAAAGAACATAAACGTAACGACATAATTTTCCTTATGATTTAATTTAAAATAATATCCAAACAACCAAATTTATTAATGTCCATTTATGCTCATCGTATGATTTTCAAAATGGAATACTAAATTTTATGTAGTACTAAAATATTGTGCTCAGATAAATAATTTATTCACTTACAAGAAAAACCCCATCCTCAAGATAGGGCTTTTTTTATATTCTTATTTTTCTGCTAAGTAGCTTCTTACACGTGCATCATTGAGTAAAGTCATTACCCCTTCTGCAATACATCCATTTAAATCTTGTACTAACACACCACTCGTATGAGGAACTGTAAATGGAATAGTTTGTCCATTTCCTAAAGTCGCTTCGAATTTAATCTTACTGCGCCAGAAAAGCAGATTGGTGTAGGTACTACGTAATGAATTTACTTTAATCGCAATCGATTTCGATCCATTACCCTCAACAGGTTGACCATTTTTCAATAGTTCCTTTTGAGTCTGTTGTACCATCGTTTCTGTAATAGCCTTAATGCTAGAGTCCAGTTTTGTGCCCATATAAGAATATACAATCACTCGTTCATCTGAAGTTTGAGCATTGGTCACATCTGCCTTGCCAATGACCTTCACGGGTTGAATTAAACCTGCACGCAGAGGGTACTCTGTACTTACATAAGGCATCGTCCCACAAGCAGTTAATATAAGAGAGCAAATTGAAATAATGAATAAGTTACGCATTGATATTTTCCAAGAAATCTATTGTGATTTATATTTAAGTGTAAGAGCCGCGTATCTTAATGTAAGTTAAAGAGAATTTGATGACAAAAATAAAATAATTTTAAAAAATATAATATATGCAGTCATTTTTTATAATTAATTATCTACGTATAAACAAATAAAAAACCCCACTCTAAAGCGGGGCTTTTAAAACCGTATCAATTATTTTTAACTCAATATTAAGCCACTTGGCCTTCTAAAAAGTCTTGTGCAAAACGCTGTAATACACCGCCCGCTTCATATACAGAAACTTCTTCTTCTGTATCTAAACGGCAAGTCACAGGCACTTCAAGAATCTCTTCTTTACCATCCGCTGTGGCACGCTCAATCACTAAAGTTAAAGTCGAACGCGGCGCAATATTACCAATCACGCTATAAAGCTCTGTACCATCTAGCTTCAAAGTCTTGCGGTTTACACCCGTTTTAAACTCAAGCGGTAACACACCCATACCCACCAAGTTAGTACGGTGAATACGCTCAAAACCTTCTGCCACAATCGCTTCTACACCTGCAAGGCGTACACCTTTTGCAGCCCAGTCACGGCTTGAACCCTGACCGTAGTCAGCACCCGCGATAATAATTAACGGCTGTTTACGGTTCATGTAGGTTTCAATCGCTTCCCACATACGCATGACTTCGCCTTCTGGCTCTACACGCGCTTTTGAACCTTGCTTAATGGTACCGTCTGAACGAACCACCATTTCGTTATAGAGTTTCGGGTTGGCAAATGTTGCACGTTGTGCAGTCAAATGGTCACCACGGTGCGTTGCGTATGAGTTGAAGTCTTCTTCTGGTACACCCATTTTGTGAAGATATTCACCCGCAGCCGAGTCCATCAAAATCGCATTTGAAGGCGACAAGTGGTCGGTGGTGATGTTGTCACCCAAAATTGCAAGAGGACGCATGTTCGCTAAAGTACGTGGTGCAGCCAACGCCCCTTCCCAATATGGTGGACGGCGGATGTAAGTACTTTGTGGACGCCAGTCATAAAGCGGACTTTCTGCCTCTACGGTTACGCCCAAGTCAAACATTGGAATGTAGACTTTACGGAACTGTTCAGGCTTCACAGCTTCTTTAACTAAGGCATCAATTTCAGCGTCAGATGGCCAGATGTCTTTCAGGTAAATCGGGTTACCTTCTTTGTCATGACCTAAAGCATCTTTTTCGATATCAAAACGAATCGTACCCGCAATTGCATACGCCACAACAAGTGGTGGAGATGCCAAGAACGCTTGTTTTGCATATGGATGGATACGACCATCAAAGTTACGGTTACCAGAGAGTACAGCTGTTGCGTACAAGTCACGGTCAATAATTTCTTGTTGAATGACTGGATCTAACGCGCCTGACATACCATTACAGGTCGTACAAGCGTAAGCCACAATACCAAAACCAAGTTGCTCTAAGTCTTTTAGAACGCCCGCTTCTTCAAGGTAAAGTGCAGCCGCTTTTGAACCCGGTGCAAATGATGATTTCACCCAAGGTTTACGAACCAAACCAAGTTCATTTGCCTTACGTGCCAACAAACCTGCCGCCACAGTGTTACGTGGGTTAGAAGTGTTAGTACATGAAGTAATAGCAGCAATAATAATTGCGCCATCAGGCATTAAGCCGTCAGAACGGTTTTCAACAACACCCGCAATACCTTTTTCTTTTAGGTCGGCAGTTGAAACACGTGCATGTGGGTTTGATGGACCAGCAATATTACGTGTTACTTTTGACAGGTCAAAACGTAGTACACGTGGGTACTCTGCTTTGGTCATGTCAGATGCCCAAAGGCCGATTTCTTTTGCGTACTGTTCAACCAATGCCACTTGAGTATCTTCACGGCCTGTGAGGCGTAAGTAGTCAATCGTGTTTTGGTCGATGTAGAACATCGCAGCAGTAGCGCCATACTCTGGTGTCATGTTCGAAATGGTTGCACGGTCGCCTACAGACATGCTGTCAGCACCTTCACCAAAGAACTCAAGATAAGCACCGACTACACGCTCTTTACGCAAGAACTCAGTTAAAGCAAGTACGATATCTGTTGCAGTAATGCCTGCCTGACGCTGCCCTACAAACTCAACACCAATAATGTCTGGCAGACGCATCCAAGATGCACGGCCCAACATCACGTTTTCAGCTTCTAAGCCACCGACACCCACAGAAATTACGCCCAAAGCGTCTGTATGTGGCGTGTGTGAGTCTGTACCTACGCATGTGTCTGGGAATGCTACGCCATCACGCGCCTGAATCACCGGAGACATTTTCTCTAGATTAATCTGGTGCATAATGCCGTTCCCCGCAGGGATTACATCGACATTTTTAAATGCAGTTTTGGTCCACTCAATAAAGTGGAAACGGTCTTCGTTACGACGGTCTTCAACAGCACGGTTTTTTGCAAAAGCGTCTGGGTCAGCACCACCGTATTCCACTGCTAAAGAGTGGTCGACAATGAGTTGTGTTGGTACAACTGGGTTGACTTTAGATGGGTCGCCGCCTTTGTCAGCAATCGCATCACGCAAACCTGCAAGGTCAACCAATGCAGTTTGACCCAAAATATCATGACACACCACGCGTGCAGGATACCAAGGAAAGTCCAAGTCCTGACGGCCTTCAATCAACTGCGTTAAATATGCAGTTAAGTTCTCGGCATCGGCACGACGTACCAATTGCTCTGCGAGTACTTTAGAGGTGTAAGGCAGTTTTTCGTATGCGCCTGGCTGAATATCTTCAACAGCTTGACGCACGTCGTAATATTCAAGCTGGGTACCTGCCAGCGGTTTACGGTATTTTGTGTTCATTAACCACGCTCCGCCAATGGTTTAAATTCGAGGTTTTCAGGGCCTGTGTAGTTCGCGCTTGGACGGATGATTTTGCCGTCTTGACGTTGTTCAATCACGTGCGCTGACCAACCTGCTGTACGTGCAATCACGAACAATGGTGTAAACATTGCAGTTGGAACACCCATTAAGTGATAGCTCACTGCACTGAACCAATCGAGGTTCGGGAACATGTTTTTCACTTCTTTCATCACTGCTTCTAAACGCTCAGCGATGAGGTACATTTTGGTGTTCTCTTGTGCTTGTGCTAAGTCGTGCGCCACTTTCTTGATCACTTCGTTACGTGGGTCAGAAACTGTATAGACAGGGTGACCAAAACCAATCACGACTTCTTTATTTTCAACACGTTTACGAATGTCAGCTTCTGCTTCGTCTGCATTGTCGTAACGTTGTTGAATCACGAATGCAACTTCGTTTGCACCACCATGTTTAGGTCCACGAAGCGCACCAATACCACCTGTAATTGCCGAGTACATGTCAGAACCTGTACCTGCAACCACGCGTGACGTAAATGTAGATGCGTTGAACTCGTGCTCAGCATACAAAATCAGAGAGGTATGCATTGCTTGAATCCATTCTTCAGATGGTTTTTCGCCATGAAGTAAATGTAAGAAATGCGCTGCAATTGAGTCGTCATCTGTTTCAGTTTCAATACGGCGACCGTTGTTGCTGAAGTGGTACCAATAAAGCAGCATTGAGCCTAGGCTTGCCATTAATTTATCAGCAATGTCTTTTGCGCCAGCTTCGTTGTGGTCTTCGTGTTCTGGTGTTAAACAACCTAGCACTGAAACACCTGTACGCATCACGTCCATTGGGTGTGCAGATGGAGGAAGTTGTTCAAGTGCAGTTTTAAGTGCTGCTGGTAAGCCACGAAGTGCTTTTAATTTTGCTTTATAGGCTTTGAGTTCAGCTTTATTTGGTAATTTGCCATGTACGAGCAAGTGAGCAACTTCTTCAAACTGGCTACCTGCTGCAAGATCAAGAATGTCATAGCCACGATAGTGTAAGTCATTACCGCTACGTCCTACGGTACAAAGTGCTGTGTTGCCTGCAACTTGTCCGCTAAGTGCAACTGATTTTTTTGGTTTGAAGCCTATTGTTGTTTCATTTGAGCTCATAGAATCATCCTTTATATCAACCAGAATTTGTTGTTTGTTCAATTTCTACTTAGATAAAAACGCGACAGCGTCTTGCCGAGTTCTCATCCAATTTTTGGATTAACCTGCCGTTCGCCTTACTTTTCACGGATGAAAAGTAAGCAAAAATCCTTGTTGGTCTGACGATATATCCCTATATCGCAGTCCAACGTAGCGGCATCCATGCCGCCCTCACGATAGCCAAGACCATCGTTTCCCCTTCTTTTAAAAGAGGGTTGGTTTATTTCTTTTTAGCAAATGCATTGTCTAAGTAGTCTTCAAACGCATAGTAATTAATGCGTTCATATAACTCTTTACGCGTTTGCATAATATCAACCACGTTCTTTTGCGTACCTTCTTTACGTAAGGTTTCATACACAGTTTCGGCTGCCTTGTTCATAGCACGGAAAGCAGAAAGCGGATAAAGCGCAAGGCTTACATCGGCAGATGCTAACTCTTCAGTGGTAAACAATGGTGTAGAACCGAACTCGGTGATGTTTGCCAAAATTGGTGCGCCAGTTGTCTGAGCAAATTGCTTGTACATATCAAGCTCAGTAATTGCTTCAGGGAACAACATGTCTGCACCCGCCTCGATGTAGGCACCCGCACGGTCAATTGCAGCTTGCAACCCGTCAACAGCCAAGGCATCAGTACGTGCCATAATCACGAAGCTGTCATCACCACGCGCATCGACCGCTGCTTTAATACGGTCAACCATTTCTTCTTGAGTCACAATGGCTTTGTTCGGACGGTGACCACAACGTTTTGCGCCCACTTGGTCTTCAATGTGCATTGCCGCGGCACCAAACTTGATAAGTGCTTTTGTAGTCCGTGCAATGTTAAATGCAGAAGCACCAAAACCTGTGTCGGCATCAACCAATAATGGAAGATCACATACATCGGTAATACGGCGTACGTCTGTCAACACATCATCAAGGTTACTGATTCCCAAATCAGGTAAGCCTAAAGAACCAGCGGCTACACCACCACCTGATAAGTAAATCGCTTTATAACCTGCACGTTTTGCCAAAAGTGCATGATTGGCGTTAATGGTTCCAACCACTTGTAATGGCTTTTCTTGGGCTACTGCATCGCGAAATAGCTGACCTGCGGATTGTTTAGCCATTGTTATGTTCTCCTTGTGCTTGTAGCAGTGTTTGCTCAATAATTTTGTAAGAAGCATTGATATGTCGATGCATCAGCAGCTCGGCAAGTTCACCATCGCCTTCTGCAATTGCATCTAAAATACGGATGTGTTCGTCCCAAGCTTTGCTCGGTCGATCGGGTGTGTTTGAAAACTGAATTCGGTACATGCGAATAAGGTGATAAAGCTCATCACATAGCATTTTTTCTAGGGTTTTATTGCCACTACTTTTGATAATGCAGTAGTGAAAATCGTCCTGTCCTTCTTGCAAGTAATATCCTTTACCTGCTTTAAAGTTTTCATCTTCGGCATGCATACGCAATACATCACGTAGTGCCAAGATTTGCTTTTTATCAATATGCTGCGCAGCAAGATTACAAGCCAAACCTTCTAAAGAAGCTCGAATTTGATAAAGCTCTTTGAACTGTTGCAGTGAGAGCGAAACCACACGCGCACCCACATGCGCAGTGCGCTCAACCAAACGCTGACCTTCAAGGCGATGAATTGCTTCACGCAAAGGCCCACGACTAATGCCATAAGTGCGCGCCAGTTCAGGCTCAGAAATTTTGCTACCTGCCGGAATTTGACCCAAAACAATCGCCGTCTGTATTTGTTTAAATACATTCTCGGTCAGTGTTCTTCCCTGACTCTGTAATGGCTCTGGTGCGAAGGTCAAATCTTGCATATTGTCGACAATTTTTAATCAATTATGGCTTTTATAGCGGTATGAATGAAAAAAATCAAGGTGATTGTTGACACTTTACAGAACGCATCAGGTCAATTTTTATAGTCTGACCTCTTATCTCACCTTATATTTAAACCACTAAACCACTTGCTAATTAGTATTTATAAAACAGATATTTAATATTATTTTACCTATAGATTTATGGCACTTTTTTAGCTGCTTTTCGACCGCTAATCTTTTGTTTCAAACTTTAGTCTACAACCAATGTATTACAGCAAGATTGTAGACAATCTGCTTGAATGAAAGTATGAGTTATAAATTACTATCTATTTACCGTAATTTCTTTTAAAACTTTTTATTATTTTCATCCAGAAAATATCGATATTAGTGAAATTATCAGGTGCTTCACGGTAGCTTTATTGATACATTATTGAACATCGACATAGTTGTGGCGTATTTTTCGAGACAGAAAAAACCGAGCACTATGCATATTGTTGAATGAAAGGACTTTTTTGATGTTTCAACATATCCCCCCATACGCAGGCGACCCAATTTTATCTTTAATGGAACAGTTCAACGCTGATACTCGTTCTGGAAAAGTGAACTTGAGTATTGGTCTTTACTATAACGAAGACAGTATTGTTCCTCAGTTAGAGACCATTATTGAAGCGCAAAAGCGTATCGAGCCTAAGAACGGTAAAACCAAACTTTATTTGCCAATGGAAGGCTTCAAACCTTACCGTGAAGCAATTCAAGCACTTTTATTTGGTGCAAACAGCCCAGCAGTTAAAGCTGGCCGTGCTGTAACCATCCAAACACTTGGTGGTTCAGGTGCATTGAAAGTTGGTGCGGATTTCTTAAAAACTTATTTCCCAAATTCAGACGTTTGGGTAAGCCAACCAACTTGGGACAACCACGTTGCGATCTTCAATGGGGCTGGCATCAAAACTCATTTCTACCCATATTTCGATAACGAAACGCGTGGTGTAGATTTTGACGGTATGCTTTCTACACTTAAAACTTTGCCTGAGCAAAGCATTGTGTTGTTGCACCCATGCTGCCACAACCCAACGGGTGCTGACTTAAACCCAGCGCAATGGGATCAAGTGATTGCAGTATTAAAAGATCGTAACCTTATTCCATTCCTAGATATCGCTTATCAAGGTTTTGGTGACGGTATGGAAGAAGATGCGTATGCAATCCGTGCTTTAGACCAAGCGGGTCTAAACTTCATTGTGAGCAATTCGTTCTCTAAAATCTTCTCTTTATATGGTGAGCGCGTTGGCGGCTTAACTTTCGTTTGTGACGATGCAGAAGCTGCTCAGTGCACATTCGGTCAGTTAAAAGCGACTGTACGCCGTATTTACTCTAGCCCTCCTACAACAGGTGCTTGGTTAGTTGATGAAGTGTTAAATGACGCTGCACTTAACCAGCAATGGCAAGGTGAAGTGAAAGAGATGCGTGAGCGTATTATTAAAATGCGTAGCATCTTGAAAGACGAACTCACTAAAGCATTACCAGACCGTGACTTTAACTACCTTGTAAACCAAAAAGGTATGTTCAGCTACACAGGTCTAACTGCTGAGCAAGTTGATATCTTGCGTGAAGAATATGCAATCTACTTAGTACGTAGTGGTCGTATTTGTGTAGCAGGTTTAAACATGAACAATGTTTACACCGTTGCTAAAGCAGTTGCAGAAGTGCTTGCTAAATCAACAGAAGCTGCATAAGACATTTATTAAAAAAGGCGCTTCGGCGCCTTTTTTTTGTTTCTCGAGATTAAGATTTAGCTTTGCCCCAATACTTCAGTTTTGAGGTGTGTCCAATACCCACATTAAAGCTATTGGTTGGGTCGAGTTTTTGATAGAAGTTCGCTAAGGCAGGTTTGGCAATGTAAAGATGCCCAACATTATGCTCTGCTGGATATTCAGCACGGCGCGTGTCTAGCAACTTCCACATTTGATGTTCCATTTCTAATGGGTCATGGCCTTTTTTAAGAATATAGTCCTGATGGAAAACATGACAAAAGAAATGCCCATAATAGAGTTTATGGAGAATTTTGTTTTCCATCTCGGCTGGCAGTTGCTCTACCCATTCGCGGTCATTACGACGTAACGCAATATCAAGCGCGACAATATCTTCAACTTCACTACGGTGCGTATCGCGGTAACGAATTGCCGCCCCTGCAATCGCAAAACGGTGTAAGAACGCTTTTCGCCCTTCTTCTTCGCTGCATACGAAATAGCTGCCTGACGGATGCACTGCAAAATATTCTTTTAAAAACTGCTCAGTCTGTGCTTTCAAATTATTTTCGACACGTAAAACTAAATGGTGCTCATAACGATCCCGATATTCGGTCATACGCTTAGGTAAATGACTCGGTAAAAAGAAGGTAATGGCCTGCAAAATATGATCTGTTAAGCCTTTAATTTTAAATTTTTCTAAAAAGCCATCGACTTTATCTTTCATCGCAAAAGCTTTTGGAACATTGGCTGTGCCAAATTTTTCAATAAATAAGAACGTGTCTTTTCCGTACTTTTCACCAATTAAATAAGCATCTCGGTGAATATATTCGCCTGCAATCGGCAAGCTTGGTAGTGAGGTGAGTAAATAACGGCGAATCGCTGTTAAATCATCGGCATCATTAGTACCAATATAAAAGACATTACTCTCTACTTTTTCATAAGTATCAAGACGAACCGCAAACACACAGACTTTACCTGCCGAACCCGAAGCCTCAAACAAACGTGACGGGTCTGCATTAAAACGAGCAGGCGTATCTTCATCAACTTGCGTCACATCATGCGCATAACGATGGTCCGATGCCTGCTTTTCATTGTCATCTAAAATATCTACAGCTTGATATTTCTGCTTCTCTAATCGAGTCAAAATTTCTTCAGGAGTCGAACCTAAATTCACCCCTAAATGATTCACTAGTTCTAATTGACCAGCAGCATTCACCTGAGCATATAATGCCAGTTCAGTATACGCAGGACCACGGCGTACCAAGGCACCGCCCGAGTTATTACATACACCACCAAGGACCGATGCACCAATACAAGATGAACCAATCACCGAATGAGGTTCACGGTCATAGCCTTTTAAAATTTGCTCTAAATTATCTAAGGTTGCACCCGGTAAACAAATCACTTGCTTGCCGTCATGAATGACTTGAATACCCTTTATACGGCGCGTACTCATGACTAAAACAGGACGGTCATAGTCATCGCCATACGGAGTTGAACCACCGGTCAATCCCGTATTTGCTGCCTGCATAATCACAATACAGTCTGCGTCAATTGCTGCCTGCAACACTTGCCATTGCTCTAGCAAGGTCCCTGGTACAACCACAGCAAGCACTTTCCCCTCACCAAAACGACGACCTTGGCGGTACTGACGCGTACTTTGATCATCGGTTAAAACATGAGAACGCCCTACAATATTCTGTAAACGTTCGATCACTGCTTGAGGAGAAAATGTTTGCATGATGGTTTCCTTTTGGTCATCCCTACCACATAGTTTTTTTAAATTTAGAGCAACACGACGGAGTTTTTCCGTTTAGAACTAATATTTAAAGTAGCTAATTCCATTACTTTTGTTTTGGCAAAAGTAATCAAAACCATTGTCACTTACAGAACCTGTTCGCTGTATCCATTTTTCAGTTTACATTGCAAAAACAACACCTTGCTCCTACCACGCAGGCTGTAAGTGACGCAGCACCACCAGCTACTTTCTTAACCCAAGTGGCTACGTGGGCGGCAGGGATGCCGCCTTTTCGATGCGGTAGCAAGGACGTACCATCATTGAAACAAAGGTTTTTGGTTACTTTTGACCTTTCAAAAGTGACAAATGCCTATACATAAAACATTAGCAAATCACCACATTTTGAGGCTGTGCTTACTGCTTCACTTAAAAAGTTATTTCTTAAAAACCTTGTTTCATTGCCTGTACTAAACAATCCGCATTAATATCCGAAATCGACTTAGCACCCGTAAGCGTCATCGCAACTCGCATTTCTTTATCAATCAAATCAAGCAAGTTCGACACCCCTTGCCCACCTGCTGCTGCCAAGGCATAAACAAATGCACGGCCAAGTAAAACCGTATCGGCACCAAGAGCTAACATACGCACGACATCTAAACCATTACGAATGCCTGAGTCAGCCAAAATCGCTAAATCACCTTTTACCGCATCAGCAATTGCAGGCAATGCACGAGCAGATGACATCACGCCATCTAACTGACGACCACCGTGATTCGACACTACAATGCCGTCAGCACCAAAACGTACAGCATCTTTGGCATCTTCAGGGTCTAAAATACCTTTAATCACCATTGGGCCATCCCAAAATTCACGAATCCACTCAAGGTCTTTCCATGAAATCGATGGGTCGAAGTTCGAGCCCAACCAGCCAATATAATCTTCAAGACCAGTCGGTTTACCTAAATATTTAGATATATTGCCCAAGTCGTGCGGACGGCCCATTAAGCCGACATTCCACGACCAATGTGGATGAAACATAGACTGCATATAACGGCGCATCGCTGCATTTGGTCCACTCATACCTGAGTGTGCATCACGGTAACGTGCACCTGGCACAGGCATATCTACAGTAAATACCAGTGTTGAGCAGCCTGCCGCTTTTGCACGTTCCAAAGCATTACGCATAAAACCACGGTCACGTAATACATAAAGCTGGAACCACATTGGGCGATTAATTGCAGGTGCAACTTCTTCAATCGGACAAACAGAAACTGTTGAAAGCGTAAATGGAATGCCCTTTTTATCAGCTGCCATCGCGGCCTGAACTTCACCACGGCGTGCATACATGCCTGTTAAACCAACTGGTGCCAACGCAACTGGCATCGACAGCGTTTCATTAAATAGTTTTGTCTCTAAACTTAACGCTGACATGTCATTCAGCACACGTTGACGCAATGCAATTTCTGACAAATCTTGTACGTTACGCTTTAAGGTATATTCCGAATACGCCCCACCATCAATGTAATGAAATAAAAATGGCGGTAAGCGACGTTGTGCCGCCGCACGATAATCATTGCCAGAAGAAATAATCATTTTGAATCAACTCTATTTAAACGATTTGCACGTTTCTGGCGAGCTTCGTCTTCATCCAGAGAACGCACATGATTAATCACAAATTCAATATGACCGCAGACAGCTTGGCGTGCGGCCTCGGGATCTTTACGATCAATAGCATCCATCACCTGAAAATGCTGCTCGCTCAGCAAGTCACCATTTACGGGGTCGTTATAAACTTTTTTACGTCCTAACAAGACGTTGTATTGCAACAAATCAAACAAGCTGCGCATCATCTGAATCAGCACCACATTATGAGATGCTTCAGCAATTGCTAAGTGAAATTCAGCATCCGCCACCGCGGCCTGTGCTGAGTCACCTGCATTTTGATGGCGACTAATTTCATTAAAATAATGATGGATTTTGGCGCGATCTTCAGGCGTTGAGCGCAATGCGGCATACCATGCCGTGCCACCTTCAAGTAATAACCGCGCCTCTTGCACATCAAAACGGTACAGCGGATCTTCTTCAATCAGGTTACTAATTGGGTTCACAATGAGTTGCTGTGGCCACTGTTCAGGTAACTGCTGAATATAAGTCCCATCTCCGCGGCGGCTGATTAGCACACCTTGGCTATTGAGCTGTTGAATCGCTTCACGTAACGACGGACGAGAAACCCCTAAGCTCGTTGCAAGCTGTCGCTCGGCAGGCAAACGGTCACCTTTTTTCATGTGTCGCTCTTCAATTAATGCCTGCAATTTCATGACCACTTGATCGGAGATTCTCATCGCGTTTCCTTCACTGGAGTTATGGAATCATCCACGGAACCAGATAAGCCTGAACCGTAATAATGATGCCAACAAAGACAGTGAATATGATGCTATGTTTTACCGTGAAACGGAACAAGTCAGATTCTTTTCCAACTAAGCCTACTGCTGCGCACGCAATCGCAATTGATTGCGGAGAAATCATCTTACCTGTCACACCACCGCTAGTATTCGCAGCTACAAGCAACACTTCTGGAATACCAATTTGCTGAGCCGTAGTCGCCTGTAGAGCCGAGAACAAAGCATTTGAAGATGTATCTGAACCCGTAAGGAATACACCCAGCCAACCCAAAAATGGCGAGAAGAAAGTAAACGCATGACCCGTATGTGAAAGAGCCAAAGCCAAAGTTGCAGACAAACCTGAATAGTTCGCAATAAAAGCAAAAGCCAACACCATACCAATTGAGTAAATCGGTGTTTTTAACTCATTTACTGTTTCACCAAAAGTCGTTACTGCCTCACTCGCTTTCATTTTCAAGAAAATAGCGGTGATGATTGCAGCAATAAAAATTGCTGTCCCCGTTGCAGAGAACCAATCGAACTTATAAATCGCTTCGTATGGTTTTATCTCTGACACAATCGGTGGCATTTTTTCGACCAATTTATGTAAATACGGAACTTCAATTTTAAAAATTAAATGTTCCAGTGCACCGTCTTTTGCAAATAGTGCTTTAAATGGCTTAACACTCCAGATAGTGACCATCACCGTTAAGATTGCAAATGGAGACCACGCCTTGGCAATTTTTCCAATACTGTAACGTTGAATCGTAGTAGGTTGCTGAGTTAGAGTTTGACCAGCTTCAGGCTCAAAACGGAAAATATGTTTTGGTTTCCAGAAACGGAACAACACAGTCAAGCTCACCAATGACGCAATTGCAGCGGTAATGTCTGGTAATTCAGGACCAATAAAGTTAGATGTAAGATATTGGGCAATCGCAAAAGAACCACCACCAACCAATACAGCAGGCCAAGTTTCTTTAACACCACGCCAGCCATCCATAATCGCCATGATCCAAAACAGCACAATCAGCGTTAAAAATGGCAACTGACGACCCACCATCTGGCTAATTTCCATGGTGTCTACGCCTGACACCTGCCCTGCCACAATAATTGGAATACCCATTGCGCCAAATGCAACTGGCGCTGTATTTACAATCAAACATAAACCAGCAGCGTAAAGTGGCTTAAATCCTAAACCAACAAGGAGTGCAGCAGTAATTGCAACAGGAGCACCAAAACCTGCCGCCCCTTCAAGGAAAGTACCAAATGCAAAACCAACCAATAGCATTTGTAGACGTTGATCTTCGGTAATCGACAAAATGCTTGAGCGAATAATCTCAAACTGGCCTGTTTTTACCGAAATTTTGTATAGAAAAACTGCCCCAATAATGATCCATGAAATTGGCCATAGACCATAGAAGAAACCATAAATGATTGACGCAAAGGCCATTTGACCCGGCATTTGATAGAAAAATAGTGCAATCAATAATGCAATAATGACTGTGCCCGTTCCCGCGATACTGCCTTTTAAACGAAAAACAGCCAATGCCAAAAAGAAGAAAATAATCGGGATTAATGCAACCGCGCTGGACAGCCAAATATTATTTAAAGGGTCATAAAGTTGTTGCCACATATTGAGCATTGTCATCTCCTTGAAATGCCGGGGCGAATTTTTGTACCTTAAATTCTTAAACATTTAACACAATTGGTATGACCAATTAAAATTTAAGTGCAAATGTTATTCCTTAAACCGCAGATCGCATCATAAACACAGTTATTTGTAAGATCAATCATTAAATAGCCATCACAATTGGTAAGACCAATAGTACTGAATAAAATCAAGCTATTTCGAACTTCCAGTTTTATTTATTAGACTAAAGTCGTAAAAAGTATTCTTATAAATTTAAATCTGAGCTACAGAAATGAAGCGTAAAAATTGAATATAAAAACTATAAACATAACCATTTATTAAGAAATGTATAATAATGCTTAAAACTCAAATCATTTGTATTGAACTGAATAATGACTACTTTAACGTGTTTTAAAGCCTATGATATCCGAGGCAAACTCGGCACCGAATTGAATGAAGAAATTGCCTATAAAATTGGCCGCGCATACGGACAAATCTATAAACCAAAGACTGTAGTTGTAGGTTGTGATATTCGTCTAAGCAGTGAAGATTTAAAACAAGCAACTATCCGTGGTTTAAATGATGCGGGTGTAAATGTGCTTGATTTAGGCATGACAGGAACTGAAGAAGTTTACTTTGCTGCTTTCCACTTAGATGTACAAGGTGGTATTGAAGTTACTGCGAGCCATAACCCAATGGATTATAACGGCATGAAACTGGTACGAGAAAATGCTCGTCCAATTAGTGCTGATACCGGTTTAAAAGAAATTCAGGCTTTAGCAGAAACCAATAACTTTGAAGAAGTTAGCCAAAAAGGTACAACTCAAAGTTATAACATTTTGCCTGAGTTCGTTGATCACTTAATCACCTATATTGAACCTGCAAAAATCCGCCCACTTAAGTTACTGGTAAACGCGGGTAATGGGGCTGCGGGTCATGTGATTGATGCCATTGAAGAAAAATTTAAAGTGCTTAACGTACCAATTGAATTTATTAAAATTCACCATGAAGCAGATGGTACTTTCCCAAACGGAATTCCTAACCCAATTTTAATTGAAAACCGTGACAGTACCCGTAATGCTGTAATTGAGCATAAAGCAGATATGGGAATTGCATGGGACGGCGACTTTGACCGCTGTTTCTTATTTGACGAAAAGGGACAGTTCATTGAAGGTTACTATATTGTTGGTTTATTGGCTCAAGCTTTCTTGATTAAACAGTCAGGCGAGAAAATTGTTCATGACCCACGTTTAGTCTGGAACACATTTGATATCGTGGATGAATATAAAGGTATTGCTGTCCAGTCAAAATCTGGTCATGCATTTATTAAAGATGTCATGCGCGAACACAATGCCGTATATGGCGGCGAAATGAGTGCACATCACTATTTCCGTGACTTTGCTTACTGCGACAGCGGCATGATTCCATGGTTACTCACCGTTGCCCTACTCTCTGAAACAGGAAAATCTCTTTCAACGCTCGTTGAAAATATGATTACCAAGTTCCCTTGTAGCGGTGAAATCAACTTTAAAGTGGCTGATACACAAATCACTATTCAAAAGATTTTCGATTTCTATGCTGATCAAAATCCACAAATTGACCGTACAGATGGTGTAAGTCTAGACTTTGGTGCATGGCGTTTTAATGTCCGTGCTTCAAATACTGAACCGTTATTACGTCTCAACATTGAAAGCCGTGTAGACCGGCAAGCTAAAGCAATGCAGCATTATGTAGATGAGCTGACTGGGTTGATTCAGAACTAATTCATAATAAAAAAGGAGCGATAAGCTCCTTTTTTATTAGTATTTAATTATATCCATTAGGATTCTGCTTCTGCCAGTTCCAACTATCCTTGAGCATATCTTCTAAGCCATATTGAGGCTGCCAACCTAACTCAGCAACTGCACGGCTATTGTCTGCAAAAGAAGTCGCAACATCACCAGCTCGACGTGCTACAAACTCAAATGCTACAGGTATGCCATTAACTTGTTCAAAGGTGTCTTTAACTTGCAAAACAGATGAACCATTACCTGTACCAATATTCCATGCTCGACAACCTTTCGACTGTAAACGGTTATTCAAAGCACACAAATGTGCATTCGCTAAGTCAACCACATGAATATAGTCACGCACACCAGTACCATCTACCGTGTCATAGTCATTACCATAAATAGATAATTTCTCACGACGGCCAACAGCAACTTGAGTCACATATGGCATTAAATTATTTGGAATACCTTGTGGATCTTCACCAATACGGCCACTCTTATGTGCACCTACTGGATTAAAATAACGAAGTAATGCAATTGACCACTCTGGATTAGATGCGGACAACTTTTGTAATAATTGCTCAACAATCAATTTAGTATAGCCATAGTTATTACTTGGTATACCTGTTGGCATGTCTTCATTTAATGGCGATATATTGCCTTCATCATATACTGTTGCAGAAGAGCTAAATACAAGTGTGTAAACACCCGCTTTTTCCATTGAATTAACCAGTTGAATACTACCCGCAATATTATTATCAAAATAAATCAGCGGTTTTTCTTGGCTTTCACCTACGGCTTTTAAACCTGCGAAGTGAATAACAGCATCAATTGAATGATTTTTGAAAACACGATCAAGTTCATCCGCATTACGAATATCACCCTGCACAAAAGTTAAACTTTTTTGGGTGATATCTCGAACTCTATTTAAAGATTCTTCTGAACTATTCGAAAGATTATCAAAAACGATAACTTCATGACCAGTCTGTAAAAGCTCAACACATGTATGTGAACCAATATAACCTGCGCCACCAGTGACTAGAATTTTAGCCATCTACTTTTCCTAACAATATTTTAATTAATCCGCGCGTTGATGCATCAAGTGTTGAAAGATCATTTTGAACACCGTTTAAAATCGGAAGTAACTGATCAGCAATCTGCTTACCTTTCTCAACTCCCCACTGATCAAATGGATTAATATTCCAGATCACAGACTGCACAAAGACTTTATGCTCGTATAAAGCAATCAGCATTCCTAAACTATAGGGGTTTAATTCTTTCAATAATAATGTAGAACTGGGTTGATTACCTTCATATTGCTTATAAATTGGTAAATTCTCTAATTCAGTTGAGTCTAAAGCTTCATTACCAAAAGCTAATAATCTTGATTGCGCTAAACAATTTGAAAGTGCCAGATGATGTTGTTCAACTAGAGCTTCAGCATTTTCAACATAAGTAAAATGATCTGCGTTATAACGTTGAATTGGCGCAATAAAATCACAGCTTACTGCTTGAGAACCTTGATGTAACAATTGATAGAAGGCATGCTGGGCATTTGGTCCAACCTCACCCCATATAATAGGGCAAGTATCAAGCTCAACTTTTAAGCCATTGCGCTGTACTGACTTCCCATTAGATTCCATTTCTAACTGTTGCAGATAAGCCGCAAAATACTTTAATCGCCCATCATAGGGTAATACTGCATGGGTCTGAATATTTAAAAAGTTATTATTCCAGATTCCTAACAATGCCATCAAAACCGGAATGTTTTGATCAAAACTCGTATTTTGAAAATGTTCATCGACTGCATGAGCCCCTGCTAAAAGTTGCTGGAAGCCTTCCACACCAATCGTCAAAGCAATAGGTAAACCGATACAAGACCATAGAGAATAACGCCCACCTACCCAGTCCCACAGTAGTAACTGGTTTTCAGGCGAGATTCCCCATTCAGACATTTTTTCAGATTTTGTAGATACACCAATAAAGTGACTTTTTAATACACGAGCATGTGTTCCTAAGGCCTTTTCAAGCCACTGACGAACTGTTTGTGCATTTGATAAAGTATCAATCGTACCAAAAGACTTAGATGAAATAATAAACAAAGTTGTTTCAGGACGAAGTTGATGGAGCAACTCAGATAACTGACTACCATCCATAGTCGACACAAAGTGAATATTTAAAGGCTTAGCTGTTTTTACCTTAAAATCAGATAAAGCATGCGTGACCATTTGTGGTCCTAAATCAGAACCACCCACCCCAATATTAACAACGTCTTGAATCACCTCACCAGTTGAACCCCGATATTGCCCTGCATGGATTTTTTCCACTAAGGTATACATGCGTTGTAACTGGCTATGAACTTGTTCTGTTAAATCTGGAAATTTTGAATAATCAGCTGGTAAACGCAATGCCCAGTGCATTGCTTCACGTTGCTCAGTACAATTAATTTTATTCTTTGAAAAAAGGCGATGAATCCATTCGGTTAAATTTTTAGTATTTGCAAGAGCTACTAATTGTCCCAAAATATCTTTGGTTAAGCGGTGCTTACTATAATCAAAAAATAATTGATCAAATTTTACAGAATAATTTTGAAAACGATCTGGCTCTAAAGCAAATAACTCTTTTATATGTAATTTTGAGTTTTTTTCACCTAGAGTTTGAAGATGAGTTAAAGGTGAGGCTAATTCCTTTGGAAATTGCTCAATTGATTTACTCATAAGCGACCTACTCCTTCATAAGCAAAACCTTTCGCCTTTACATACGCAGGATCATAAATATTACGTCCATCTAAAATTAAAGGATGCTTCATTAACTGTTGTAGTTGCTTAAAGTCAGGACTCCAATATTGCTTCCATGCCGTGACTAAACATAGCGCATGAGCATCTCGCACCGCCTCATATTGGTCCGTACATAAAATTAAATCTTCACGATGTCCATAAGTTGCAGCTATTTCATCTAAAGCTTGAGGGTCATGCAGACGTACTATTACACCCTGTGCCCATAATGCGGCTAATAAAATATGAATCGGTGAATTATGTATATTCGAAGTATTCTCTTTAAAGGAAGCACCCCAAATCGCAACTGTTTTGCCATTTAGACTACAGTGATAATAATTCCATAACTTACGAAATAAAATTTCTTTCTGCTGCTCATTAATCGCCCATACCTGTTCCAAAAGGCGGCTTTTTGTTCCAGTTTCAGACACAGTACTTGAAAGTGTTAAAATATCATGCGAAAAGTTCTCACCGCCAAATCCTACACCTGGCGATAAATAGGCAGCACCAATACGTGTGTCAGCAGCGATACCATGCTTTACATTCGCAATATCAATACCTAACTTTTCAGCCACCATAGCCAAGTCATTCATATAACTAATGCGGGTAGCTAACATGCCTGAAATACTAAGTTTGGTGAACTCAGCATCTAAAATCGGCATAAATAAATATTGATAACTAAATTGAAAAAAAGGACGCAATAACTCCTGCATAGTTTCACTTGCGTCTCTAGATTCCACACCAACAATGACATGTTTTACATTCAATACACTGTTGATAGCATTCCCTTCCTGAATCACATCAGGAAAATAAACCCACTCATCTTTTGGTAAATGCTGTTTTAATTTCTCTGTACCATGCAAACCAAAAGTAGAGCCATTAATCATTAATCGCGGATGAACAATAGGTCGTTCGCTCAACTTCTCAACTGTTTTTAATGCAAGTTCAATTTGTGTTGGACTAAAGCAAAATAAATAAACTTCAATATCTAAAGGAATCTCAGAAAAAGGGCTCTCTTTTAAAAAACCCGCTTTTCGCTGCTTATTTAAATAATTATTTACATCTTGATCTTGATATGAGAGTACAGAAATATTTTCTTCACAAGTGACACTGGTACACCAGTAAATTTGATTACCATATTCAGCTAATAACGCTGCCATCACACCGGCATGTAACGTTGTTCCAAATACTGCGATTTTCATTGCACACCTGATTTTTTCGTATTTTATAGAATTCTCTTCCCTTTACAGGAAGAGAATATACTGCCCAGCTGCTATATTCAGCAGTTTTTACAAATACTTAAGCAGAACTACAAAACTTTATAATTTAAGTTCTTGAATCAGCTGTTTAAATTCTAATCCTAACTTAGGGTGTGCAACACCATAGTGTAGTACAGCTTTCAAATAACCGAGCTTACTTCCACAGTCAAAAGTTTGGCCTTGCATCCGATAGGCTTCAACGGTATCTGTTTCTTGAAGCATCGCAATTGCATCAGTTAACTGAATTTCATTGCCCGCGCCTTTCGGAGTATTTTCTAAAAGCTGCATAATCTTAGCAGGTAAAATATAACGTCCTACGACAGATAAATTAGAAGGTGCAGAACCTATAGCAGGTTTTTCGATAATTCCCTGCATAGCAATACTTTCACCCTCATTCGGGCTCTGCTTTACATCAACAATTCCATACTGATCTACAAGATGGTCTGGTACTGCTTCAACCATGATTTGAGCAGCTTGACTTGACTCATAGCGTGAAATCATACGTGATAGATCATTCTGTCCTGAATTATCTTGCACCAAGACATCTGGCAACAACACAGCAAAGTCATCTTGCCCAACAATACTTTTTGCACATAAAACAGCATGCCCTAAACCCAAAGGTTGGGGTTGTCTTACACTTACCACACTTACATGAGATGGAATAATCTGCGTAATTTCTTCAAGTAAATCGAACTTTTTCTTTTGCTCTAGAGTCGTTTCTAGTTCAAAGTTTCGATCAAAATAATTTTCAATTGATGCCTTAGATGAATGAGTTACCAAAATAATTTGTTCAATTCCAGCCTCTACAGCTTCACGCACTACATATTCAATTGCAGGACGATCAACTACCGTGACCATTTCTTTGGGAATTGACTTACTTGCTGGTAAAAAACGTGTACCTAATCCAGCTACCGGTAAAACTGCCTTTTTAATCACACATTCACTCTCTAATTAACCATAATGTCTTTACTACGTTTATAACCATCAACATAATGTTCGAGTTGACAAAGAGCCCAATCAATATCTTTTTGAATAGCAGTCATATTATTAACTCGATCAAAAACTTCTTGAATTTCAGAGAGTGGATAGAACTTTTCAAATGATCGAAGAATTCTACTGTGCTCGGTATATTCAGTATTTTCTTGATCAATTAACAATTCTTCGTAAAGTTTTTCTCCTGGGCGTAATCCACTATAGCGAATTTCGATATCCCCTTGAACTGAGTCTTGTTCACGAACAGTTAAGCCACTTAAAGAAATCATTTGTCGAGCTAAATCCTGAATACGAACAGGCTCACCCATATCAAGTAAAAAGACATCTCCACCTTTGCCTAACGCACCAGCTTGAATAACCAACTGAGATGCTTCAGGAATAGTCATGAAGTAGCGTGTTACATCCGGATGAGTCACAGTAATAGGACCACCTTTTGCAATCTGATGTTTAAATAACGGCACTACAGAACCCGAGGAACCTAATACATTACCAAAACGTACAATACTAATTTGAGTTTGCTTTTGAGCTTCAGCCATTGCCTGACAATAAAGTTCGGCCATGCGTTTTGAGGCGCCCATAACATTGGTTGGACGTACTGCTTTATCAGTCGAGATGAGAACGAATGTCTCCACACCTTTTTTCACAGCTGCATTTAAACTATTCGCTGTTCCAATCGCATTGTTCTTTAATCCTGCAATTGGATTACATTCTACTAAAGGTACATGTTTATAAGCAGCGGCATGATAAACAGTTTGTACGCTGTATTGCTCAATAATACGCTCTAATTTTTGTTGATCCTGAACAGTACCTAGAATTGGAACAATTTCACATTGAGCGGTTAGACGTAATTCTCTATCTATACTGTAAAGAGCAAATTCAGTAATTTCATAAATAATCAACATCTTAGGTTGATTTTTAATAATTTGTCGACATAACTCCGAACCAATAGAACCACCAGCACCTGTTACCATCACGATTTTATTATGAATATTTTTTGCAAGTAAATGATCTACAGGGGGTACTGGGTCACGTCCCAATAAGTCAACAATGTCTACTTCACGAATATCAGCAACTTTTAGCTCACCATCAACCAGCTGAGTAAGACCCGGAAGTTCAGTAATTTTAAGATGTGCAGGTTCTAGCTGTTGGATAATTTCACTTTTACGTACGCGACCTACTGAAGGTAATGCCAGTAAAATTTCATCAGTTTTATACTTTTCAAACCGTTGTAAGGCTTTTTCTAAAGATAGTACTTTTAGACCGCCAACCATATGGTCTTGCAAAGATGGATTATCATCAATGAAGAAAACAGGTAAATGGTTACCAGAACGATAAAGCACAGCTGCAATTTGCTGACCAGCATCACCTGCACCATAAATTGCGATACGCTTTCTCTCTTCCCCTGTGAGTAATGTAGCCTTTACAATAAAACGGATAAATGCCCGACTACACCAAACCCAACTAAACATTAAGAAACCAAACATCAATGGAATTGAAGTCGGAACAAAAGCTGCTGAGAATGCATTTAGGCTATATAAAACAACCACCATCAGGGCAACAGCAAGCGCTAATTTTGCAATAAAGGCTTCATTAAAAGTACGGACAATAAAGCGATATACCCCTGTGAGCATTAAACTTAAAATAGCAACGATAGTAACGATCGCTACTCCATAGTTAATACCTGGGATAACTTCAGCGCCTAAATCAAACAGTCGAATGGCATAACATAGCCACAAAATAACAGGAAATGCAAAAAGGTCTACAAGAACCAAAAAACATTGTTTAGCAAGTCTTGGGGCAGACGCAAACTGATAAATAATCTTTTTCACAATACTCTTCTAATCGTTCTAGTAACCGTGCGGTATTTATACTCATTTCTCATATAACTAGAAATAAAATTTACGCAGCGGTTACATAACTTTAAATCAGATCATAATTCAAAAGAAAGCTATGTGAATAGCTTCACATTTTTATGATTGTATAGCTCTACTAACTGCATTAATTGCACTAATTGTCTTTTCTATACTATCTTGGCTTAAAGTCGGATGCACCAAGAACATCAAGCTAGTGTCACCTAATTGCTGTGCATTTTCCAAACGTTTTTCTGGACGCCATGGAGTACCATCAAAAGCATGCTCTAAATAAACTTCAGAACAAGAGCCACTAAAACAAGGCACATCTTGGGCATTAATTTCTTGCATTATACGATCACGTGTCCAACCTTCTGGTAACGTCTCTAAATTCACTTGCACATAACATTTATAATATGCATGTACATAGTCATCAGAAGGGACATGAACGTTAAAGTAAGGAGAGTCTTCAAACGCTTTTAAAATCTTTCCGGCATTTTCAGTACGCTTTTTTGTCCATTCAGTCATACGTGTTAACTGAATTCGACCAATAACAGCTTGCATTTCCATCATGCGCCAGTTAGTACCAAATGAGTCATGCAACCAGCGGAAACCTGGAGGATGTTGTTTATTATAAATACTATCGTAGCTTTTCCCATGGTCTTTATATGACCACATTTTTTTCCAAAGTGCTTCATCATTTGTGGTGACCATACCGCCCTCACCACCAGTTGTCATAATTTTATCTTGGCAAAAAGACCAAGCAGAAATATGACCGATTGATCCTGCAGCTTTACCTTTATATTTTGCACCATGAGCCTGTGCGCAATCTTCAATAACATAGATGCCACGCTCAGCAGCAAGCTGCATAATCGGATCCATATCACACATCCAACCGGCCAAATGTACACAAATAATTGCTTTGGTATTTGGTGTAATGACAGCTTCAATGGTACGTCGTGAAATGTTTTGAGCATCTAATTCTACATCGGCAAAAACAGGATTAGCGCCCGCCGTTACAATAGAACTTGCTGAAGCAAGAAAGGTACGGGATGTCACAATAACATCATCACCTGCACCAATGTCTAAAGCTTTTAATGCAACATCGAGTGCCACGGTACCATTTGCCAAAGCTACCGCATATTTTGTACCAGAAAATTCGGCAAATTCTTTTTCAAAAATTCTACATTCTTGACCAGTCCAATAATTTACTTTATTTGATAGTAATACATTTTTGACTGCGTCAGCTTCTTCTGTAGTAAAACTTGGCCATGGTTCAAATGCAGTGTTTAACATTCTGATTTCCTAATAAAAAATACTTCTTACTTTCTTTCTAAAATTCTGGCGGGGTTACCGACAACTGTTACGCCAGCTGCTACACTTTTAGTCACTACAGCACCCATACCGACAACAGCGCCTTTACCAATCACTAAAGGCTTATCAGGTGTACCCTGTTTAATCACGGCTCCAGCACCGATGTATGCATGGTCTTCAATACGAATATTGCCATTACATTTAACACCTGGAGCAAATGTAACGTAGTCACCAATCACACAGTCATGCTCAACATAACTGTATAAATTAGCATGAAAACATTTACCGATTTTTATATTTGATGTAATTGAAACAAAAGGGCTTAGTGCAGCACCCTCACTGATTTCAACGTTATCCATAATTACTGAATTATCAGCTTGTACGGACCAAAGTTTAAGCCCATCAGCAATCAACTGATTGGCAATTTTTTCACGGATTTGACTATTCGCAATAGCAATTAATACATACTTATTAGAACATTCTATTGATTTAAAAGTTTGATAGTTCACAGCTGTATGTCCGTTTACTATCTTTTCTTCTTGTAAACTATCATCAATAAAATAAATTTCTGCTGCAATACCCTGACGTTGAAGCTGTTGTCTTGCAACAGGCATCAGACTTCGACCACAGCCTGAAGCACCATAAATTGCATAGATTTGGTTACTCATTTATCTGCTTCCGACTTTGAACCTGTAAACTTGGTCATCGTCGCCTCGCCAGCTTCATTGATATCATCTTTAGCGATTACTTTTCTAACGGTTTGTAGCATTATTTTAAAGTCCAACCAAAGCGATCTGTTTTCTACGTACCACGTATCAAGCTTAAATTTTTCATCCCAGCCAATCGCATTACGTCCATTAACTTGGGCGTGACCAGTCATTCCTGGTCGTACATCATGGCGCTTGGCTTGTTCTTTGTTATAAAGTGGTAAATATTCCATCAGTAAAGGTCTTGGACCTACAATACTCATATCACCTTTAATCACGTTCCAAAGCTCAGGCATTTCATCCAAACTGCTTGAACGAAGCATTTTACCAAATGGCGTTAGACGCTCACTATCAGGTAAAGGATTACCCTGTGCATCTGTTGCGTCTTTCATAGTTCGAAACTTAATCATTTCAAATGGTTTACCATGTAAACCTGGGCGAACTTGGCGGAACAATACTGGCGAGCCTAAGTTTTTTTTCACTTTATATGCAACATAAAAATATAAAGGTGAAAGTAGAATTAATGCTACAGAAGCAATAATGATATCAAGTAAACGTTTTAACACTTATTTAATTCCCATTTCTATCATCATATGATGATTCACTTGATGTACATCATATTTATGTAATGCAATTTCCCTAGAGCGTGTTCCCATAATTTCAGCCAGTTCAGGATTCTGAATAAACTTTTTCATTGCCATCTCTAAGCTAGTGACAGACTTTACTTCAACTAAATAACCATTTCCATCGTGCTCTACAGTTTCCCTACATCCAGGGGCATCTGTTGTAATAATAGCTCGTCCCATAGACATTGCTTCTAAGACAGTACGAGGTGTGCCTTCTCTATACGAAGGTAATACATAAATTGAACTTTCAGCAATAGCGGGACGAACATCAGAAAGCTTCCCCCAATATTTAATAATTTTTTCCTCAATCCATGAATCTAATTCTTGCTGTTTTATTGCGGTTGGATTTTCATCTATCCAACCCACTAAATTAAATTCAATTTGAGGATATTCTTTTTTAATTAATTTGGCTGCTTCTACATACTCTCTTATGCCCTTGTCTTCTAATAATCGAGCAATTAATAAAAATGAAACCTTAACTTGACCATTCATAGCACGAGGCAAACTTACAACTTCAAAATCAGTCACATTAACACCAGACCCGTTGACAACTACTGCTGGCACCTTGTTACTTAATAAATTTAATTGTTGGAATAAAGCTAGGTCATCAGGATTTTGAAAAAAAACCTTGGATGATCTTATTAATGCTTGTTTATAAAGCCAATGTACGATTTTTTGGAACGTACTTCTTTTACTTGTACTATCTACATTCTGAAAAGCATATCCCAACCCTGTTATAAGTGAAAAACGATTTGGCACTTTTGCAAAATAAGTAGCAAGCGTGCCGTAGATCACAGGTTTAATCGTATATGACAAGACATAGTCTGGTTTAATTTTCTTTGTAATTTTATAGATTTCAAATAGTGTTTTTATATCTGCAATAGGATTAGTCCCCGTTCTTTGCATTTCAACAGAGTAAACTGAGTAACCAAGAGATTTTAGCTTGTCCATTTCAGGCTGGAACAGCTGAAGATCGGGGGCAATGATATGAATTTCATGGCCTTGATGATGAATAGCCTCTAGTAATTTTCCACGAAAATTTAGAACTGAAGGCAAAAAACTACTAATCATTAAAAATTTCATTTTGTTTTCAACTTCACTCACAAAATAACCTTAATTTTTTTGTTTAACATGATCAATACGATAGAAGCTAAACAACTAAGAATAACTGTTACAAAAAATAATTCAATTGAATTGATATTAAAAGATTTAAGTAAATTTTGAAATAAAGGATGTATCAGATATAAAGCTGTTGAAAAGAGTGCCAACATCTTGCCTTCACCTTTAATATTTAAGTTAAAAACAAATATAAAGATAAAAGGAGATAATAACATTAAGGAAAACATTAGATCTAATGGATCTGTTTTACTTATAAAGAAGTAATTAATAAAAACTTCGAGATATAGGAGAATTAAAGATATTATTACAGCAAATGGAGCAATTTTTTTATATTTAGCAGTTAAATTAAGTTTATGAATAAGAAAACCAAACATCAAAAAAGGATAGCAGACGGTAAAAAAATTCCTATATACAGGATAAAAATTTAATATAGAATCAATCTTTTTTGGTAAAAAATGAAAATTTCCTAAATACTGAATAAAGCACCCTACTACAAATAATCCTATAGCTGAAAAAAGCTGAGTTCGCGTGCTAAAAGACTTTGCAATATACAATAAGATTCCCCCAGCTATTGTACCAGCCAAATACCATAAATGATGATAACCGAATATTAGAAAAAACATATTTTTTATAATAGCTTGACTTGAAAATGAAAATTCAAAGTAAAATAAAGAATAAAAAATCATCCATATTAGATATAGTAAAGTTACTCTTTTCAACCATACACGAATATCTTTAATTAAAAAGAAATAATACCCTGTAATGATTAGAAAAATTGGAACCCCTACTCTAAAAAAACCATTTACTGTAAAAAAAGATAATAAACTACTGAGGTCCGAAAAAATTTTTCCATGTAGAGCAATAATACATATTGCCAAAAAAATTTTTAATAAATCTAATGATATATTTCGTATCATTTTTTTCCACCTTTACTTAGTATTAAACTTAGCCCAAATGAAAACATATAAATAAATAGGTAAAGGTATAAAATATTTCTAATATAAGCAAGAATACTTCCTAATGAGTTTCTCTGTACCCAAAAGGCAACCAAGATAGCCAAAATCAAAAATAAAACGGCTCCAACAGAATTATTTTTTTTATATAAAAACCATAATACTCTTAAAGCTATCAATATAATTAAAGAATAAATAATTATTCCTGGAATACCCATCCAAGCATAAGCTTCAGCCCACGGGTTATAGGCCATTCCATAACTAATACTAGGAAAAAGATATGGTTGAAAGGCATCATTAAAATAACTTGATGAGAAATTAAAATATTCTAATGGAATAGGAAGAATAGCTAAAAATGATTTAAAAGAATTAATAAAGTCTATGCTAAAATTATTAACGACAACTGAATCTAGAATAGTAGAAGTAGATAAGAACTCACTTCCTAGAAATATATATTTTAATGAAAAATCATTTTTCCATTCTCCCAAGGAAGAACCCGCATATAAAGTACTATATAAAGTTTTACTTAAAATAATAGCAATCATTGATGCTAAACCAAATAAGAAAAATTTATATTTCGAAATTAATCTAAATTTATTATTTGAATTATAATAAAGAAGAAAACCTATTATTGCCATTGCCATAGGAGCTCTAGCACCTAATAAAGCAACCACAATTAGCATTATAAAAAACATTATAGTTGACAATTTTCTTTTTTGATGAACAGCAAGAAAAAAACCTACTAAAGGAAAGTACATAAATAGAATAAAATATATAATATTTGTAGAGGCTATTGCCTCCAACTTGTTTGCAGAATTCAATAATAAAGGTATATTAACTAAAAAACCAATAATACAGCATACTAGTGTAAAATTAAGAAATACTCGATCTAAAAAATAATTTAAACTCTGATCATTATCATTATTAATTTTAAAATTATTATTCATTAAAAGAAAAGGAATCGTCATAAAAAAGGCAACCCCCATAGAAATAAGAGTTAACCCATTTGGAACAATGGAAAATTCTTCAGTATAAACATTATAAATACTATTAAAAAACAATGGGATACTATACAGTGTTAAAAATATAATATAAATAGATATAAAATCAAAATATCTTCTCTTAAACAATAATAGTGTCAAAGAAGATATAGAACAAATCATAAAGAAAATATATGCTAAGGACATTTTTTAAATCTCACATTATCTTCAATTGCCACATACTACTATATTCACTCACAATACATTCTAAACTAAAATTCTTTTCAACATGCATACATGCCTTTTTAGAAATATCTTTCTTAAGCAATACATTCATATTAAGATAATCATTTATAAGTTTTATCAATGTAGTTATATCATGGATGGGTGCAATATTATTTTTACCGCCAACAATCTCCTTCGCATCACCTACATCTGTAGAGATACAAATAGCACCTGTTGCCATAGCCTCAATTAAAACATTTGGAAAACCTTCTGTAATAGAAGTCATTAATAACACATCAATACCATGATAAAAAGCTTCCATTTCTTTGACAGCATCAAGCAAAATAACATTAGTTCCAATTACAAATTTTTTAGATAAGTCTTCAATCTCTTTATCTTTTAAGGATAGGCCTTTACCAGCAACTCTAAACTCTATTCTAGGGTCATCTTTAAAGGCGGACATCACCTCAAATAAATATGGAATTCCTTTTGCTTTATGATTTCTGCCAACAAAGCCAATTGTAATAGGGCTACTAAAATCTCTTTCAACAAATCTAAACTTTTCCAAATCAATTCCGTTTGGAATAAAAACCTGATTTTTATTTTTAAAACCAAATCGCATATGTTGTTTTAAAGAAGATTGAGCACAGTAAACAATTCCTGTAGCCTTCTTTGATAAATATTTATTCAAATATATCGCAGCTTTTGTGCTCAAGGACTCTTCTGAAATTGAATTTAAAGAATGGTGTATACCCCAATATATTGGATAGCTCTGTTTACAAAAAGTGTTAGCAATCGTTACCATGAAATTGGCATGATACATCCAACTTTGAATTATGTCTGGTTGAATACTATCAATTTCTTTAGCTAAACTAGATATTGTTTTTGCTGTATTCGTAATTTTCCAATTCAAAGCTTTTGACAATTTAACTTGCTTTAAACTTTCTTCATAAATATCTGAAAGGTTAATAAGTGAAATAAGGTAGTGATCATATTCTGGTTGAGCAAGAATAAGCTTCTGCAACATCATTTCTGCACCGCCAAGTGCTGAAAAGTTAGTAATTACATGCAATACTTTTTTACGCATCTACTTTTCTCACCATATTCCTATATAAAATTAATGTACTCAAAATGAACTGAGCAGCAGAAGATGCAACGGTAGCCCAAGCTGCACCTAACAAACCATAAGCTGGTATTAAAATCCAACATAAGACTAAAGTAAAAATAGTTAGAAATAGAAATAATGGAAGTTGTATTTTTATTAGACCGAGGCTTGTCATCAAATATCCATTTACTACTGACAAGTAAGTAAATAATCCCGCAAACATTACAATATTTAGTATATCTATCCAAATCAAATAATGGGGGCCATAAAGAAGATTAACGAAAAAACCACCTAAAGTAATCGAAACTATTAAACCACTTATTCCTAAAAAACCTGCCATTCCCCACGCCTGCATAGTTAATTTACTTAGCTCATGCATTTTATTTTCTTTAAAAAGAATAGAGAATCTTGGACTAATAAATTGGCATATTGAATTTATTACTATTCCACCTACGATAATGAAATAATAAAAAACTGAAAAAACACCAACATACTCTAAGTTAAAAAATTTCTCTAAAAAAAAGCGAGGTATATTGCTTTGTAAAGCAACTAGCATTACAGATATCCCTAAAGGTAATGCTAAAATAATAATATTTTTAAAATCCACTACATTTAAATAAAAATATTTCTTATTTAAACCAATATTACGAAAATCTATCAGCAGTAAAGTTAATACATAAATTAATATTATACCTATCAAACCAATATTCAATAAATTATAAAAATATAGCAAACTTCCAAAAACTAAAATTAAAGCTAAAGATTTTATCGTAAGAGATAAGCTAATTAATTTCGTTTTCCCTTGAGCATTATAATATGCATAAATAATATCTGAGATTGCTTCTAATGCTTTAATACATCCAAGTAATAAAACTACTTTCCAAACATTACTACTAGATAAAAAAGATAGTAAAAAGGAAACCAATATAGCTAAAAATATACTATAAAATCTCAAAGCAAAATAAGATTTATAGTTAAAATTTGAATTGAGATTAAACTCAGCTACAACAATTGGACGAAGCTGTAAGTTAGTGAGCATAAAAACAGGTGTCACTAATGCCAATGCATATGTATATGCACCTACAGCTTGATTATCAGAAAAATGGCTAATAAAAATTAATATTAGCCATTGAGAAAAAGCAAATAAAATATTCCCACTTAGTAAGAACTTTGCTTTATTTAATAGAGATAACATGCGATTTAATTTAAGAAATGCTTATACCAAACCATTGCTTGTGATATACCTTCAAAAATTCTAAATTTTGGATCATATCCTAGTAATGTTTTGATTTTAGTTACATCTGCTTGAGAATGCCTTACATCACCAGCTCTAAATTCACGATAAACAGGTTCTTTGTTACAAGAGATTCCATTTTCGTTTAAAGCAGATTTAATAGCCTTAAATAAATCATTTAGGGTAGTTCTATCCCCTACCGCCACATTATAGACTTGATTTTTAGCCTCATCATTTGCGATGGCCGCTAAAATATTAGCTTGTACTGTATTTTCGATATAACAAAAATCGCGACTAGTCTCACCGTCGCCATTGATAAATACATCATCTCCTTGAATCATAGCTGCTGTCCATTTTGGAATAACTGCAGCATACGCTCCATTAGGATCTTGACGTTTACCAAACACATTAAAATAACGTAAACCTATTGCTTTAAAACCATATGTACGAGCAAAAACTTCAGCATAAAGCTCATTTACATATTTAGTTACTGCGTAAGGAGATAATGGATTACCAATATTTTCTTCTACTTTTGGTAATGCAGGATGGTCACCATATGTAGAGCTACTCGCAGCATAAGTAAAGCTTTCAACTTGGGCATCTCTTGCTGCAACGAGCATATTTAAAAAACCCGTAATATTGGCACTATTTGTCAATATTGGATCAGCAATTGAACGCGGAACAGAACCGAGAGCAGCTTGATGTAAAACGTAGTCAACGTTTGTACATGCCTTCTGACAATCTTCTAAGTTTCGAATGTCACCATTATAGAAAGTGAAATTCTTCCACTGTTCACTGGTAACTAAACCCTCTACCTCATCCAGATTATATTGATGACCTGTAGCAAAGTTGTCTAAACCAATTACTTTTTGATTTAACTTTAATAAAGTTTCTAACAGGTTTGATCCAATAAAACCCGCAACTCCAGTTATTAACCATGTTTTAGGTGTGTTCTTTAGCTGTTCCAATACTTGTTCATATTGTTTCATATTTTTTCTCAACAAATATTATAGACGGATATCTGACTCAGATTGAGCTAGAACATATTTCAGATCATAAAGAACATGTGATGCTTTACCTAAAGATCGAATTGCCTCAATACCCATTTCTTTAAATTCATTATGAGCAACTGCTAATATTACAGCATCATATTGACCTGCTGTAGGCTGGTTAACCGGAGTAATACCATATTCGTGTTGTGTTTCCTCACTATCAATCCAAGGATCATATACATCAACATCCATATGATATTCTTGTAATTCTTTTACAATATCAATAATTTTAGTATTACGAATATCTGGGCAATTTTCTTTAAAGCTTAGGCCTAATACTAAAACCTTAGCGCCTTCAACTTGAATTTTCTTTTTTATCATTCCTTTGACAAGTTGAGTAACAACATATGCCCCCATTGAATCATTCAATCGGCGCCCTGCTAAAATAATTTCTGGATGATATCCAATTGCTTGCGCTTTATGAGTTAAATAGTATGGGTCTACTCCGATACAGTGCCCACCAACTAAACCTGGGCGGAATGGTAAGAAGTTCCATTTTGTACCCGCAGCCTTAAGTACTTCTTCTGTATCAATACCAAGCTTGTTAAAAATAAGCGCCAATTCATTAATTAAGGCAATATTAACGTCACGCTGTGTGTTTTCGATAACTTTTGCAGCTTCGGCAACTTTTATACTCGCTGCTTTATGTGTTCCTGCTTCAATAATTAAATTGTAAACTTCATCAATATAATCAGCAATTTCTGGTGTTGAACCTGAGGTGATTTTTAAAATATTAGTAACACGGTGAAGTTTATCACCAGGGTTAATACGTTCTGGGCTATAACCCGCAAAGAAGTCTTTATTAAACGTTAAACCTGAAATGTCTTCGAGCACAGGGATACAAACTTCTTCTGTAGCACCCGGATAAACTGTAGACTCGTATACGACAATATCACCTTTCTTTAGAATTTTACCAATACTAGTAGAGGCTTTAACTAAAGGTGTTAAATCTGGCTGTTTATAATCATCAATTGGGGTTGGAACCGTAACAATAAAAAAATTACAATCTTTTAAATCTTCTAAACTTGCGGTGTAACTTAATTGAGCTGCTTGTTTTAATTCTTCTGGTGAAACCTCTAGGGTATGATCTTGACCGTTTTTTAATTCACTTATACGTTTCTCATAAATATCAAAACCCACAACTGGCACTTTTTTGCCAAACTCAACTGCCAATGGCAAGCCTACATAACCTAAACCTATAATCGCTATTCTTAAATCGGCAAGTTGCATAAAAGTTAGCCTTATTCCTTACAAATTGTATATATAATAAAAAATATATCTTGACTGGATATTGTCGTGCGTAACTATATCAGTTTTTTTTCAACAACTATAAAGCAATTGTATAAAAGTGTTTACAAGCTTTTTCACTGGTTATATTTAAGTAATTTTTAAGAAGCTATCCTCCTTTTTCTTAGAAATTCTAAATTATACAAATAAATTAATCATACAAAGCTGTACGATTTTTCTATGTTTTTTAATTTTTTTTCGGCTAGAATCACAACGTCTATATCTAAGATAAGCACTTAGTGCTAAACGATTAACGATATCAAGTGATATCAATTAAAGATAAATACACAAAGGGTTCCGTGTGAAATATTGTCAGTTTTTTTCTGTTCTTGCCTTGAGTTTAAGTGTGGCTAGTTGTGCTGTCACTTCTGGTTTACAAACTTATGATATTCCAGATGAGGGTGTGTATAGAACCGATCTCGGAACTACAGTTAATGTGGTTAAAATCTCTCAAGACACACTACCGGCAATCCAACCTGCACAAACTGATTATCGCAGCAACTACCAATCTTTATTTAAAAATCAGCAACCTATATATCGTTTAAGCTCAGGTGATGTTCTTTCTATCCAACTTTGGGCATATCCTGAAATTACTCCACCTGTAAATAATATAAACAATGAACAATCGATTCAGGCAAGTGGTTATCCAATCGACCAAACTGGCTACATTCAGTTTCCTTTAGTAGGCCGCTATAAAGCAGCTGGTAAAACTCTTGCTCAAGTAAACCGTGAATTACATAATCAATTAGCACGCTTTCTAAAAAATCCAGATGTGATAGTACGTGTATTATCTTATGAAGGTCAGCGCTTTTCTGTTCAAGGTAGCGTGATAAAAGGTGGTCAGTTCTATTTAAGTGATCAACCAGTAAGCGTTTATGCAGCTTTAGGTCTTGCTGGAGGGGTAACTGATAAGGGTGATAATACTTATATTCAACTTATTCGAAATGGCCAAACCTATAATCTAAATACGATTGATTTAGAGAAAGCAGGTTATTCATTACATAAGTTATTAGTTCAACCAAACGATACTATTTATGTAAGTACACGTGAAAACCAGAAAATTTATGTGATGGGTGAATCCGGTAAAAACCAAGCATTAGCAATGCGTGATCAAGGGATGACACTAAGTGATGCATTAGGTGAAAGTTTAGGATTAAACCCTTTATCTGCTAGTGCGAGTCGAATTTATGTATTACGTACCAATCCAAATGACCGAACAACAGAACTCTATCATTTAAACTTAATGAGTATTGGTGATTTCGGGTTAGCCAATCAATTTAAATTACGTAGTAATGATATAGTCTATGTGGATGCGACTGGCTTGACTCGTTGGCAACGTGTTGTCAACCAAATTATTCCGTTCTCAAGTGCGTTATATAACATAGACCGTTTGGGACAATAGTTGTTATGCAGTTTAAAAATATTTTAGTCGTCTGTATTGGAAATATTTGTCGTAGCCCTATGGCTGAGTATTTTTTAAAACAGCAATATCCCCAATTAAATATTGAGTCTGCCGGTATTTCAGGGCTTAGTGGTCATCAAGCTGATGAAAAAGCCCGACTTTGTATGCAACGATTAGGTATTGATATGCAACCACATGTTGCACGTAAACTTACTGCAGAACATATCAAGAGAGCTGATCTGATTTTAGTGATGAGTCAAAACCAGCAAAAACATCTTGAACAGACTTGGCCCTTTGCAAAAGGTAAAACCTATCGCTTAGGGCATTGGCAAAACAAAAATGTGCCAGATCCTTATCAGCATGATCAAACTATTTTTGATGAAACTTGCCAACTCATACAGCAATGTGTTGATGACTGGAAACCTTATATTTAACGCCAAGATTTTAAGCTTATGAACCAAAATACTAATACCGAAGATACAATTGATCTAAAGGAATTATTTTTTTCACTGATTGCTCAGTGGAAACTTATTGCCCTCTGCATTATTTTAAGCCTTGTATGTGCCTTACTCTATTTACGTGTAACACCAGATACCTATTCGGTTGATGCATTAGTTCAAGTTGAAGACAGCAAAGGAGCTTCTGCTGCACTTTTAGGTGATTTATCACAGATGATTGAGCAAAAGTCTCCTGCTCAAGCTGAAATTGAAATCCTAAAGTCTCGGTTAGTTTTAGGCTCGGTTATTAAAGAGTTACATCTAGATATTCACGTTTCTAGTACTGAAAATACGTTTACTCATCGTTTATTAAGTGACACTGAATATAAAGCTGAATACACTAAAAACTCAGTTCTATTTAAAGATGGCACTAAAAGTTTTGATATACGAAGATTTGAAGTACCTCCATATTATTTAGATAGACATCTTGTATTAAGCTTTGATCAAAAAACTTTTAAATTAGTAGATCCTGAGACTGATGAAGTTGTACTCACGGCTCCAATAAATCAAAATAACCAAATCACAGGAGCTTATGGAGTATGGAAAGTCGCAATCTTTACTAAAGATCTGTTAAGTTCAAAATATAATATTGAGAAACTATCTATTCCAGCAGCTGTAGATAATATAAGTTCAAATTATTCTGTAGCAGAACGCGGTAAATTAACAGGTATTCTTGGCTTAAATTACCAAGGACATGACAAAGAACATATTACTCAAGTCTTAAATGCTATTTTAGTAACCTACTCAGCCCAAAATGTTGAACGTCGTTCGGCTGAATCTGCTCAAACTTTAAAGTTTTTGGATGAACAGCTCCCAGACCTTAAAAAGCAATTAGATGATGCAGAGCGTCAATTTAACAAATTCCGTCAACAGTACAATACTGTCGATGTAACCAAAGAATCTGAGCTTTATTTAACTCAAAGCATTACTTTGGAAACTAAGAAAGCAGAGCTTGAACAAAAGCAAGCCGAAATGGCCGCAAAATATACTGCTGAACACCCTGCAATGCGTGAAATTAATGGTCAGCTTACTGCTATTAATAAACAAATTGGTGAATTAAATAATACATTAAAACAATTACCAGATGTACAACGTCAATATTTACAGCTGTATCGTGAAGTTGAAGTTAAAACTCAACTTTATACAGCACTACTCAACTCTTACCAGCAACTCCGTATCGCAAAAGCAGGAGAAATTGGTAATGTTCGCATTGTGGATACGGCAGTTGAGCCAGTCGAACCAATTAAACCTAAAAAGTTACAAGTGCTTATCTTATCTTTATTCTTAGGTGGATTTATTGGGACAGTTATTGCGTTACTTCGCAATATGTTACGTACAGGAATTAAAGATTCTGGACAAATTGAAAATGAACTGGATTTACCAGTTTATGCAACAGTTCCACGCTCTCCAATTCAAGAAAGTCGCATCAAAATTTTAAAAAAGAAGAAGAGTATTCCTATTCTTGCTGTTAAAAATAGTGATGATATTGCAATTGAGAGCTTACGTAGTATCCGTACTGCGATTCACTTTGCATTAGCGAGTGCGAAAAATAATATCATTATGATTGCTGGTCCTTCACCAGAAGTCGGTAAGTCGTTTATTTCGACCAACCTTGCAACAATTTTCGCCCAAGGTGACAAACGAGTACTATTGATTGATGCCGATATGCGTCGCGGTTATATGCACAAATATTTTGACGTTGATGTGAAACCAGGTCTTTCTGAATTATTGAGCGGACAAGCTGATCTACAAAAAGTTTTACATAAGACTCCTGTGGCAAACCTTGATGTGATTACGCGTGGTAAGAGCCCAACTAATCCTTCAGAGATTTTAAGCTCAAACCAGTTTAAAGAATTACTTGAACAGCTACAAAGCCAATATGACCATATCATTATTGATACTCCGCCAGTGTTGGCAGTAACTGATGGTATTATTATTTCTCAATATACGGGTGTGAACTTAATTGTTGCCCGTTATGCTAAGTCACAAATGAAAGAGCTTGAATTAACACTTAATCGCTTCGAACAAGCAGGTGTTAAAGTCAACGGCTTTATTCTCAATGACATTCAACGTGCTAGCGCAGGCTACGGTTATGGTTATAACTATGCCTATGCTTATAAAGCACAAAAAGAAGATTAATCGTAAAGTGATAAGAGAACCGGATCAAATGATCCGGTTTTTTTATTTAAGATTTTTTTAAGTATATCCCTACTAAAACTAACTAAAATATATAAAAAACCACTCGTTTTTTTTCTTAAACATTCTATGCTTAAGCATGCTAAGATCAAAAGCAGCCTTTTAGACTCAAATGATTATTTTTGGAACCTTTTATGAGTAAAGCCTTACCCATTGCTGTCGCTGTAGTTTTAGGCGGTGCTGCACTTGTACCAGTATATTATGCAAGCCAACATCCGACCACAGAAGTCGGAAGCAAGGCAAATAAGAATGCCTCTCCAATTGAAAAAATCAGTTATGTTCTTGGATATGAAGTTGCTCAGCAAACTCCACCTGAGCTAGATACAAAAGCATTTGTGAAAGGGATTCATGATGCTCGTAGCAAGCAGCCAAGTGCTTATACTCAAGAAGAGTTAAAAGCTGCTGTAGCAGCTTATGAAAAAGAATTGCAGCAAAAAATGCAGCAACAAAATAAACCGGAACAAGCTGCTGATGCTACTCCTGAATCTGCAGATGCGCAGTTCCTTGCAGAAAATAAATCAAAAGCTGGCGTAAAAACAACCGCTTCTGGTTTGCAATATATCATTACTAAAGAAGGTACTGGCAAACAGCCAACAGCTCAGTCAGTTGTTAAAGTACATTATGAAGGTCGTTTAATTAACGGTCAGGTTTTTGATAGTTCTTATAAACGCGGTGAGCCAGTTGAGTTCCCTCTTAATCAAGTAATTCCAGGTTGGACTGAGGGACTTCAATTGATGAAAGAAGGCGGTAAAGCGACTTTCTTCATTCCATCAAATCTTGCCTATGGTCCTCAGGAAGTTCCTGGCATTCCAGCAAACAGTACACTGATTTTTGATGTAGAACTTATTTCAGTGAAATAAAAACATTCAGGAGAGTAGAACATTACTCTCCTTTTTTTTGGAAAACAGCATGAAAAAAATCGGTTTAATGATTGCAGCATCAACAATGAGTTTATCTATTTTTGCTGCAACTCCTATAACGAATAAAAGTCCAGCAAAAGAACAATTTAGTTATAGTTATGGCTATTTAATGGGTCGTAATAATACGGATGCACTAACAGATCTGAATCTTGATATTTTTTACCAAGGTCTCCAAGAAGGCGCTCAAAGTAAAACAGCACGCTTAACTGATGAAGAAATGGCAAAAGCGATTAATGACTATAAGAAAACATTAGAAGCCAAACAACTCGTCGAGTTTCAAAAAACAGGTCAACTAAATGCTCAAGCAGGTGCGGCATTTCTTGCTGACAATGCAAAAAAATCTGGTGTGATGACGACTAAATCTGGTCTCCAATACCAAGTGTTAAAAGAAGGTAGTGGACAAAAACCGAAAGCTACCTCTCGCGTTAAAGTGAATTATGAAGGTCGTTTACTAGATGGAACCGTATTTGATAGTTCTATTGCTCGTAATCATCCAGTTGAGTTTCAGCTCAGCCAAGTCATTGCAGGTTGGACAGAAGGTCTACAAACCATGAAAGAAGGCGGAAAAACCCGTTTCTTTATTCCTGCCAATCTTGCTTATGGTGAAGTCGGTGCTGGTGACACGATTGGTCCAAATAGTACTTTAATTTTTGATATTGAATTACTACAAGTTTTACCAAAATAAATTTATTAGATATAAAAAAAGCGATCATTTAAGATCGCTTTTTTATTTTAGTGTTTTAAGTCTCTAGGACGAAAACCGGTGATGATTAAAACAACCAGATAAGCAACTACGCCGACAACACACAATCCCACTACTTCGGCAATACGTAACCACTGTGAAAGTTCACCGTTATACCAATTTAATGCAAACCACAGTGCTGCAATCATGGCAAGGTTTGCCAAACCATATTGAAGCCCTAATTTTTTCCAATGCGAATCAAATCGGAAAATATTACGTTTGTGTAAATAGAAGTAGAGTAGACCCGCATTCACTAAAGCTGAACCTGAAGATGCCAATGCAAGTGCCATATGCTCTGCCTGCCAATCAATCAGCTTAAAGAAACCAATAAATACAACGTTTAAAATAGCATTCGCTGCGACTGACATTAAACCGACACGTACGGGTGTTTTGGTATCCTGCTGCGCATAAAAACCTGGTGCAAAGACTTTAATCAGCATAAATGAAATCACGCCTGCACTCATACATTGCAATGCAAGCGCTGTCATTTGTGTATCATGGAGGTCAAACTCACCACGTTGGAATAATGCCTGAATAATCGGTGTAGAAAGCATAAATAAGGCAATACTTGCTGGTAAGCCAACTAATACAATAATTTTTGCAGCCCAGTCGATCATACCGCGGAACTTTGCTTGATCTTGCTCTGCATGACGGGCGGAAAGTGAAGGTAAAATCACTGTACCAATCGCAACACCAATTAAACCTAAGGGCAACTCAGTCATACGCTCTGCACTATAGAGCCAAGACACTGAACCATCTTGCATGAAAGAGGCCCAAATCGTATTTAATAACAGGTTAATCTGAGTAACAGATACCCCAAATAATGCTGGAAGCATTAATTTTAGAATACGCTCTACACCTTCATGTTTAAAATCAACTTTAGGTGGAATCAGTAGGTTTTTACGCCACAATTCAGGAATTTGTATAGCTAACTGTAATATCCCTGCCACGACCACCGACCAACCTAAGGCTTTGATGGGTTCAGCCATATACGGCGTAAGCCACCATGCACCTGCAATCATTGCGACATTCAGTAAAACTGGTGAAAAAGCTGGTGAAGCAAACGAACCATAACTATTTAAAATACTGCTAGCAAAAGCAGTCAGTGACATAAATAATAAATAAGGAATGGTCAGGCGGAACATGCTGACTGCTAAATCGAACTTTTCAGGATCGCTATGGAAACCTGGTGCGTACATATAAATAATCGCAGGCGCTAAAACCATAGCCACAAAAGTCAGTAAGGTCATGACTGTTAGCAAGCAACCAAATACTCGACTAATCAAGATCTGTACTTCAGCGTGTGCTCGACCTGTTTTATATTCAGTTAATACTGGAATAAAGGCCTGAGAAAAGGCGCCTTCGGCAAACAATCGTCGAAAGAAGTTGGGAATACGAAAAGCGACGACGAAGGTATCAAAATCTTTACCTGCACCAAACACGTTGAGCAATACGACGTCACGTACGAGCCCTAACACTCGTGACAACATCGTCATTGCACTGACAATAAAAGTCGATCGCCACAATGCCATCGTACTCACCTACAGCTATATTCGAAAGACGCTATTGTAATGAAACTAGAAAATCTTTTCGTTGTGAAATGATGAATGAACTCAACTTTTTTTCTGAACTAACAGTTGTCTAAAGTACTGCCATTTAAAATAAGGTCCCGGATCAGTTTTTCGGCCTGGTGCAATGTCTGAATGCCCTGCTATGTGGTTTTTAATTTCGGGATAAGCCTGACGAATAGCATTAACGACATCGGTTAATACTTCGTATTGTACTTCGTCAAAAGGTAAATCATCACTTCCTTCAAGCTCTATCCCAATTGAATAATCATTGCATTCTACTTTGGCTAAATAGCTCGAACGCCCTGCATGCCATGCCCGATCACTAAAATTAACAAACTGTAGGACTTCACCTGTTCTTAAAATTAACAGATGTGTAGAAACTTGCATGCCTTGAATGGTCTGAAAATAAGGATGCACTGACCAATCTAATTTATTTTGAAAAAACTGCTCAATATATCCACCTCCGAATTGAGACGGTGGCAAGCTAATATTATGAACGACGATCATTTGAATTTCGGTACCCGTCGGCCGCTGGTTAAAATTTGGAGAAGGGATTTGTCTCGCCCCTTTTAATTGTCCATCTATAACTTCATACGGTGTGATTTGCTTCATTGAGATGCCAATAAATTGCTTGCCAATTGTTTTAGTTTAAAGCAGTTATCTACTTTTCAAAGCAGTAAATACGATTGTTTATCGCGATTAATCTCATAAAACAGCTTATTTTTAAAGTCGACGGTGCTAATATATCGCAAGTTTTAGGGTCATCTACAAAATGGAAACCGTATGAGCATACCTCAGTCTTTGCTTGAACAATCAATTCAAATCAATATTCAACAAGCATTACAAGAAGATATTGGGGACGGTGACATTACCGCGATGCTTACACCTGAAGATGAGCAGGCAACCGCGACCATTATTAGCCGTGAAGATATGGTTTTAGCTGGCCAGCCTTGGGTAAATGCACTCATCTCAGCTTATGACAATACTGTACAGGTAACTTGGTTAAAACAAGAAGGTGACCGTGTTGCCGCAAATGAAGCCTTTTTAAAACTTGCAGGCTCTGCACGTAGCTTACTTACTGTAGAGCGCCCTGCTTTAAACTTTATTCAAACTTTGTCTGCTGTTGCAACAAAAACTGCTGAATATGTTCAACATCTTGAAGGTTTAAATACAAAACTTCTCGATACGCGTAAAACCTTACCAGGCTTACGTATTGCACAGAAATATGCTGTAGCTATTGGTGGCGGACAGAACCATCGTCTCGGTCTATTTGATGCATTTTTAATTAAAGAAAATCATATTATGGCGGCAGGTGGTATTGCTCAGGCAATTGAAAAAGCCCATCAAATTGCACCGGGTAAACCTGTTGAAGTCGAAGTTGAAACTTGGGATGAGCTAAATCAAGCGCTTGAAGCTGGTGCAGACATTGTTATGCTCGATAACTTCAGTCAACAGCAAATGATTGATGCCGTAAAACATGTGGCAGGTCGCTGTAAACTCGAAGCTTCGGGCAATATCACTATTGAAAACTTACGCGAAGTGGCGACTACTGGCGTTGATTACATTTCTATGGGCGTTCTGACTAAAGATGTTAGAGCTGTGGATTTATCAATGCGTTTTAATGCTTAGATAAAATCTGCATCATTATTGGTATTTTTTTGCGACTTGGTCATGTCTGCCGCTTGTGTTTTTTGCCATGCTGACTGAGTCGCTTGTGCTCCACTATCACGTGGGTCAGCAGCCATTAAAACAAATGTAACTACTGCTAATAATACAATAAAACCTTGTAGCATAAATTTTCCCCATTACTTTAAAAAATCAGGGTTTCAAGGTAAAAGAAAAATATGACGAGGCTTAGGAGATTCTGTTACAAAAGGTAAGTCTTTATTTTTATTATTCATCTAAACGACAAGTTATTAACTCTCTTCATTTATATTTCCCAACATTAGATTGTGCGAGATGTCATCTACAACCTGCCCAAAATTTATAAATATATTGTTTTTGCAATAAATCAGATATATGCAGAAAGAGAACAGGTTTTGTAGATGACAAATGCATTTGGTTACTTTGGGCGAAACCAAAGTAACGAATTAGCTACTTCCACTGGATGAATAAATGATAAGACTCCGTCGTGCTAACTAATTTAAAATAATGATCGACCTAAGACTTCATCTTAACATTCATGCATTACAGCAACTTAAGACTCTAAATACCCCATATATGGATCAGAAATTGAATCTTCTTGAGTTTCAATACGTCCTGCAAAACGGCGGCTGAAAGTAGCATCATCAGCTAAAGTCATAGTGAAGTCGTACCAACCTCCAAATTCAGACATATCCCAAACTAATTCTTTTTCAGAACTATTCGTTTCTATAGTCCATGTCTTATTTGGAAGATAAGCATTTGCTTTGACGTTAAGCTTGACTGACTTATTACCATCGTGACGAACTTTTAAATACAAATTCGCGTCACACTCTTCCACACACACTCTAATTTCTGGTAATGCTTGAGTTTGATTGGCTTGGATCAGATTACCTTCAAACGCGCGGTGGAAACCATTTGGACCAAGTACCCATAAATCGTACTGTCCATTTATAGTATTCCACACATCATCAAGCTGTTTACCCGCCTCAACCATATAGCGACGAGGAGCTACCGTAAGATCTAATCGGTTATACACATGAAAAACAGCTGCCTGCTTACCCGTATTTGAGAACATCAGCTTTACAGTTTTTTGAGTGGCATCGACTTTGGCACTGGTGTGTAAGATATATGGCAAAGCGCGCGATGGTCGAATTCCCATTTCCTGCTGAGGAAATTGTTGCTGACTCGGAACAGGAACTTGTGGCAATAAGGCTTGAGCAACACGAATCGCATCGGCTTCAGCTTTTGTTTTCTTCCCATCTAGTTCAGCAACAGGCAGAAGATTTGGGGTTTTAAAATTAAATGCTGTGGTTAAATCACCACATACGGCACGGCGATATGGGCTAATATTTGGCTCTTGCACACCAAAGCGTTTTTCTAAGAATTGTAAAATAGAGGTATGGTCAAAGACTTGTGAATTCACCCAGCCACCACGGCTCCACGGTGAAATCACATACATTGGAACGCGTACGCCGGGCCCATACACTCGCCCGTCTGTGGCAGGTTGAGATTTTGAAGTTGCTACTGCTGGATGGTTAAAGTATTCATAAGATACTTGCTGTTCAGTTAAAGTCGTTTTTCCATATACGACACCGTTTATATCTTTAGACGGCGCACTCGGTGAAGGAACATGGTCGAAGAAACCATCATTCTCATCAAAGTTCACCAATAAAACGGTTTGGCTCCACAGTTCAGGATTTTCAGTTAATGCATTTAATACTTCCTGAATATACCAAGCCCCCTGCACAGGACTAGATGGTCCCGGATGTTCACTGTAAGTTGCAGGAGCGACTAACCAACTCACTTGCGGCAATTTACCTTGTGCAATATCAGTTTTAAAGGTTCCCAAAAAACCACCATCCGGCATAGTGTTAGCAATACCTTTATAAAGTGGTTGAGTCACATCAATCTTTTCATCGTATGCAGGGCATGTTGGCGTGTCGTTACTGACAGGCTGACCCGATTGTTCATTTGCACGGCGATATTGTTTAAAGCCTGCAAGCGGGTTATCAGTAAAGTTATCCGGCATGTTTTGATAAACTTTCCATGTTACGCCAGCCTGCTGTAAGCGCTCAGGATACGTCGTCCATTCATAACCTTCTGTTGATGGCCCAATCCCATCAAATTCATTTACCACACTGGCAACACCTGCACCTGTAGGGCCATTCGTTCCCGTCCAAATAAACTTACGGTTCGGGTTAGTTCCCGCATGCATGGCACAATGGTAGGCATCACAAATCGTAAAAGCATTAGCTAAGGCAAATTGATATTCGACTTCCTGTTTTTTATAGTAACCCATCGACTGCGGTTTTTTATAAGCCACCCAGTCGCTCATGCGACCATTGTCCCAAGCTGCTTGGCCATCAGACCATGAGTGAGGAGTTCCTGAAACACGCTGAGCATTTCCTAAACGACTATCGAGATGGTACGGCAATACTTTATTTTTCTTGGCATCGTATTGCTCCCAAACCTTTCTACTTTCCGTCATTGGAATAGTAAAGCGGTCACCGAACCCACGCACGCCTTTTAGTGTTCCAAAATAATTATCGAATGAGCGGTTTTCCTGAGTCAAAATCACGATGTGCTTAACATCTTGAATAGTTCCACTTTCAACTTTGGCATCAATAGCCAGCGCTTTTTGAATACTCAATGGGAAACTCGCTAAAGCAGCTGTCCCAAACATAGTTTTTGTAGAATTTAAAAGAAATTCGCGACGATTCATTAGTTCTATCCTAAGTTCTTATTATGGTGCGCAGTGCATTTTGCAATTACTGGTTGGTGGTGTTGTTGGCGATGAATTATCTAGGTCGTTATCATCGTTACAAGCACTCAGTAAAAGTGCTAAAGAAGTAATTAATAGAAGTGAAATTTTTCGCATTGGTTTTTTCCAAACGGTTTAAATGCGAACTACTAATAAAGTGAAAAAGTGACAGGCAAGTGATGTTTTTATGTCGATTTGATGAATACATAAAAAAACGCATCCGAAGATGCGTTTTTTAGAAAGGGTAAAATTACCAGCCTAAAGCTTCTTGTTGCTTTTTAATGAGCTCTGCAATCCCTTTTTCAGCCATTTCTAACATGTCATTGCTTTGTGCACGAGTAAATGGTTTATCTTCGGCAGTACCTTGAATTTCAATAAATTCGCCTGCTTGTGTCATTACTACGTTTAAGTCAGTTTGACAGTTCGAATCTTCTTCATAGCAAAGATCAAGCAATACTTCGTCTTGATACATACCTACAGAAATTGCAGCAACTAATCCTTTAAGCGGATCATGCTTAATTTTCTTTTGAGATAACAAAACATTCATCGCATCAACTAATGCTACAGCCGCGCCAGTGATTGAAGCCGTACGCGTACCACCATCAGCTTGGATCACATCACAGTCGATGGTAATTGTGTTTTCCCCAAGCTTCTTCAAATCGACCATAGCACGTAAGCTACGACCAATCAGGCGCTGGATTTCCTGTGTGCGGCCCGACTGTTTACCACGCGCTGCTTCACGATCACAACGTGAGTGTGTTGAACGCGGTAACATGCCATATTCAGCAGTGACCCAGCCCTGTCCTTTCCCTTTTAAAAACCGTGGAACTGAATTATCGATACTTGCAGTACAAAGGACTTTGGTGTGACCAAATTCGACCAGCACAGAACCTTCAGCATAACGGGTGTAGTTTCGTGTAATTTTCACTTCACGTAATTGGTCTAATGCACGTTGGTCAATACGCATAATCCTTCCTAACTTCTCTTAAATACAAACTTGGGCATAGTATAGCAAAGGATTTTGACAGGTTGAGTTTATTCCCTACATTCAAATGTAAGTCTGCACTTTTCATGACACAAAAATAAAAATAGCCCCTTAAAAGGAGCTATTTGGAATGCCTTAAACAAGGCTCTATCTTTATTAAGCAGCTTTGCCAAACATACCTTTCACCGCCTCAACAAAGTTCCGCTTGGTCGCCACCAAATGGTCAACTATATTGTCAGGCAAAGAGTGAACAGCCAGACGTTTATATACACTCACAATTTGAGATCCAAAGGGTGCTGTATTGTACTGTTGACCGAACTCTGCACAAACTTCACGTACTTTAGGTGCCATCTCTTGATAGCGGTTGGCAGGTACATCAGGAAACAAGTGATGTTCGATTTGATGGCTCAAGTTACCACTCAAGAAATGCATGATTTTACCGCCAGTAAAGTTTGCTGAACCACGAATCTGACGCAAGTACCACTCTGCTTTGGTTTCATTATCAATGTTGTCAGTAATAATTTCAGAGTCTTCTGTGAAATGACCACAATAAATCACGGTCGATGCCCAGTAGTTACGGATCAAGTTAGCAAAAAAGTTACCAGCCAATACTGGCAAGAACATTGGTCCTGCAATGAGTGGGAACAGCACATAATCTTTACCAAACTGACGTACCATTTTTTTACGTAGATTTTTAGATTCTACATATACTTCTTTCCAAGTTTTGGTGCCATCAAACAACACTTTTTCCATCTCTAGACGTTGCAAAGCTAATAGCCATTCAAAACCCGTTGACAATACAAAACCCATTGGCACGTTGAATAAAAAACGGGTTTCCCACTTTTGCTCACGACTCATGCGCATCACACCATAACCGCTAATATCATGATCCATGCCAAACACATTGGTATAGGTATGATGCTTATAGTTATGGGTATATTTCCAGTCTTCACCAGTACACACCGTATCCCAGTCATAGGTTGCACCATTAAGCGTTGGGTCATTTAACCAGTCAAACTGACCATGCATCACATTATGACCGAGCTCCATGTTTTCAACGATTTTAGATATGCCGAGCATAGCCGTACCCAACAACCATACTGGTGGAATCCAACCACCAAACATCAACATGCCACGTGATGCAATTTCGGTATAGCGTACAAAATTACGTACTTTGTAAATATATTTTGAATCTTTTTCCCCGAGATCTTTCATCACTTCAAGACGAATTTCTTCGATACGGCGACCAAAAGCTTCTGTTTGCTCTGGGGTTAAATGTGCCGATTTCGGTGTTGCTTTCAATTCTACTGCCATATTCATAATGGTATCCTCAAATCTCTTTTATGTTTGTTTTTATAGATCAATCGTGACTGGGCTTAATGCCTGGTTCACGCATAACTTAATTGCACGATTTGGTTGATCGTCAATTTCGCCTGTTAATATATTCTGGGTGACACCACTGACTTTGGTACACGTACATTGGTTGCATACACCCATACGGCAACCATGCTGTGGACGTAAGCCAGCCTGCTCTGCACTGCTTAATAATGTTGTCGTGGCAATAAAGTTTTGTTGCGAGCGGCGAAATACGATGGGTTGTGCTTCATTAGACTGTTCGATTTGAACAGGCATGAAAAATTCTTGATGAAGCTGCGACTGAGCACTTTGGTGCGCATAAATTTCATTTGCCTGTTGCATCATGCCGTGGTGTCCACACACATACGTCGCAGTCTTTGCGTAATCAGGAACTAACTTTTGCAATAGGCCTTCAGTTAAATGCTGCTTTTGCTCAGCAGTATTAAAAAAATGATAGTGAAGCTCTGGATGCTTTTCTGACAAAGCTTTTAATTCAGCATGAAAAATTTCTGCACGATTAAAATAAATGACATGAATCTGTTTAAGCTGCTGCTTCAAAGCTTGCTGCAAAAGTGAATAAATTGCAGTAATACCACTACCTGATGCAATTAAAATTGCAGGCTGTTGGCCTTGGTGCAAAGTAAAATCACCTTGTGGCTGTGAAATCTCAATGCACTCTCCGACAGGTAATCGTTGAGCTGCACTAGACACCAAGCCTTGTACTTTAATACCTAAAGAGATTTCACCTTGAGGAGTTACTTCAATAATTGAATAACTACGCTGTTGGTAAACTCCATCAATAAGTAGCGTTAATAAAATACTTTGCCCAGCACGTACCTGATCGAACTTAAAATTACGATTCGGTTTAAGCTTAATAAGCACCATATCGGTATGTAGAGACTGAACTGCAATAACTTCTGCAATTACGCGTTTCCAAGCCCAAGTCACGTTAATTTTCTGCAAAACAAAATCAACGAAATCTTCTCGAACCAAATGTGGCTGATAACTAAGTGTTGCGTTCATACGTTCCTCTTTTGTATCTGGCTATTTATTTGAGTGAACACATGTTCGTATAGTGAACATATGTACACTATATTTATAACTGTTCACTCAGTCAACACTTGTTCACTATTTTTTTTATGAAAGTTTGCTCTTTTTTGTTAGACTCTGGCTCACGGTTTAAATAGGTTCTTTTAATGTCGATACGGGATGAACGAAAACAGCAAAGTCGTCAAGCACTTCTAGATGCAGCCTTGCATCTGAGCACGTCTGGGCGCTCGTTCAGTAGTATCAGTTTGCGTGAAGTTGCACGTGAAGTTGGTTTAGTACCGACAGCGTTCTATCGTCATTTTCAAGACATGGATGAACTCGGTAAAGAATTGGTTGACCAAGTTGCCCTACATTTAAAAAGTGTTTTGCATCAATTAGGTCAAAGTTATTTACAACATAAATCGACCAAAACTCAGACCAGCATTGAGCTATTTGTTCAGGCGGTAAATCATAGCCCTAAGCAGTGGCAATTTATGATTTCCGAGCGTTGGGGCGGTTCAGAAACGGTTCGGGCAGCCATTGCTAGAGAAATCGAATTTCTAATTGAAGATCTAACAACGGATCTGACTAAACTCGAAAATTTTAAACATATTCAACAACCTCAAGACTTAAATGTCTTATCTACCATTTTGACCAATATGTCATTTACATGGGCAATGACGTGGCTCAACCTATCAAAACAATATCAAGGTGAACAGCTCAAGCTGCATCAAGCTGCCTTTATTGAAAATGCTTCTACACAAGTTCGCCTACTCTTTAGAGGGATTGCAAACTGGGAACGGTAGAAGCGGCAAATGACAAAAAACAGGTTATGTGGTAATACGTAAAGAGAGAAAGAAAAAGGCTAAAAATTTCGAGAAAAGTCTTTTTCTTTTTACAGGAAGTAAATTATTAGTTAGGCCAAACTGGTGTGGGAATACCTATGAATCTTGATCGTCATACACAGTTTTTGATGCGCAAAGAAAAAATTCTAAGCGTGGCAGAAAAGTTGTTACTAGAAAACAATCAGGAAATTACTCTAGATGAGTTAGTGGCCGAGCTAGATATTGCTAAAGGCACACTTTATAAGCATTTTAGAAGCAAAAATGAGCTTCTACTTGAGCTCATTATTCAAAATGAAAAGCAAATTTTAGAAATTTCTAAAAAATATAATACAGATTTCAAAGAGTATGCCCCTCATTACATGCTTCACCATTTGCTTACACCTGGAAAAACCATTTTATTGCACCAACTTGAAGAAAATCTGACAATGACAGAGTCTAAGTTGAAGCATCTTTTTGAAGAGCTTTATGAAATCCGCCAACAGCGTATTTTAGCAATTAAAGATATTACAGAAAATTATTTAAAATCATTAAATTATGATATGTCAATCCGTGATTATTTGTCTTATATCTGGTCACTGACTTATGGTGCATCACTGCTTTTAAATTCTACCTATTACCAGCGCTCTATTGGTTCTCGCCAAAAATTAATTAATTTATATATTAATCAGGCATTATCACTACCGACCCAAACAGCTAATTTTGATGTTTTAAATTTTCAAATTGAAGATGAAAACCCACAAAATTAATTGAAAAATTTCGTGATAATTAACGATAAATTAAATATAAAAATGGGCTTCGTATGAAGCCCATTTTTGAAGTAAAGCCTAAATAACTTATTTTGCTTTACGTTCTTTCTCAATTAAATAATTAAGAACTTGAGTAACTTTACCATCTTCACCCTGCACAACATATTTACCATTAACGACAACCGCAGGAACACCTGTTAATTGGTACTGTTGAGCAAGTTTATTTGACTCAGCAACTTTTGCAGTCACAGCAAATGAGTTGTAAGTACTATTAAATTTCTGTTCAGGCACGCCATAACGAGTAAAGAACTTCGCAGCAGAAGCCTGATCAAAAATTTGCTGACCATTCACCTGAATCGCATGGAACAACGGTAAATGCGTGCGTTTACGTACACCTAATGCCTCAGATGTATAATAGGTACGCGCCCCTTGTTCCCACATTTTATTCATTGCAGCTGGTGTACGTACAAAACGCACATCGTTAGGAATCTGTTTTAACCACGTTTGCATATGCGGTTCAAGTTTAAAACAGTGTGGACATCCATACCAAAAGAACTCTCGAACTTCGATTTTCCCCGGAACTTCCACTTTGCCTGGATTGGCAATCACAGTGTAGTCTTTACCAGCAACAAAATCTGCTGCCATTGCACTACCCGATACGGCCATAATTGCTGCGCTTAAACCACCCAAAACCAATTTTTTCATTGCTACAGCTTTTCCTCTAAGTTGTTATGCATTAGCTTATGCTCTAAATATAAAACAAATATGCTAAATTCGTTTTGCTTCTGTGAAGTTTTTTATTGGGTTTATCGCTTTTTTCCCAATAATCGCTACACTAACGGCGAACTATATCCAAAAAGATAACCCAAGTTTAGAGGTAGCACCATGTCGCAATTGAATGTTGATTTACAAGAAATCGCAAAGTTTGAAGCACTTGCTGCCAAATGGTGGGATCAACATTCTGAATTTCGCCCACTTCATCAAATTAATCCACTACGTTTAAACTGGATTGATGAACGTGTAGGCGGCCTTGCTGGTAAAAAAGTACTTGATGTCGGCTGTGGTGGCGGCATCTTGACCGAAAGCATGGCACGTCGTGGCGCAGATGTATTAGGCATTGATATGGGTGAAGCACCTCTAGCTGTCGGCCGTTTACATGCTCAGCAAGAAAATGTTCAAAATATTGAATATCGTCAAATTCCTGTAGAAGAATTAGCACAAGAACAAGCAGGTCAATATGACGTGGTGACTTGTATGGAAATGATGGAACACGTTCCAGATCCGGCATCTATTGTAAAAGCTTGTCAGGCTCTGGTTAAACCGGGCGGCCATGTGTTCTTCTCGACCATTAACCGTAACCCAAAATCTTATTTATTTGCCATTATCGGTGCAGAGTACGTCCTACGCATGTTGCCAAAAGGTACGCATGATTATCATAAATTTATTCGACCATCTGAAATGGCACATGATATTCGTAATGCAGGTCTTACGTTAAAAGAAATGACTGGACTACATTACAACCCACTGACCAAGCATTACTGGTTAGCGCCAAATGTTGACGTTAACTATATGGTTCATACGATTAATACAGGTGCATGATGAAAGCTGTTTTATTTGATTTAGACGGTACGCTTATCGATACAGCTGCGGATTTCATTCGTATTATTCAGCAAATGTGCCGTGATGCAAGACGCCCTGTTGTAGAAGCCGATCTTATTCGCACTCAGGTTTCTGAAGGTGCACGTGCGATGGTGAAATTGGTCTATCCAGAGTTGGATGTAGCCAATCCAATTTTCTTGGCACATCGTCAAAACTTTTTAGATCTGTACGGCAATAATATTGTGGTTGATACAGATCTGTTTGAAGGCATGTATCCACTTCTAGAAGAGTTAGAAGCTGCGCAAATCCCGTGGGGTATTGTGACCAATAAACCACGTGGTTTAAGTGAATCTCTTTTAGAAAAGTTAAATCTGACACAACGCTGTGCGGTTTTGGTATGTCCTGAAGATGTCAGTAAAACCAAACCAGATCCTGAACCAATGTATTTGGCTGCTAAACAGTTAAACACCCAAGCAGATCAAATTATTTATGTGGGCGACCACCCACGTGATATTGATGCTGGTCGCAATGCCGATATGTATACCATCTTGGCAGCTTATGGCTATTTACCTATCGAACACCGTGATGATTTAGCATCATGGCAGGCCGATTCGATTGTAAATACAGTGACAGAATTACACGATATGTTACGTCAAAAGCTTCCTGCTCTACAGGAAAATCAGCGTATGATAAGTTAACATCAGAGTTTTATAGACTTTTTTAACGGCTATTCGTTTTATCAATATAAAAAGAAGGAGGTTTACCAATGAAATATTCAGAATACCAACCTCGTCCGGATCTACTCAAAGATCGAATTATTTTAATTACCGGTGCTGGTGATGGAATTGGGCGAGCTGCGGCTCTAAGTTATGCCCTACATGGTGCAACCGTTGTCCTACATGGTAGAACCTTAAATAAACTTGAAGTGATTTATGATGAAATTGAGAGTCTAGGTGCACCTCAGCCCGCGATTTTACCGCTACAACTTTCAAGTGCCTCTGACCGTGATTATGACTTTTTAGTCGATACGCTCGAAAAGCAGTTTGGACGTTTAGACGGTATTTTGCATAATGCGGGTATTTTAGGTGAACGTGTAGAGCTAGCACATTACCCTACAGAAGTATGGGATGACGTGATGGCAGTTAACTTACGTGCTCCTTTTGCCCTCACTCAAGCTTTATTACCACTTTTGCAAAAGTCAGAAAATGCCTCTGTTGTATTTACCAGTTCAGGTGTAGGCCGTGAAGCACGTGCTTTGTGGGGCGCATATTCTGTCTCAAAAATTGCCATTGAAGCAGTGAGCAAAATTTTTGCAGCGGAAAATACTTATCCAAATATCCGCTTTAACTGCATTAACCCAGGCGCAACACGTACTGCAATGCGTGCTAAAGCCTATCCACAAGAAGATCCGAAAACACTACCTACACCAGAGTCGATCTTGCCTGCTTATCTCTATTTAATGGGTGAAGATAGCTTGGCGCTCAATGGTCAAAGTATTGATGCACAGGATTAAAAGTTAAAGATGAAAAGCTAAAGAAAATTACAGCCGATCATGAAATCTGGCTTGCCTATACCTGAAAAGATATATTCAAGCCTTTTTTATGATTGATAAAAACTCTTGATCTATCCGTAATTTTAATTGAACCATTAAATGATCTTCACAGTTTCTCTGCATTTTGCGCGTAGAGTATTCAACATGAGAGACATCAGATGTAAACGAGGATGCATCATGAAAAAGTTGTTCACAATCTTAACCCTTTCCATAGCCGTACTCACCACAAGTATGGCGAGCTTTGCTGATCCTCCTTTTGACCGAGGCCATGGCCCCAAAGGTCCTAAAGGTGGAGGACCACGCGGTGAATGGAATGATCGTGGGCCAGGATTTGGACGTGATCATGATGAAGATCGTGTCCGTGACGAGCGCCGTATGCGTGAAGAACGTGGTTTTGAACGGCTTAAACAGCATCGCTGGCAGCCTGGTTATGTTATGCCACAGCACTATCGTGGCAATGGCTATAAAGTTGACTATAAAGATAGTAACTTGCCAAAACCAGACCGTAATCAGCAATGGTACAAAATCAACAATGACTATATTTTAGTCGATACTGATTCTAATAGTATTGTGAGTATTCGTGGTTTTTAAAGCGATAGAACCTCGCTATCGCTGAGCAAAAAGGATAAAGCCTTATGGTTTTATCCTTTTTTTATTACTTATATATTTAAAAAAATAAATAGATTTTTATATTCTAATATTTCGTATTTTCTTAATTTCTTCTTATTTCATCGTTAGTTTTCACATTTATTCTTCGTAGCCTCCACGATTTATCTGTAATTGTTCACTAATCTTTAATTATTGAAATTTAATTCATCACTCGAGGTTTACAATGAAAAAATTAACAACAGCGATTGTCCTTTCACTTAGTGGTTTAATTGCAACAACAGCAATGGCAGCACCAAACGATCATAACCACCATGGCAACTACCAAAACCATGAAGTCAAAACCGTTAAAGTAATTAAAAAAGACGACCATCGTAATGTTTGGCGAGCAGGTCAGGTTGTACCCCGTGAATATCAACACTCACGTTACGTGATTGACTATCGTCAGCATCAAAAATTAACTAAACCGGGTCGCTACCAAAAATGGTACAAGGTGAACGGAAATTATGTGTTGGTAAACGAGCAAAGCCATAAAATCATTAGAGTGGTTCACTAATTTAAAAAAATTTAAACACCCAAACTTAGATTTGGGTGTTTTTTTATCTAAAACATGCGGCTTTAATCTTTTTTGTTTAGAATCATCTTTATATCTTTTTGCTGTTGATTCGAGATCGGTATGCCAAGCAAGTCTTTAGAAAAGTCGCATAATAACCCCCAGCATTATGTACACTGGTTTCGACACTCAGCACCCTACATTAATGCCCACCGCGATAAAACATTCGTATTGATGTTTGGTGGTGAAGCAGTCCGTCATCCTAATTTCGAACATATCATTCATGATATTGCATTACTTCATTCTCTTGGTATTCGCTTAATTCTTGTGCACGGCGCACGTCCGCAAATTAATCAAAATCTTAAAGAGAAAGGAATTGAAACTCCTTTTTATGACAACAGCCGTATTACCACACGCGAATCTTTAAGCTGTGTCATGAGTGCGGTAGGCTCTATTCGCCTAGAAATTGAAGCATTGCTTTCTATGGGCTTAGCAAACTCACCCATGTACGGCGCTCGAATCGATGTCGTATCAGGTAATTTTGTGACTGCTAAACCTTATGGCATTCGTGATGGCATGGATTTCCAGCTTACAGGTGAGGTTCGTTCAATAGACACCGATGCAATTGAACGACACCTTGATAATCATAATATTGTGTTACTGGGGCCAACAGGTTACTCCACTACAGGCGAAGTCTTTAACTTACGAGCAGAGGAAGTTGCGACCAAAACTGCAACTTATTTAAAAGCAGATAAACTGATTTTTCTTGGAGAGCAACAAGGTCTTCTGAATGAAGATGAACAAATATTACGTGAGTTAAGCCCACATCAACTGGACTACTATATTCAACAATATCAAACCCTTAGCCCAACACTCACCCTACATTTGCAACAAGCAAAAAAAGCCTCTTTATCAGGTGTACACCGCGTTCATCTCATTTCCTATGCCTATGATGGCGCCCTTCTCGAAGAGTTATTTACTCGAGATGGTATAGGCACCATGATTACCGATGCGCATTATGAAGAAGTTCGTACAGCCCATATTAAAGATGTGGGTGGTTTAATGAATTTATTGCGTCCCTTGGAAGAAGAAGGCATCTTGGTTTATCGTTCACGTGAACGCCTAGAGCAAGAAATCAGCCAGTTCGCTGTTATTGAACGCGACGGTATGATTCTAGCGTGTGCTGCCCTTTATCCAATTCCAACCGAGTTTAACGAAACGCGTTCTGCAGAAATTGCCTGTGTTGCAGTACATCCAAGTTATCGTAAATCAAATCGTGGTAGCCAAATTCTGCAATTTCTTGAAGAAAAAGCCAAAGAACAAGGTATTCGTCAGTTATTCGTTTTAACAACGCGTACCGCTCACTGGTTTTTGGAACATGGTTTTCATCAAGTCAGCGTTGATGAGTTACCTAATGCCCGTCAGGCGCTCTATAACTATCAAAGGAATTCTTTAGTCTTTAAAAAACTGCTTCCCTAGCCTTTGCTCTTTTTAAGATATTCTTATTTCAGATAAGCTTAGTTAAAAAAGTACAACCATAAACGCTATTCATTTATGGTTGTACTTTTTTTAAATCTCTATTTTTAATGTTTTAATATTTTTTTATTTTATTTACATCAACTTACTCCTAATTTATTAAATATATTTCTATTAGATAAATCACTTTTTTGCATAAGTTTATAGCCTAATGTTTTTAGCTTTTTTTTGCATAAATAAAGACCGAATACTTATTTTTTCTGAAATAAAAATCCCTTTAGGGTATCTGCTCATCCAATTATTTTTTCTTTTTCTCTTTCGGGGAGCACGAAATCTCATGGCACTTTTCAACACCACTTCATGGACAAAATATTCAGTCATCGCAGCCAGCCTTGCAGGAGTGATGATGTTAAGTGGTTGTGCCAAAAAAGAGGAACAGGCCACCACAACTTTAAATATTGGTTATCAAAAATATGGCATCCTTCCTATTTTAAAGGCTCGTGGTGACTTAGAAAAAGCACTAAAAGAACAAGGTGTACAAGTAAAGTGGGTTGAGTTTCCTGCTGGGCCTCAATTACTTGAAGGTTTAAACGTAGGGAGTGTTTCACTCGGTGAAGCAGGCGAAGCACCTCCAATCTTTGCGCAAGCTGCCAATCCAAATTTAGTCTATGTTGCAAATCAACCTGCTGCGCCAAAAGCCGAAGCATTATTGGTAAAAAAAGATTCTCCCATTCACTCTATTCAAGATTTAAAAGGCAAACGTGTCGCTCTTAACAAAGGTTCGAATGTTCATTACCTATTGTTAAAAGCTCTAGAAGCCAACAACTTAAACTTAAGTGACATTCGACCTGTTTATTTACCGCCATCAGACGCTCGTGCTGCATTTGAAAAAGGTGCAGTAGATGCATGGGTGATTTGGGACCCATTCTTTGCAGCAGCTGAACATCAAATTCAGGCACGAGTTTTAGCAACAGGTGAAAATTTAGTAAGCAATCATCAGTTCTATCTAGCTGACCGTAAATTTGCAGAAAATAATCCGAAAGTACTCAATACAGTTGTGCAAACCCTTAACCAGACAACTGAATGGGTGAGCTCACATCAGGATGAAGCAGCCAAGCTACTCGAAAAACCTACAGCACTTGAGTTTGATGTACTCAAAACTTCTATTTCACGTATGGGTTTTGGAGTTCAGCCAATATCTGACAAGGTGGCACAAGAACAGCAACAAGTAGCTGATGCCTTTTATACGCAAAAGCTCATTCCAAACAAACTCACCATTCAAGACGCCATTTTAAAACTGAAATAAACCCAGCTTGGGCACGGCAAATAACCATATAAATGCTATGTCTTGCCTCAAGGGGAACAAGGATATCGATATGCAACATCAGTCATTATTTAATAAGAGTCAGTGGGCACAATTAGCTAAACGCATCAGTGCAGTCACTGTATTAGGTTTAACAATTGCTGCACCCGCTTGGGCGATTGACCCAACTGTAAAAGAACTTCGTATTGGTTTTCAAAAAAGCTCGATTAACTTTGCGATTGCCAAACAACAAAAATTATTTGAACAAGAATTTCCTAATGCCAAAGTTACTTGGAATGAGTTCCCTGCCGGCCCACAAATTTTAGAAGCTTTAGCTGTCGGTTCACTTGATGTAGGTGTTACTGGAGATACACCTCCTGTCTACGCACAAGCGGCTGGCAAGCCTTTGTATTACATTGCCTATGAAGCGGCTAAACCACTAGCATCGGCAATCTTGGTTCCTAAAAACTCGCAGCTCAAACAGCTGAAAGACCTTAAAGGCAAACGAATTGCTCTGCAAAAAGGTTCTAGCTCACATTACTTACTTGTACAAGCCGTACGCAAAGCAGGCCTAAACTGGAGTGACATTACGCCAATCTGGCTTACTCCAGCCGATGCTCGCGCAGCATTTCAAAAAGGTGCCGTAGATGCATGGGCAATTTGGGACCCTTACTTCGCCTCAGCACAACTAGAAGATCAAGCTCGTGTTCTTGCGTCGGGTAAAGGTTTAAGCCCGAACTATACATTTTATTTAGCAGCTCCAAGCTTTGTTAAACAACATCCGAAAGCTGTTTCAGGGCTCATCAAACAAATCAATCAAGCCGATAAATGGGTTCAAAGCCATCAAGCAGAAACTGCAAGTGCGATTGGTCAAAGTACAGGACTTAAACCTGCGACCAGTGATTTATTTATTAAACGCCGTCCGCGCCCCTCATCGGCAGCTCCTCTTAACAGCAAAGTGATTGCTGAGCAGCAGCAACTCGCAGACATCTTTACTCAACAAGGCATCATTCCAAAACTAATCAGCATCAAACAAGCTGTTTGGATCGCCAAGTAATTTCAATAGACATATAGGTAATGCACATGAAAATTTTCTGGTTTATTCCTACCCACGGTGATAGTCGCTATTTAGGTACAAGTAAAGGCGCTCGTCAGGTTGACCATGCCTATATGAAGCAAATTGCTGTAGCGGTAGATAATTTAGGTTATGAAGGTGTACTTATTCCAACGGGCCGTTCATGTGAAGACCCATGGATTACGGCGGCTAGCCTGATTGATGCAACTCAGCACCTTAAGTTTTTAGTTGCATTACGTCCGGGTGTAACAACACCAGCTTTGGCTGCTCGTATGGCTGCAACATTTGACCGTTTATCGAATGGTCGTGTGTTACTCAACCTAGTGACGGGTGGCGATGAAGCCGAACTACGCGGTGATGGCTTATATGAAGATCACTCAACGCGTTATCAAACAGCCAATGAATACGTAAAAATCTGGCGTGAAATTTTGACGCGTTCACATACGGGTGAAGCGTTTACCTTCCACGGTGAACGCTTACAAGTGGATGATGCAAAACTGCTTTACCCACCTGTTCAAAAGCCTTACCCACCACTTTGGTTTGGTGGTTCTTCAGACGTTGCTGTCGACCTTGCGGCTGAACAAGTGGATACCTATCTCACTTGGGGTGAACCACCAGCAGCAGTTAAACAAAAGATCGAACATGTTCGCGCCAAAGCTGAGGCTAAAGGCCGTAAATTAACTTATGGTATACGCTTGCATGTCATTGTTCGTGAAACTAACGAACAAGCTTGGGCAGCGGCAAATGAACTGATTCAATATCTAGATGATGCAACTATTGCTGCTGCACAGAAGAAATTTGCACAAATGGACTCTGTAGGCCAACAACGTATGGCAGCTCTCCACGGCGGTAATCGAGATAAACTTGAAGTGTCTCCAAACCTTTGGGCAGGTATTGGTTTAGTCCGTGGCGGTGCTGGTACAGCACTTGTAGGTGACCCAGAAACAGTTGCTGCCCGCATTCAGGAATATGCTGATTTAGGTATTGATACTTTTATCTTCTCAGGCTATCCACATCTTGAAGAGTCGATCTGTTTTGCAGAGTTGGTCTTCCCGTTATTACCAATTGAGACCCGAGCTAAACTTGCTCAGCCAAATTTAACCGGTCCATTCGGTGAGATCATTGCCAATAACTATGTTCCAGACGAGAAGAAGCAAAATAGTTCCGTCAAGGAGCCTGCATGAGCAAAGACGAAAGTATTGTTTCACGTGGAACAAAACAAATCGGGCAGCGTTTGCTGCCTTGGATTTTCCCTATTGTTCTATTGGTTGTTTGGCAAATTGCCTCAAGCTCGGGTCTTTTAGAGAACCGTATTTTGCCTGCACCGACTGCTGTGGTTTCCGCTTTTTGGCATCTACTCGTTAGCGGCGAATTATGGCATCACGTTAAGGTAAGCGCTGGTCGCGCTTTGATTGGTCTTTTGGTTGGTGGCGGCTTAGGTCTGCTCTTAGGTTTACTTAATGGCTCTTCACGCTTCGCCTCTACCCTGCTCGATACGACTCTGCAAATGATTCGTAACATCCCAGCATTAGCACTTATTCCACTTGTAATCTTGTGGTTTGGTATTGATGAAACAGCGAAATTATTCTTGGTCGCAGTAGGCGTTTTTTTCCCGATTTATATTAATACCTATCACGGTATTCGGTCAGTTGATCCACAATTGATCGAAATGGGTAAAAGTTACGGCCTTTCTCGCTGGCAGCTTTACAAAGAAATTATTTTGCCAGGTGCAATGCCTTCTATTTTAGTAGGTCTACGCTTTGCTTTAGGTTTGGTTTGGGTATTGCTCATTGTCGCTGAAACCATTTCAGCTCAAGCAGGTATTGGTTATATGACCATGAATGCACGTGAGTTCTTACAAACAGATGTAGTTCTGGTCGGTATTCTTCTTTACGCCCTACTAGGCAAACTGGCAGATGTTTTAGCACAGCTTTTAGAACGCTATTTATTACGTTGGCACTCCGGATATCAGAAATAAGGGAGCTTAGAACATGACAAATCTGAATTTAAATATTAATCAGAATGAAGTGCAGCTCATTCCGGAAGAACCATCAGAATCTCAAGAACCCGTATTAGGTGCAGAGATTCTGATTGAGCAACTTTATAAATTCTATGGCGAGGTAAAGGTTCTTGAAGATCTTGACCTACACATCCAGCCTGGTGAGTTTTTAGCAATTGTTGGTCGAAGTGGCTGTGGCAAAAGTACGTTACTACGTTTAATTGCTCAACTTGAAAAAGCCAGTTTTGGAGAAATCAAATTCAAATCTGCTCGGCATTTGCGCGAAGGCATTACTAACGATGACATTCGAGTAATGTTCCAAGACCCACGCCTACTTCCTTGGAGGAATATCCTTCAAAATGTTCAACTTGGTTTACCTAAAGCCCAACATGCTTTAGCAGAAGAGTTACTGGAAAAAGTGGGTTTAAAAGAGAAATCAGGGCAATGGCCTTCTCAACTCTCAGGTGGACAACGTCAGCGTACAGCCCTAGCACGTGCGTTATCTCATACACCACGTATTTTGTTGTTAGATGAACCTTTAGGTGCATTAGATGCCCTAACCCGTCTTGAGATGCAAAGCTTGATTGAGCGCTTGTGGAAAGAACAAGGTTTCACAGCCATTTTAGTGACACACGATGTAAGTGAAGCAGTGCAATTGGCTGACCGTATTATCTTATTAGACAAGGGTCAGATTGCTCAAAGTTTCCAAGTTAATTTGCCACGCCCTCGTAAAAAAAGTATTAGTTTTTCCCAACTTGAGCAACAAGTACTCGATGCGGTTTTGGCAACTTAAGGTTGTGATAAGTAATGAGAACTGTTCAACCGAAAAATGCCCAATTTACGAGCAATAAAACTGCTGTTTTATTGCTCTTTTTTAGGGCGAAATTTAAAAAATATTTTTAAGAATAACAATAAACTAGTGAATCTCTCTATTTTTTGCACAATAGTATATCTATTACGCAAATAACTAGCCGTTTTTTGATTAAAAAAGCAAGACACCTGTGCACAAATCAAACAATTTCCCTTACAATGGGAATATTATTTTTTTAATTATGCAGCAGATGGAACAAAAGAAGAGTACCCAAAAGCGCAATCAGCTTCTTGCTGCCGCCCTTGATGTTTTTTCAGTCTATGGGTTTACTGGCGCAAGTCTGGATGAAATTGCCCAACTCGCCGACATGCATAAGTCGAATATTTTCTATTACTACGAAAATAAAGAGTCTTTATACGTAGAAGTGCTCACAACCGTTTTACAAAAATGGTTGGCTCCCTTACAAACTTTAGAAGCTGAATTAGAACCAGCCGAAGCCTTATCTCACTATTTAATACAAAAAATCGAACTCTCTCGTAGCCAACCGAAAGCATCTAGATTGTTTGCTTTAGAAATTATTCAGGGTGCGCCGCATATACTCCCTATTCTCAAAGGACCATTAAAAAAATTATTTAAGCGCAAAGCTAAAGTGATCCAAACTTGGCAAGAAGAAGGAAAGATTTCACCAGATATCGATCCGGAATTATTAATCTTAAACATTTGGGGTCTTACGCAAAACTATGCAGATTTTGCAACCCAAATGGAAATGGTGACTGGAAAAACGCTTCGCAACCGTAGCATGTTCCAACGCTCAATTGAGCATACAGTCCACTTAATGCTCTACGGCGTATTGCCTCGTTAAAACCAAAAAAAGATCGGCAAATTTGCCGATCTTTTTTTAGAAGTGATTTTGATAAAGCGCTAAAAGTTTTTGAGCACCTAATAATAAATTTTCTTCCCAATCTACATGTGCAGTGTCATCTGCACCATCAGTAATATATTTCACCGAAATCAGCCGTACACCTAACTTATGGCAAACTTTGGCTAAAGCATATCCTTCCATATCCACCACATCACAAGCTACTTTTGGCTGACCCGTTTCAAATGAATCTCCAGTTCCGCAAACTGCTTTTGGCAAATCAGCAAAATGTGGTTGAAGATGAATTTCAGCTCGCAAGTGATCATCTAACGGCGTTACACCTACTTCAAACCCTAGGGGTGAAACATCCATATCACGTTGTACAAAAGTCTTCACCTCGACTAAATCATGTCGATTAAATGCAGAGCTTCCAGCTGTACCGAGATTAATTAAAGTTTTACAGCCAGTTTTTTGAATAACCTCAAATGCTTTAAAGGCGGCATTAATCTTACCAATACCACTGTAATGGACTTCAACACCTGCCTGCTCAAACAAACCTTTAGATTCATTAGGAAGTGCCATAATTAAAGCAATATCAGTGTTCATTCAAAAAGCTCAAATCAAAATTAAATAAATTAGAAAATAAGTATAAATCAGGTGCAAAAGCTTTTTGCACCTTTTCATCATTACTGCATTTTTTGTTGTAAGGCGATTAGACACGGAGAAAAGAACAGTTGGCCGCTATATGCGCCTGCTAGCGTTTTCTTCATTACCACACCCCACATTGTCAATAATAAAAGACTCAATGCCACAGCAACGTATTGCAAAAATACAATTTCAACCTGATGCCCTAAATTAAACAGTGCAAGAATAAATACGCCTAATGGAAAGGTTAAGCCCCACCAACCCAAATTGAATGGAATACCTGTCTTTGCATGACGAAGCGTTGTTAAAATTGCAAGACCCAGCCACCATAACCCAAAGCCTAAAAGCACGAGACTACCTACGACTCCTAAAGCTTGAAAGACATTGGAAAATTGGTGAAATCCTACATTTGGTGCCACTCTTTGTGCCTGCTCGCCTAGTAACAAGAGACCTAAAGCACCTGTACCAATCGGTCCTAAAGATAACCAGCTAGAAATTGCGACTTCTTTTTCCGGTAACTGATGTAAAGCCATACGTAGCATTAAAATTGTCAAAATAGCGAATGCTGGTAAAACAGAAATCCCCCAAAGTACGTAGCCCGCCATTAATAAATGAAAGCTATGCAAATTTGCTGGTAAATGAGCTACTAACATGCCCGCAGAACTTGCTGCTACTTCACATGCAACCACAGGTAAAAGCCAGATTGCAGTCATGGTATGTAGCTGATGGTTCTGACGGCTAAACATACAAAACGGCACGATCCACGCAATTGCTAGCGCTAAAAACACATCGATGTACCATAAAGCTTGAGCAATATGTATCGCAACTTCACCGTAAAGCCCGACACCGAAGCTTAAAAAGCCATTTAGTATGGTAGCGAACCCCATCGGAATAGCGCCTAAAAACAAGCTCATATTGGGATGGTTAAATATTTGCTTCGCTTCATGAGGGAAAAGAAACCACCGCAATAAATAAAGACCTGAAAAAACACTGAATAAAATAATATTAAATTGCCATAACAAAGTTGCTAGCGTGAATAAAAATGATTGGGCAAATGGAAGCTGAATTAAAATCATACTTACCACACCAGTACCCATAGTCGCTGTAAACCAATTTGGAGTAAAATGTCGTATAACATCTTTGCTATGATTTAATTGGTAAAAGGGTTTTTTCATCTTAGTTCTCTAATCAAAGAGTGGATAAAGATATAGTAGAGCAAACCATTAATAAGAAAAATTGATTTATTTTTATTTAATTCATCAATATTTTAAATATACAAATATTCATGTTGAAAAATAACTGAGTAAAAACACAACAACAAGACGAATCTGTGAGATTATGGCAATATATAGCCCTTGCAAAAATAGCCATATTTTAAGTTCATGAAACTGCTTCGTCTTAATGCGTTATCGCCCAATTTTCAGTTACCTCAAACAGCGGTAACTATTGGTAATTTTGATGGTGTCCATTTAGGTCACCAAGCGATGATTGCTCAACTCAAAAAAATTGCTGCAGCACAAGGCTTAAAAACATTGGTTATGATTTTTGAGCCACAACCTCTTGAATTCTTTAAAGGCTACGATGCCCCTCCTCGTATTAATTCACTACGAGAAAAGGTCGAATATCTAACCGAGCTTGGGGTTGATTATATTGCGGTTGCTAAATTTGATCAGCATTTCCGTAGCATGAGTGCGTCTGAGTTTGCAGATTTATTAAAAGATAAACTAAATGCGCAGACTTTGGTTCTAGGGGATGACTTTCATTTCGGCAAAGACCGTCAAGGTAACAGCGAATTTCTAAAGAATTACGGCTTTCAAGTCACAAATTTACATACCATTGAACTTGAAGGTGAACGCGTCAGTTCAACTCGTATTCGCCAAGTGCTTCAAGTGGGTAATCTCGCTTTAGCAGCTAAATTATTAGGTCGTCCGTACAGTATTACAGGACGTGTCCAATATGGCGACCAAATTGGACGAACTTTAGATTTTCCAACCATTAATGTTCGCCTCAACCGCCATAAGCCATGTTTAAATGGGATTTATGGTGTTGAAGTCATTTGCGAAACAACTTCGCTCACCGAAAAAGTGCGCCAAGACACACCTGAAAAACCAGGAATTGCTGGATACCATGAAAACAGTCTCTATGGCGCAGGGCATGTCGGTACACGTCCAGCCATTCAGCAAGAACATCCAGAGTGGAGATTAGAAGTACATTTCCCTGATGTTTCTGCTAATCTGTATGGCTTATTTATGCGGGTGACTTTCCTTCACTATCTTCATGGTGAATTGAACTACCCTTCGCTTGAGGCACTTAAGGCAGGAATTGATAATGACGTGCAGCAGTTACGACAATACCGTAACGACACGACACAATTTCCTTTTTAATTCGAATTTTGATTGTAAAACATGTCGGCTCCCTAGCTGATTAAACTGGATGAAAACTTGCATGAGCGATAAGCAAACTCCTGAGAATGCAGTGGACTACAAAGCCACGCTAAACCTGCCGGATACTCAATTTGCGATGAAAGCAAATTTGGCAGTACGTGAAGTGAAATGGTTAGAAGAGTGGTATACCGACAACATTTATCAGCAGATTCGTGCATCGCGTATTGGCAAGAAAAAATATATTTTGCATGATGGCCCTCCATATGCGAACGGTACAATTCACTTAGGTCACGCAGTTAATAAAGTACTCAAAGACGTGATTGTAAAAAGCCGTACTTTGGCAGGTTTTGATGCACCTTATGTTCCGGGTTGGGACTGTCATGGCTTGCCAATTGAGCTAAAAGTTGAAGAAAAAGTAGGTAAAGTTGGCGAAAAAGTTGACGCAGCTACTTTCCGTAAACTTTGCCGTGAATATGCTCTAAAACAAATTGATTTACAGCGTACTGACTTTAAACGTCTTGGTATTTTAGGTGATTGGGATAATCCTTATCTCACCATGAACTATAAACAAGAAGCCGATATTGTTCGTACTTTAGGCTTAATCCAGAAAAATGGTCATATCCAGCCGGGCTTAAAGCCAGTGAACTGGTGTATGGACTGTGGTTCAGCACTTGCTGAAGCTGAAGTTGAATATGAAGATAAAAAATCTGACGCAATTGATGTTGGTTTTGGCGTTGTAGATCTTAAAGATTTAAGTGCCCGTTTAAACGTAGAAGTTCAAGACCCGACAGATATCGTGATCTGGACGACTACGCCGTGGACATTACCAGCTAACCAAGCGGTTGCTTTGCATGCCGAAATTGAATATCAATTGGTACAAGTGACCACTGAGCGCGGTAAGCAAAACTTCATTCTAGCTAAAGACTTAGTTGCTTCAGCAATTGAGCGTTACAAGCTTGAAAACCCAGTTATTTTAGCTGACTTTACAGGTTCAGCTCTTGAAAACCTTACATTACAACACCCTTTACTTACCGATCGTCAAGTTCCAGTAATTTTGGGTGAACACGTTATTGCAACAAGCGGTACAGGTGCAGTACATACAGCGCCTGGCCATGGTGCAGACGACTATAAAGTAGGTCTTCAATACAATCTTAAAGTAGACAATCCAGTCGGTGGTAATGGTGTTTATTTACCAACTGCTCCAATCTATGCTGGTGAGCACATCTATAAAGCCAATCCAAAGATTATTGAAGCTTTGGGTGCTGTAGGCCGTTTATGGGCTCATCAACCAATTAAACACAGTTACCCACACTGCTGGCGTCATAAGACTCCTATTATTTTCCGTGCTACACCACAATGGTTTATTAGCATGGATCAAAAAGGTTTACGTGAAGGCGCGCTTAACGCTATTGAAAGCGATATCGAGTTTGTACCGAACTGGGGTAAAAACCGTATTGAATCAATGATTGAGGGGCGTCCGGACTGGTGTATCTCACGTCAACGTACTTGGGGTGTTCCAATTCCTTTCTTCGTTCATAAAGATACGAATGAATTACACCCTCGTACACCTGAACTCATCGAAGAAGTTGCTCAACTGATCGAACAAGAAGGTATCGAAGCATGGTTCAAACGTGAAGCAAAAGACTTCATAGGTGAAGATGCTGAACAATACAACGCCGTTCGCGATACGCTTGATGTATGGTTCGACTCTGGTACAACACATTACGCTGTACTTGAGCAACGTGAAGAATTAGAAAGCCCTGCTGATTTATATTTAGAAGGTTCAGACCAACACCGTGGTTGGTTCCAATCTTCCTTATTAACGTCTATGGCAATTCACAATCGTGCACCATATAAAGCCTTGTTAACACATGGTTTTACAGTGGATGAAAACGGCCGTAAGTTGTCGAAATCTTTAGGCAACTACATTCCGCTTGAAGAAATCATCAAACAGCTTGGTGCTGATGGTTTACGTCTATATGTAGCTTCTAGCGACTATCGCTATGAAATTGCAGCTTCTAAAGAAATCTTTAACCGTGTAAGTGATAGCTACCGTCGTATTCGTAATACCTTACGCTTCTTGCTTGCGAACCTAAATGGTTTCAAACCAAGCACAGATGCTTTAGCAGTAGATGACCTTATCGCTCTAGATCAATACATCTTGCAACGCGCGAATGAAGTACAACAAACCATTATCACTGCTTACGAAGAAATGAACTTCCATGTGGTGTGTAGTGCGTTAACAAGCTTCTGTATTAATGACTTAGGTGGTTTCTACCTAGATATTATCAAAGATCGTCAATATACAACTAAGGCTGACTCACAAGCACGTCGCTCTGCACAAACAGCGCTTTATCATATCGTTCAAGCATTTATCCGTTGGATGAGCCCAATCTTAAGCTTTACTGCTCAAGAAGCTTGGCCACTGATTCCAGAACAAACTGAAAAGTATGTATTTACTTCAGAATGGTACGACTTGCCTGTTTCATCAAAAGCAAACTTGCTTTCTGAAGAAGATTGGCAAACATTGATTAGCGTAAAATCTGCAGTAAATAAACAGATTGAAGCAGCTCGTAACGCTAAACTTGTCGGCAGTAATCTTTCAGCCAAAGTTGAACTTTGGGCAAATGAATCATTACAAACAGTTTTAAACCAACTGGCTGATGAACTCCGTTTTGTTCTTATTACTTCTCAAGTAGTAGTATATCCATTTGCTGAGCAAGGTGAAGCAACTGAAATGGAAGGCTTACGTGTACAAATATCTGCAGCTGAAGGTGAAAAATGTGCACGTTGCTGGCACGTCCTTCCAGATGTAAATACACATGCCGATCATCCTGGTTTATGTGGTCGTTGTATTGTGAACGTCACTGGTCGTGGCGAAGTGAGAAAATATGCCTAATTCACAAGCTAAAAAAGGCTTATTCCAGTTTTATCCACACAATCTCATTTGGCTTGGACTTTCTGTCCTTGCCATTGTGTTGGATCAATGGACAAAATGGATTGCAAGTACACATCTGAACTATGCAGATCCAGTGCCTGTGCTTCCATTTTTAAACTGGACACTATTACATAATTATGGTGCAGCTTTTAGCTTTTTATCGGATGCAGGAGGATGGCAGCGCTATTTCTTCACATCTTTAGCAGGCTTAGTTTCAATCCTTTTTGTATTTTGGTTGCTTCGTATGCCTAAAAAAATGGTGGTGCTACCTGTAGCCATCGCTTTAATTTTAGGTGGAGCTTTAGGCAATTTAATTGACCGTATTACCCTAGGTTATGTGGTCGATTTCATTCATGTTTATTACCAAAATCATCACTTTCCAGCTTTTAATATTGCGGACAGTGCCATTACCTTAGGTACCATCTTGCTACTCATCGATACATTCTTCCTTGAGAAGCAACGCAACCAAAATTCGGATGCATAATATGACCGAAATTATCCAACCTAACGAAGAAATTCGTATTACAGACGGCTCTAAAGTCGATCTACACTTTTCTGTTGCTATTGAAAATGGTGTAGAAATCGATAATACACGTAACCGTGAAGAACCTGTTACCTTGACTATTGGTGATGGAAATCTGTTACCAGGCTTTGAAAAAGCATTATTTGGTTTACGTGCGGGTGATCGTCGTACCGTACATCTTCCACCAGAAGATGCATTTGGTCCATGGAATCCAGAAAATATTCAAACTTTCGATACAGTTAAGTTTGAACAACGCCCTATTCCTGGTCATATGATTGAGTTCGAAGACAAGGCAAAAACAACTTTATTCGGTGTAGTGAAGTCAGTTAATGATGACATTACAGAAATTGATTTTAACCACCCGTTAGCTGGGAAAAACATTACCTTTGAAGTAGAAATATTCAAGGTTACTCCTGAAGGCCAACAAGGCATTAAACTCATGTAAATAAAAAAGCCCTCTCAATGAGGGCTTTTTTATTATCCAATTTTTTTCATAACATAAGAATCCTTACAAATTCTATATTCTCAGCTACCCATGTAATGAATTAAGTTATAAGTATAAAAATCCTCGGGAAAAATGCATGCTGGTCTATATTGTCGTGGGAAGTGTTCGTGAAGGACGTACAGCAATTAAAATTGCCAATTGGGTAGAATCAACAATCCCAACATTGGGTCTAAGTGATTTCCAAACCGAAGTAGTCGATTTAAAAGAATGGGATTTACCTCTATTTTCAGGATCTCATCCACCCGCTACCGGAATTTATGATCAACCTAAACAACAAGAATGGGCAGACAAAATTGCTCAAGCAGATGCTTTTATCTTTATTAGCCCAGAATACAACCATGGTTACAGTCCAGCTCTAAAAAATGCTCTGGACTATGTAGGCAAAGAATGGAGTGGTAAACCAGCTGCATTTATTGGTTATGGTTCAACGAATGGTTCTCGTTCTATCAGCCAAATACGTCAAGTCACCTCAAGTTTAAGTATCATTGATCCCAATGCTGTAATAGAGATACGAGATATCTTTAAACGCAATAAAGATGAAAAATTCGAAGCTAATGAGTTTGAAGTAAAAGGGCTTCAATCTATTGTTGAGAAACTACAGAAATATCACTTATCTTAAATTTAAAAAAGGCCTCTATAAACAAAATAGGGGCCTTTTATTTTTATAAGCTTTTTAAATAATTTACTACGTCTATATTACCAGCCATTTCTGCAAGCTGTAGCGCTGTATATTCGCTTTTATAAGCGACTTGAGCACCTTTTTCTACCAAGAGTTTAACTATCTCTAAATGATCATTTTCAGCAGCTGCTTGCAAAGCACTATAGCCTTCATCATCTGCCTGATTAGGATCTTGTCCTTCTAATAGTAATTGCTCTACCTGATCTAGGTCCCCCAAAGAAGCCCAATAGACTAATTCAGGAAGAGAAAGTTCTTCATCATCTTCAGGTATTGAAGAGAAGGAATTAATTTTCACGCAAACACCTAAAAATAACAAACTTCATCATTATTATATTCATAGAACATGCTTGATATGCAAATCTGATTTTAAAGCTGTACTTTCATTAGCTTAAACTCTTCAATTTCATTATTCTTCCATAAAAGAACACCCCGGCCTCTTTCGGGGTCGGGGTGTTTGAATAATGAGCTGGCGATGACTTACTCTCACATGGGAAACCCCA
>NZ_JBQUYP010000007.1:270893-307656 GCF_056314305.1 Acinetobacter sp. DMC2 | reverse complement strand
ACCGGTGCATTTGGTGCAGTGGTATCAATCGTTACCACAGCTGTATCTGTTCCTGCATTACCTGCAGGGTCAGTTGCTGTCACGGTAATGGTATGTGGACCGTCTGTTAATGCAGGCAGTGTATTGTCTGCAAGGGTCCAGGTGCCGTCACCATTGTTGGTCGCTGGATAGTTCACACCATCCACTGTCACCACAACGGTTGCAGTTGGGTCACTTACCGTACCTGTTAAAGGCGGTGTACTGTCATTGGTTAATAGATCATTAAGAGCGACTGTCGGTGCAAGCGCATCCACAATACCTGTTGCAGGTCCTGATGTATTGCCTGCAGGATCTGTTGTAACTGCCGTAACTTCATCACCATCATTAAGACCTGGGTTCGGCACAGTCCAACTACCATCCGGTCCTGCTACAACGCTTGCTGTACTACCGTCAGGATAAGTCACTGTTACTGTTGAACCAGGTTCTGCTGTACCCGTAATCGGGTCTGTCCCGTTAACCGGATCAATTACTGGTGCATTCGGTGCAGTGGTATCCACTGTCACGACAGCAGTATCGCTACCCACGTTGCCTGCTGCATCTGTTGCAGTCACGGTAATCGTGTGTGGACCGTCTGTTAATACAGGCAGTGTATTGTCTGCAAGGGTCCAAGTACCGTCACCATTGTTGGTCGCTGGATAGTTCACACCATCCACTGTCACCACAACGGTTGCAGTTGGGTCACTTACCGTACCTGTTAAAGGCGGTGTACTGTCATTGGTTAATAGATCGTTAAGAGCGACTGTCGGTGCAAGCGCATCCACAATACCTGTTGCAGGTCCTGATGTATTGCCTGCAGGATCTGTTGTAACTGCCGTAACTTCATCACCATCATTAAGACCTGGGTTCGGCACAGTCCAACTACCATCCGGTCCTGCTACAACGCTTGCTGTACTACCGTCAGGATAAGTCACTGTTACTGTTGAACCAGGTTCTGCTGTACCCGTAATCGGGTCTGTCCCGTTAACCGGGTCAATCACTGGCACATTCGGTGCAGTGGTATCCACTGTCACGACAGCCGTATCACTACCCACGTTGCCTGCTGCATCTGTTGCAGTCACGGTAATGGTATGTGGACCGTCTGTTAATACAGGCAGTGTATTGTCTGCAAGGGTCCAAGTACCGTCACTATTGTTGGTCGCTGGATAGTTCACACCATCCACTGTCACCACAACGGTTGCAGTTGGGTCACTTACCGTACCTGTTAAAGGCGGTGTACTGTCATTGGTTAATAGATCGTTAAGAGCGACTGTCGGTGCAAGCGCATCCACAACACCTGTTGCAGGTCCTGATGTATTGCCTGCAGGATCTGTTGTAACTGCCGTAACTTCATCACCATCATTAAGACCTGGGTTCGGCACAGTCCAACTACCATCCGGTCCTGCTACAACGCTTGCTGTACTACCGTCAGGATAAGTCACTGTTACTGTTGAACCAGGTTCTGCTGTACCCGTAATCGGGTCTGTCCCGTTAACCGGATCAATTACTGGTGCATTCGGTGCAGTGGTATCCACTGTCACGACAGCCGTATCACTACCCACGTTGCCTGCTGCATCTGTTGCAGTCACGGTAATCGTGTGTGGACCATCTGTTAATACAGGCAAGGTATTGTCTGCAAGCGTCCAGGTGCCGTCACCATTGTTGGTCGCTGGATAGTTCACACCATCCACTGTCACCACAACGGTTGCAGTTGGGTCACTTACCGTACCTGTTAAAGGCGGTGTACTGTCATTGGTTAATAGATCGTTAAGAGCGACTGTCGGTGCAAGCGCATCCACAACACCTGTTGCAGGTCCTGATGTATTGCCTGCAGGATCTGTTGTAACTGCCGTAACTTCATCACCATCATTAAGACCTGGGTTCGGCACAGTCCAACTGCCATCCGGTCCTGCTACAACGCTTGCTGTACTACCATCAGGATAAGTCACTGTTACTGTTGAACCAGGTTCTGCTGTACCTGTAATCGGGTCTGTCCCGTTAACCGGGTCAATCACTGGCACATTCGGTGCAGTGGTATCTACTGTCACGACAGCAGTATCCGTACCCACATTGCCTGCTGCATCTGTTGCAGTCACGGTAATCGTGTGTGGACCATCTGTTAATACAGGCAAGGTATTGTCTGCAAGCGTCCAGGTGCCGTCACCATTGTTGGTCGCTGGGTAGTTCACACCATCCACTGTCACCACAACGGTTGCAGTTGGGTCACTTACCGTACCTGTTAAAGGCGGTGTACTGTCATTGGTTAATAGATCGTTAAGAGCGACTGTCGGTGCAAGCGCATCCACAACACCTGTTGCAGGTCCTGATGTATTGCCTGCAGGATCTGTTGTAACTGCCGTAACTTCATCACCATCATTAAGACCTGGGTTCGGCACAGTCCAACTACCATCCGGTCCTGCTACAACGCTTGCTGTACTACCATCAGGATAAGTCACTGTTACTGTTGAACCAGGTTCTGCTGTACCTGTAATCGGGTCTGTCCCGTTAACCGGGTCAATCACTGGTGCATTTGGTGCAGTGGTATCTACTGTATAAGTTTGCGTATCTTTAACAGTGCTGCTATTACCTGCTGCATCCGTAAACGTTACAGTAGCATCAATAGTTTGATCTGGATCTGCTTTTAAACCGCTACCCGGTACGCTTACACTCCATGTGCCCGCATTCTTATCTACTATCGCATTATAAGTCACACCATTAATTACAACAGTTACCACAGTATTTGCTGCATCTGCTGGAATATTTTTCAAAATACCAGTAATCGTGACATTACCTGCTGCCTCTGAGGCATTAAGTACATTATCTGATGTAACTGAATTAACAGAGAAAGTTACCCCATCTGTATTTGGTGGAGTCGTATCGGTAGGTGTTGAAGAGTCATTATTACTATCATGGTTCGATGCTGCGGCAATAATACCACCCGCAACCAATGGGATAGCCCATAACCATGGGTTTATGCCACCGTCGTGATAAAGCAATGGTTCAATTGAAGAAATAGGCTGATAAATAACATCAGACACCAACTCTTGTGGTGCCTCTGCAGGTAAAGCCGCTGGTAAATCTTCAGCTACGAGTGCTTGTGGCTCAACATCACTGTCGGCATCAGCATCGGCGTCAGCGTCAGCGTCAGCATCATTTTCAGCATCTTTGAATTTTGCCCAGATTAACTGTCCATTTTCGTCTTGAAAAACAAGGCTGTTATCTTTAGGCTCAGCTGTTCCACTGAAAAAGCCTTCAATAACAATTGTCTCGCCATTTTTAAGGCGAATGACTGCATTGGTTCCCTCCCTATTCACTACCAATACATCACTGGCAGCCACTTTTACTAATACCACCGATGCTTCTGTAAGCGATGCGGAAGTTCCCTTGATGGTTGACAAGGTGTCGTGACTATCCTTGGCAATAATTTGTATTTCAGGCATATCTGTATTCCTTTTATATTATTGATTTAAATGATTTTATGTATAATTCTTTTTACTTAATGTTTTCAAGTTTTTGACCTACAACTTAAAAACATTAAGTAATGTGATCATTTTTACATTAAACACTTTAAAATAAAAAAAACAAATACTAAAGTACCTATAGAAAAAATTTTAATTAATACAAATTATATATAAGTCTTCTTTAAGTTTTTCTTGTGTTAATTTAACTAAAAATTGCATTAAATGTTTTATATATAAAACAAATTTAATCTTTTATTATTTACCATTTGTTGAAATGTCATTTAATTAAAATATTCATATAACAATTATTAATATCTTAATAAAATAAAATATATTATTAATGATATATATAGAAAAAAAAGGCTTTAGGTAATATTTTACTATTACACTAAAACCTAATTTTTAAATATCTTATAAAATTTAAGACTGCAAATATTTAGAAATTATCAGGACTCTCAAATCGTTTTACTTCTTGTAACTTATTTGGGTCATGCATTGTTGCAATTCCATCTTCAGTTTTTTGATCAACCAGAATATCTGGATTAAAAACTGTGATTGTTTCTCTACCTAGTGCATCCTCTCCAACAATATATTGAAAGCCTCTTCGATTCATCTTATGACACAGTCGCTGATAGAGACCTTTTAAACCTTCGGTTTCTTCATTCGGATTGTAATAGAAAGCATTCATCACAGCTGGTAGGCCTAGACCACATACGATGCCTGATAACAACACACTAATAAAAGTATAGCCAATCAGGATACTGCTATAAGGACTTAATGCAGGAATATTGGCAACCGCCAAAATCAATGCAAGTGAAATCCCCCCTCGTACCCCACCCCAAGATAAAATGGTCAAGCTACCATTATAACTTTTCATTTTCCGCATATTCGGGAAAAAGGCAAAAGCCATGAAGTTGGCTGCAAAACGAGAGATATGTAGGATAAAGAACGCAACAATACCGCCTAAAATTAGGCTAAAGTTTAAATCAAGAATAAATAACTCTAGACCAATTAAAGTAAACAGGAATGAGTTGATGATTCCTTCTACGGTATGCCAAAAATGATTAACTTCTTGAATCTCTCGCTCTTCTCGTATTTCTTTCCATTTGTTTCCAACAATTAAACCACCAATTACACAGGCAATCGGTGCTGATGCATGGGCAAACAAAGCCACTAAATATGCTCCACTCGCAAGCAAAGCTGTTGTCAAAATCAGGGACTCCATTTCGTGTTTACCACGTAATAGACGCAACACCCCTACCCCAAATGCCCAACCAATACCGACCGCAACCACAATTTCATAGAGTAGAGCTTCTAGTGTCGCCATCAACGAGAAATGTTCACCCTGTAAAACATTGAGCAAAGTCATAAACAATGCAATACACATTGCATCATTAAAGAGTGACTCGCCTTCTAGCTTAACAATCAAATGATGCGGTGCACGAATCGAACTAAGTACACCTTTAATACCAATAGGATCTGTTGCCCCTAAAGCTGCACCTAAAAGTAAAAGCACCAGAATTGGCACATGATATCCAACCAGTAGTTGGAACCCGTAGAGCAATCCACCAAATAAAACGGCGCAAATGACTAATGCAATGGTGGCCAAGATACTAATTTGCTTCCAGTAACTTTTTAAATCAGAAATTTTAAATTTAAGTGCTGAAGAAGTTAAAATAAAACAGATGACACCATTAATTAAAAAATCATAAAAATCGATATGGCGCACGGCTTCTTCAATATTATGAATATTAATAGTAATAAACTGGTTACCGTTTAGCAGGCTTGCGCCCCATTGCAAAATAAAGACAAAAATTGCTGAGACCAGTGGCACACCAATAGCCTGAGGAAAGCCTAAAATGCGCTTATTGAAGATCGTGGTTGCGATTGATAGCGCAAAAACCACTGTGAATGCTTGTAGTAGAAAAAAATTACCCATTAATACCCTTCTTCTGGGTCAACGACCAAATAAGTGAAACTTTGTTAGATCGACCAAACTTAATAAAAAACTGGCATGAAGAATGCCATAATCATAAAAAACAGAAATTAGGACACAAGTTTAACGAATTGATTGAACAATCTATCACTCTGTTAAATTTCTTAACATTATTTATAGTTATGATCTAAAAAAACGGATGAGCTTCTTAAACATGTTTAACAAGACTCATCCTAGAAAAGATTAAACTGGATTGTTAAAAGTATCGCATTGGTTAATATCACCAGTTTTTAAACCAACCTGAAACCAGTGCATTCGCTGTTCACTACTACCATGGGTAAAGCTATCTGGAACAACCTGACCTGTTGAGCGTTTCTGTAAATAATCATCTCCAATTTTTTGAGCAGCATCCATCGCTTCTTCAATATCACCTTGCTCTAAAAATTGAGTACGTTGCTGATTATGACTCGCCCAAATACCAGCTAAACAATCGGCTTGCAATTCTTGGCGAACAGATAATTGATTACCTTCTCTTTGGCTCGCTTGTGCACGGGCTTGTTGTACTTGTGAAGAAATACCAAGCAAAGTTTGAACATGGTGCCCTACCTCATGTGCAACCACATAAGCTTGAGCAAAATCGCCTGCCTGATCTTGTCTTGAAAGTTCAGTTTGGTTTTGCTCACCAGAAATTCCCATTTGCTGACGCATATCTTTAAAGAATTCTGTATCGATATAAACCTTCTGGTCTGCTGGACAATAAAATGGTCCCATTGCAGATTGAGCAGTACCGCATCCAGATTGAATCATTCCACTAAATAACACCAATCTTGGTGGCGTATATGTTTTACCTAACTGTTTAAATATAGGAGTCCACGTATCCTCTGTATCAGCCAAAACAGTTCCAACAAAATCAGAGGCTTCTTTTTGCTCGGCTGTTAAACTTTCTGGTGCAGTTGCATTTGACTGCTGTGATGCAGTGACTTGCTGAGTTGCCTGATAAGCTTGTTGTGGATCAACCCCAAAAAACTTCCACGCAACAAATGCAACAACCAAACCAATAATGCTGATACCACCTGCTCTAACACCGCCACCACCTCGACGGTCTTCCACATTGGTACTAATTCGACGACCTTTCCAGCGCATAATTTCCCTCTTATTTTAGAATGGCATCATGAACCCGATGCTTTTTTGGGCCACATTTTTTGTATTAAGTTTACAATTAATAGAACAATTGCACCCGCAACCAATCCTATTCCAAAATTAATTAATGTCGGTGTTAAAGCACCAATAATATTGCCTACCGCTGGTATTGTTTCTACATGATCCACTGTGTTTTCAGTTAAGTGATGAAGTAACGGAATCGTATGATTAATAATCCCGCCACCAACTAAGAACATTGCAATGGTGCCTACGATTGAAAGTAGTTTCATTAAAATAGGTGCAAAAGCTAATAAACCTCGACCTATAGTTTGCTTAAACGAGGTAGTTTGCTTAGTTAAATATAATCCCAAATCATCAATCTTAACAATCATGCCGACTAAGCCATAAACGCCAATTGTCATCACAACAGCAATAATACTGAGTACGCTTACCTTAGTCATTAAACTAGCTGTAGCCACGGTGCCTAAAGAAATGACAACAATTTCAGCCGATAAAATAAAATCTGTTCGAACGGCTCCTTTTACTTTTTCTTTTTCAAAATTTGCTAAATCTAATTCTTCACTATCAAACTCTGCTTTTGCTTCTTCTGATGTAGAAGGTTTTTTATGCATAATGGTATGAAGAACTTTCTCTACCCCTTCATAACACAAAAATAAACCTCCCAACATTAATAGTGGATTAATCAGCCAAGGCGCAATCACACTAATCAACAATGCCAAAGGAACTAAAATAAGTTTATTAACAAATGAGCCCTTAGCCACTTTCCAAACAATAGGAAGTTCACGATCTGCACGAACACCTGTAACTTGTTGTGCATTTAAAGCTAAATCATCACCTAAAACACCAGCCGTTTTCTTTGCTGCCATTTTGCTCATTAAAGCAACGTCATCTAAAATTGTTGCAATATCATCTAGTAGTAAAAGTAAGCCACTTGCCATTTCTTATCCAAGTTTGTATTTATTAGGCTATTGTAAGATGATTTTTTTCAATTTCTGTAATTTTACTGAATAAATTCACAATATTATTTTAAGAAAAGTTTAACCAATCGCTGACGAATTTTTTTTATTTCCCGTACAATAATGCCAATCTTTTATATTGCAGGGCTTACTACCCCTGATTAAGCCAATAAGACAGTGGAATAAATAATGAGTAATCTTGATCAGCGTCCAATTATTTTGACAGGCGACCGCCCAACCGGACAACTTCATCTTGGGCATTTTGTCGGTTCTTTGCGTTCTCGTGTAGGTTTACAGGATAGCCATCATCAACATCTCTTGTTAGCAGATGCACAAGCCCTAACAGACAATGCAGATAACCCAGATAAAGTCCGTCGCAATATTTTGGAAGTTGCTCTAGATTATTTAGCTGTAGGCATTGATCCAACAAAAACCACGATTTGCGTTCAATCATGCTTACCAGCACTGAATGAGCTTACTATGCTCTATCTTAACTTCGTGACGGTTGCACGCTTAGAGCGTAATCCCACCATTAAGTCTGAGATTCAAATGCGCGGTTTTGAGCGTGATATTCCAGCGGGTTTCCTCTGCTACCCTGTTGCACAAGCAGCTGACATTACTGCTTTTAAAGCGACTGTGGTTCCAGTGGGTGAAGATCAAATTCCAATGATTGAACAAACCAATGAAATTGTACGTCGAGTAAACCGTCAGATTGGCCAAGACCTTTTACCTGAATGTAAAGCTTTGCTTTCAAATATGGCACGCTTACCTGGTTTTGATGGCAAGGCAAAAATGTCTAAATCATTAGGTAATACCATTGTTTTAAATGCTTCTGATAAAGACATTAAAAAAGCTGTAAATGCAATGTATACCGACCCAAATCATCTTCGCATTGAAGATCCAGGTCAGGTTGAAGGCAATATTGTATTTACTTACTTAGATGCATTTGACCCAAATAAAGAAGAAGTTGAAGAGTTAAAAACTCATTATCGTCGCGGCGGTCTAGGTGATGGAACTGTTAAAAAACGCCTTGAAGGTGTTTTAAAAGAATTGATTAGCCCTATCCGTGAACGTCGTGAAGAACTTGCCAAAGATCCTGACTACATTATGGATGTTTTACGTCAAGGTACAGATAAGTGTCGTCTTATTACTCAACAGACCTTAGACGAAGTTAAAGATGGTTTAGGATTATTTAAATTCTAATTCCTTTAAAAATTAAAAGCCCTTCGGGGCTTTTTTTATGCTTATTTTATTCATAGCATAATTTTTTAGAATTACTAATGTATTGATAACTATTCACATGCTTTTACCCTATTAACGTGAAGTAACACTTATTAACGCTAATAGCGATGAAGAATTTCTTAACTATCTCTATTATTCATCATGTAGGTTACATGATATGAACCTCACGACATTTCTCCTTAAACCGAAACTGTTTTTACAGATTCGTTGTTCTACGCAATGATCACCCCAATCATTGCGTATTTTTTTGCTTAAATATTTTGTTTCTTTAGAAATTTTATTTTGGATTACTTATTTTTTATTTAATAGATAAAAAAACACCGCATCATTTTCAGATGCGGTGTTTTTTTAAGATTCAGAATAAAGCGATTAAGCTAAACCTTTCTCTTTTAAAACTTGCAACATTGTTGAACCAAGCTCAGCTGGGCTACGAGTGTAAGCCATTCCCGCGCGTTCAAATGCAGCGAATTTCTCTTCAGCAGTACCTTGACCACCAGAAATGATCGCACCAGCGTGACCCATACGCTTACCTTTAGGTGCAGTTACACCAGCAATGTAACCTACTACAGGCTTAGTCACGTTAGATTTGATGAATTCAGCAGCTTCTTCTTCCGCTGTACCACCGATCTCACCGATCATGATGATTGCATCAGTATCTGGATCGTCTTGGAACAATTGAAGAGCTTCGATTTGGTTCATACCTGGGATTGGGTCACCACCAATACCGATACAAGTAGACTGACCTAAACCAAGCTTAGTGGTTTGAGCAACAGCTTCATAAGTCAATGTACCTGAACGTGAGATGATACCAATACGACCTGGTTGGTGAATGTGACCTGGCATAATACCAATCTTACATTCGCCTGGAGTGATCACGCCAGGGCAGTTAGGACCAACTAAACGAGTACCGTTACCGTTAGTTTCTAAGTAGCGTTTTGCTTTAAGCATGTCGATTGTTGGAACACCTTCAGTGATCACAACGATTAGGCCAACACCTGAATCAACCGCTTCAACGATAGAATCTAAAACGAATGGAGCTGGTACATAAATTACAGATGCATCTGCATTTGTTTCACGTACAGCTTCTTTCATTGTGTTGAATACTGGTAAGTCAAGGTGAGTAGTACCACCTTTACCTGGAGTAACACCACCAACAACTTTTGTACCGTAGTCTAAAGCTTGTGCAGAGTGGAAAGTACCGTTTTTACCAGTAAAACCTTGTACCAATACTTTAGTGTCTTTATTAATTAATACGCTCATGATTGATACTCCCCTTACGCTTTAACTGCAGCTACAACTTTTTCTGCGGCATCAGACAAGCCGTTCGCAGAAATTAATTTCAAACCAGATTCATCAAGTAATTTAGCACCTAACTCCGCGTTGTTACCTTCTAAACGAACAACAACTGGAACAGTTACATTTACTTCTTGAACCGCTGCAATAATCGCTTCAGCAATCATGTCACAACGTACGATACCACCGAAGATGTTAATTAAAACACCTTGTACAGATGTATCAGCAAGGATGATTTTGAACGCTTCGATTACGCGCTCTTTAGTTGCACCGCCACCAACGTCAAGGAAGTTTGCAGGCTGGCCACCATAAAGTTTAATGATGTCCATAGTTGCCATTGCAAGACCAGCACCGTTAACCATACAACCGATGTTACCTTCTAAAGCAACATAGTTAAGATCAAATTCAGATGCTTTTAATTCACGCTCATTCTCTTGAGATTTGTCACGTAAAGCAGCAACTTTAGGTAAACGGTAAAGCGCGTTAGAGTCGATACCAACTTTTGCATCTACACATAAAATATCGCCATTTTCACGAACTGAAAGTGGGTTAATTTCGAATAATGCAAAGTCATTTTCTACAAATGCTTGGTAAGCAGCAGCCATAATTTTAACAAATTGGCTGATTTGCTTGTCTTTCAAACCTAAAGCAAACGCAACTTCGCGCGCTTGGAATGGTTGTAAGCCAACTAATGGATCAACTTCAACTTTGATAATTTTTTCTGGAGTTTCTTCTGCAACTTTCTCGATTTCTACACCACCTTCTGTAGAAGCCATGAAAGTAATACGACGGCTAGAACGGTCTACAACCGCGCCCAAGTAAAGCTCACGCTCAACTGGGTATACGTCTTCAGCAACAATGATACTGTTTACTGGTTGACCATTTGCATCTGTTTGATACGTTACTAAACGAGTACCAATGATGTTGTTAGCGAATTCGATAACGTCTTCTTTTGATTTTGCAACTTTAACGCCACCAGCCTTACCACGACCACCAGCATGAACTTGCGCTTTCATTACAGCGAATTTACCACCAAGCTGTTCGAATGCAGCAACTGCTTCGTCTGCATTGGTTGCCAAGATACCTTCTTGTACCGGCATACCATATTCTTTCAATAACGCTTTAGCTTGATACTCATGTAAGTTCATTTAGTTACCTACTTAACTTTGTTTGTTGTCTTCAATTTGCGCAACATTCTCATGTTGTATATGCAAATTGCTGTCTACCTCTATCACCTTGATGTTTTTTTAATCACACCATCAAATGTGAAAAAGAGCGGAGAACCGCTCTTTATTTTATTTACGCTTACGTTGAATCGCGTGAATTGCACGACCATCTACAGCAAGTGCAGCTTCATGAACAACCTCAGAGAATGTTGGATGACCAAATGTCATTAACTGAAGATCTTCAACAGAAGATACAAATTCAAGAGCGATCATACCTTGGTGTACGATATCAGATGCAGCAGGTCCAATGACATGCATACCTAATAAACGGTCAGTTTTTGCATCAGCAACAAACTTAACGAAACCAGCACCTTCACCCGCCGCTAAAGCACGACCATTTACCGCAAAACCGAATTGACCAGTTTTAACTTCATGACCTTTTTCTTTAGCTTGTTCTTCAGTTAAACCAACCCATGCCGCTTCCGGATGTGTATAGATAACAGAAATGATTGTGTCGTAGTTCACTTGAGCTGCATGACCATGGATACGTTCAACAGCCATTACACCTTCTTCCATTGCTTTATGAGCAAGCATTGGACCACGAACTAAGTCACCAATCGCATATACACCTTCTACAGAAGTTGCACAGTAATCGTTTACTTCAACTAGACCACGTTCAGTCAATTTAATGCCTGAATCATCAGCCAATAAACCTTCTGCATAAGCTTTACGGCCTACACAAACGATTAATTTGTCAAAAGTCTGAGTTTTTTCTTCGCCACCTTGAGTGTATTTAACAGTCACTTCACGACCATTAACTTCAGTACCAGCAACTTTAGCGCCAATACGAATATCAAGACCTTGCTTAGTTAAAAGCTTTTGGTACTCTTTTGCCAAAGCTTTATCAGCCATTGGTAAAAATGCATCCATCGCTTCAAATACAACAACTTCAGCACCAAGACGACGCCAAACAGAACCAAGTTCTAACCCGATTACACCAGCACCAATAACACCTAAACGTTTAGGTACTTCTGGGAAGTTTAATGCGCCAGTTGAATCAACAATAATATCTTGATCTACAGGAGCTACTGGAATATTTACAGGTACAGAACCAGACGCAAGAATTACGTATTTAGGTTCTAAAACTTGAGTCTCACCTTCGTGTGAAACAAACTCAACTTTTTTACCAGCAAGTAATTTACCAGTACCTTTTAACCACTCAATACCATTGCCTTTAAGCAATTGATCGATACCACCAGTTAATTGGTCAACAATTTTGTCTTTACGAGCAAGAAGCTTAGCAAGATCAAAATTCACTTCACCTGTAGTAATACCGTGATCAGCTAAATGATGCACTGTATCTTCATAACGATGTGAAGAGTCAAGTAATGCTTTAGAAGGGATACAACCTACGTTTAAGCATGTACCACCTAAAGATGGCTTACCGTTGTGAATACGTTTTTCGATACAAGCGACTTTAAAACCTAGTTGAGCAGCACGAATTGCAGCTTCATAACCACCAGGACCACCGCCAATAACAACAAGATCAAATTGTTGAGACATTGTTTATCTCCATGGTCCGAGATAGAGGATCGCTCTATCTCGGTAATATTATTCGAAGAAATTAAAGATCAAGGATGAGTTTAGCTGGCTCTTCTAACAATTCTTTGATTGCTACCAAGAAACCTACTGCTTCTTTACCATCGATCATACGATGGTCATAAGAAAGCGCTAAATACATCATTGGCAAGATTTCAACTTGACCATTTACAGCCATAGGACGCTCTTGGATTTTGTGCATACCCAAGATACCTGTTTGCGGCTGATTCAAAATTGGAGTTGAAAGTAATGAACCGAAAGTACCACCGTTAGTAATAGTGAAAGTACCACCAGTCATTTCTTCGATAGATAATTTACCGTCACGTGCTTTAGCAGCATAAGCACCAATACCTGCTTCAACTTCTGCATAGCTCATACGATCAGTATCACGTAATACTGGAACAACAAGACCACGATCAGAAGATACTGCAACACCGATGTCATAGTAACCGTGATAAACAATATCGTCGCCATCAATTGACGCATTTACCGCAGGATAGCGTTTAAGTGCTTCAGTTACAGCTTTAACAAAGAATGACATGAAGCCTAAACGAGCGCCATGGCGTTTTTCAAACGCATCTTTATATTGCTTACGCAATTCCATGATTGGCTTCATGTTAACTTCGTTAAATGTAGTTAACATTGCAGTTTCTTGAGTTGCAGAAAGAAGACGCTCAGCTACACGCTTACGTAAACGAGTCATTGGAACGCGTTTTTCGATGCGCTCACCAACAGCTACGCTTAACGGAGTAACGTTAGCAGCTGGTTTAGCTTGATGGTTTGCTACATCTTCTTTAGTGATACGACCACCGCGACCAGTACCTTGTACGTCAGCAGCAGCAATACCAGTTTCAGATAAAGCTTTACGAACTGCAGGAGCTTGACCAGATACAGCTTCAGTGCGCTCAACAACAGGAGCTGCACCAGCCTGAGTTTGAGCAACTTCTTGCTCTACTGCAGGAGCAGCAGCTGCACCAGCACCAGCTTCAAACTGAGCAATCACTTCGTCAGAAAGAACTGTATCGCCTTCACCTTTAATGATTGCAACTAAGCTACCATCTGCAGGAGCAACCACTTCTAAAACAACTTTGTCGGTTTCAATATCACAGATCACTTCATCACGTGATACAGGTTCACCCACCTTTTTGTGCCAAGTTGCGATGGTTCCATCTGCAACAGACTCTGGGAATACCGGTGCTTTAATTTCGGTTGCCATTATTGAGAATCTCCTGATTGTTCAGCTTCGATTGCCAATGCATCATTAATTAGCTGAGCTTGTTGTTTTGCATGCAAGTACGGTGAGCCACAAGCTGGTGCAGCAGAAGCTTCACGACCTGCAAAACTGATACGGATTTGTTTGCCAGATTTTAAGATATCGTCGTATAAACGCGGTGCGATAAATAACCAAGCGCCTTGGTTCTTCGGCTCTTCTTGTGCCCAAACAAGTTCTTTCACGTTTGGATATGCAGCTAAGATTTCCGCAAGACGTTGTTCTGGATATGGATATAACTGCTCAATACGTACAATTGCGACGTTAGTTAAGTTTTGTTCACGACGTTTTTCAAGTAAGTCGTAATAAACTTTACCACCACAAAGTACAAGGCGAGTTACATCTGACTTATTAATTTGATCGATTTCGTCAATTACAGTTTGGAATGAACCATTTGCAAGCTCTTCTAAAGTAGAGGTCGCAAGTTTATGACGAAGTAAAGATTTCGGTGACATTACGATCAATGGCTTACGAATTGGGCGTACAGCTTGACGACGTAATGCATGGAAAATCTGTGCAGGTGTCGTTGGAGTGATCACTTGCATGTTATCTTCAGCACATAACTGTAAGAAACGTTCTAAACGAGCTGATGAATGCTCTGGACCTTGACCTTCGAAACCGTGTGGTAACAACATTGTTAAACCACAAACTCGTTCCCACTTAGTCTCACCAGAAGCAATAAACTGGTCAATTACAACCTGAGCACAGTTTACGAAGTCACCAAATTGTGCTTCCCAAATAATTAAGCTCTTAGGAATTGTAGTTGCATAACCATACTCAAATGCAAGAACAGCTTCTTCAGATAATAAAGAATCATAAATTGCAAAACGAGGCTGATTTTCTTTAACGTGACAAAGCGGAATATACGTTGAGCCATCTACCTGATTATGCAATTTTGCATGACGGTGCGAGAATGTACCACGCCCAACGTCTTCACCAGTAATACGAACAAGGTAATCTTCATCGATCAAGGTTGCGTAAGCTAAAGTTTCAGCAGCACCCCAGTTCAATGCAGTTTCACCAGTTTGCATTTTCACACGATCTTCAATTACTTTTTGCACTTGACGCTGCATAACAAATCCTTCCGGAAGTTTGCTCATGCCCTCGCCTAATTCTTTTAAGCGATTTAAGTCAAATGAAGTATCCCAATCGTCTGTATAGTCATGGCCCAAATAAGGTGTCCAATCAACAAACATTTTTGTATTTGGTTCAAGCACCAAAGCGTTTGCCACATGGTTTCCGGCTTCTAAATCAGCACGGTAATCTTCAACCATTTGGTCTGCTTCAGCACGATCAATTACTTTGTTTTGAACAAGTTGGTCTGCATAGAGTGTACGAGTTGTTGCTTTTTTAGCAATCACTTGATACATCAATGGCTGTGTACCAGATGGCTCATCTGCTTCATTATGACCACGACGACGGTAACAGAACAAGTCAAGTACTACGTCTTTACGGAATTCGTGACGGAAATCATGTGCTAATTGAGTAGCAAAGATTACTGCTTCAGGATCATCGCCATTCACATGGAAAATTGGCGTCTGAATCATTTTTGCAACGTCAGTACAATATTCAGTAGAACGCGCATCACGTGGATCAGAAGTTGTAAAACCAACTTGGTTATTCACGATAATGTGTACAGTACCACCAACCGTATAGCCACGAGTTTGTGACATCTGGAAAGTTTCCATGTTCACACCTTGACCTGCAAATGCAGCATCACCATGAACAATGACTGGTAATACATCATCACCGCCGATGTCTCTACGACGCACTTGACGTGCACGCACAGAACCTTCAACTACAGGACCAACGATTTCCAAGTGAGATGGGTTAAATGCTAATGCCAAGTGAACTTCGCCACCAGGAGTCATTACATTACTTGAGAAACCTTGATGGTATTTAACGTCGCCAGAACCTTTCTTATGAATAGCTTTACCTTCAAACTCGCCAAACAAGTCTGCAGGGTTTTTACCCATAATATTAACAAGAAGGTTTAAACGGCCACGGTGTGGCATACCAATAACAACTTCTTTACAACCAACAGCACCAGCACGTTGAATGATTTCATTCACCATAGGAATAAAAGATTCACCACCTTCTACACCAAAGCGCTTAGCACCAACGTATTTATTGCCTAGGTATTTTTCAAGTCCTTCTGCAGCGGTTAAACGCTCCAGGAACCCTTTCTTTTGATCATTTGTAAAATTAAGCTGACCACGAACACTTTCAAGACGCTGTTGAATCCAACGCTTTTCTTTTGTGTCCACGATATGCATATATTCAACACCGATTGAACCACAATAGATTGCTTCCATTGCTTCAATCATTTCAGCAAGCGTAGCTTCGCTTTTGCCAATCTCAAGATTGCCAGTGTTAAATACTGTGTCTAGATCTGATTTGGTTAAACCGTGAGCTGAAAGCTCTAAATCTGGAATCTCTTCACGCTTAGCAAGACCTAATGGATCTAACTTAGCTTTTTGATGTCCGCGATTACGATAAGCAGCAATAAGTTGTAAAACGCCGATTTGACGACGCTCATGCTCAGTACTTACCGTACTTTGTACAACAGGTTGAACACGATTAGCATTGCGTCCTAGTAATAGGAATTGCTCACGCACAGCACCGTGTGGTTGGTCACCCTTTGGGTATTTATCGAAATATTGGCGCCAGTCCTCAGCTACAGAGGTTGGGGAAGACAGGTACTGCTCGTAAAGTTCTTCAATATACGCTGCACTATCAGCGGAAAGTTCAGTGTCAAGACGCAATGCGTCAGCAACTTCTTGCATTTGTGGACCCATTTCCTATTGCAAAAAATATTACAGGCTGCCTTTTAAGCACACCCATGATGCATAATGCCAAATTGGTAAAAAAGGCATTACTTACCCAACAGGTCTTTAAGACCATGGGGCGTCATACTACCTAGAGAGGAAACTCCATAGGTAATTAATGAATCACAACACCCTCAATGGCATCATCACTCATCTTATACTCGATTAAAACCGAGCAATTTTTTGCAAATCTTTTTAGAAAAATTAACTTTAAAATTAACTTTTCTAAAATGACTTTAACCATAAAAATTAAGCACAGATCTAAGATTGTGCTACTTAAATTAATTTCAATAGTATACGCTTTTTTCACCTATAACTTTGTGGCAAATCGTATCATGTTCTTAACGAACGATTGATTTTTTTGACACATACCACCTATAAATTGGCGAAATACATATGCGATTTTATCTTTTAATATATGGTGCAATATATAAAAACCTCATCTTTTTCGACCAAAGTCTAAAGTTTACATTATAAAGTTAAAAAAAAACGCACATCAAGGATGTGCGTTCTCTATTTGTGCAGAATTAACCCGCTTGATCTAATAGCATATTACGGATGTGACCGATTGCTTTTGTAGGATTTAGACCTTTAGGACATACTGACACACAGTTCATGATACCTTTACAACGGAACAAACTGAATGGATCGTCAAGACGAGACAAACGGTCTGCAGTAGCAGTATCACGAGAATCAATAATAAAACGGTATGCATTCAACAATGCTGAAGGACCCAAGAACTTATCAGGGTTCCACCAGAACGATGGACATGAAGTTGAACAACATGCACAAAGAATACATTCATACAAACCGTTTAAGTGTTCACGCTCTTCAGGAGATTGTAAACGCTCTTTAGGTGGAGCTGGTTGGTTATTGATCAAGAATGGCTGAATCTTGTCATATTGATCATAGAATTGGTTCATATCAACAACCAAATCTTTAACCACCGGCAAACCTGGTAATGGACGAATTACGATTTTCTCTGGTAAATCATTCAGGTTTTCTAAACAAGCCAAACCATTTTTACCATTGATATTCACACCATCCGAACCACAAATACCTTCACGGCAAGAACGACGGAATGTTAACGATTCGTCTTGAACTTTCAATGCAAGCAATGCATCAAGCAGCATACGGTGCTTGTCAGTCAATTCAAGCTTGAAAGTTTGCATGTACGGCGCTTTATCCTTATCAGGATCATAGCGGTAGATTTCGAATGTACGAGTACCTCTACTCATCTTTATACTCCCGATTAGAATGTACGTGGTGCTGGCGGAATTGCATCAACAGTCAACGGTTTGAAGCGCACTGGCTTATATTCCAAACGGTTATCTGATGAATACCATAACGTATGTTTCATCCACTCATCATCACGGCGACCGTATGAATAAGTTGGGTGATCAGCTGGTAATTCATAATCAACTACAGTATGCGCACCACGACACTCTTTACGCGCAGCTGCTGAAATCAGAGTTGCTTTTGCAACTTCATACAAGTTTTCAACTTCAAGCGCTTCAACACGTGCAGTGTTAAATACTCTAGATTTATCTTTTAAGTGGATGTTACGTACACGTGGCTCAAGAGCAAGGATCTCTTTTACACCCTTATCAAGCAATGCTTGAGTACGGAATACACCAGCGTGATCTTGAACGATATCACGAATTGCATCAGCAACTTCTTGAGCATTTTCACCAGAAGTCGAGTCATCCAATTTACGTACGCGATCTAATGTTTGCTCTAATACGTTTGTTGGAAGAGGTGCATATTCATCACCATGATGCTTAGTTACGTAATCAATAATGTGCTCACCAGCAGCTTTACCAAATACAACCAAGTCAAGAAGTGAGTTAGTACCTAAACGGTTTGCACCATGTACTGATACACAAGAACATTCGCCAATTGCATAAAAACCTTTTACAGGTTTAGTGTAGTTGTCTGTACCCACTTCAGGTAAACACACCTGACCATGCATATTCGTAGGAATACCACCCATTTGATAATGGATTGTTGGTACTACAGGAATCGCTTCTTTTGTAATATCAACGTTCGCGAATTTTTTACCAATCTCAAATACAGATGGTAAACGCTTCATGATTGTTTCAGCACCCAAGTGAGTCATATCAAGTAAGATATAATCACCTTTTGGACCACAACCACGACCTTCTTTAATTTCTTGGTCCATAGAACGTGAAACGAAGTCACGTGGAGCCAAGTCTTTTAAAGTCGGTGCATAACGCTCCATGAACGGTTCGCCGTCTTTATTACGAAGGATTGCACCTTCACCACGACAGCCTTCAGTCAACAATACACCAGCGCCCGCAACACCCGTTGGGTGGAATTGCCAGAATTCCATATCTTGTAATGGAATACCAGCACGAGCAGCCATACCAAGACCGTCACCAGTGTTGATATAAGCATTTGTTGATGCACGGTAAACACGACCAGCACCACCAGTAGCAAATAATGTCGCTTTTGCTTGGAATACTGAAATGTTACCAGTTTCTTGATCAATTGCTGTTACACCAAGAACATCACCAGCTTCGTTACGGATCAAATCAAGAGCGATCCACTCAACGAAGAATTGAGTACCCATTTTCACGTTGCTTTGATAAAGCGTGTGCAATAATGCATGACCTGTACGGTCCGCAGCTGCACAAGCACGTGGAACTGGTTTATCACCATAGTTAGCAGAGTGACCACCGAACGGACGTTGGTAAATTGTACCATCAGCGTTACGGTCAAACGGCATACCCATGTGTTCAAGTTCATATACAACTTTTGGTGCTTCACGACACATAAATTCAATTGCGTCTTGGTCACCTAACCAGTCAGAACCTTTTACTGTATCGTAAAAATGGAAATGCCAGTTATCTTCTTGCATATTACCTAACGACGCACCGATACCGCCTTGAGCAGCTACAGTGTGCGAACGTGTCGGGAAAACTTTAGTGAGTACTGCAACCTTCAAACCCGCTTGAGCGAGTTGGTAAGATGCACGCATACCAGAACCACCACCACCAACGATAACTGCATCGAAAGTGAGGTTTTGAATATTTGAATAATCTTCTTTAGGGGTTATCGCGCCCATGATGTCTTCCTATCAATTCGCCCAGAAAATCTGGATACCCCAGATTGCGTACACAAACACTGCAATAATGACAGCCGTCGTCAGTACAAGGCGTAAACCTTTCGCTGAAGGACCCATTTGACGAGTAGTGACATAGTCAGTAAAAACTTGCCACATACCAATCCATGCGTGTGCGATAAGCGATAAAATTGCCAATAAAGAGAAAATCTTCATTGGTAATGTCATCATGAAACCAGCCCATTGTTGATAGTCAAATCCACCTTTGCAGAGAATCCAACCCAAAAGAACAACAGTATAGGCTGCAAGTACAACCGCACTTACACGCTGGATAAACCAATCACGAGAACCTGAACCAGTTAAACCTGTAGCACTTTTCATTAGAACATAATCCATATAAAGGCTGCGATAATAGCTACCACAGATAAGATCAATGAAATTGTCGCTGCTATACGACCACTTTGCAGTTCTTCAGCAAAACCTAAATCTGCAAGTAAGTGCTTTACTCCAGCAATAAAGTGGAATAACAAGCCGGCTACAAATACCCAAACGATAAAACGTACAAGGATATTTCCAAACACGACATTTTTAACGTAGTCAAATCCTTCTGGTGAAGATAATGATTTATCTAAAATCCATAATAGAACTGGTACTAATAAGAAAACGATGACACCTGATAAACGGTGTAAAATTGATGCAATAGCCACGGGTGAGCGTAAATTTACCGCTAACACCTGACCCATGGACAAATTGACAGGTCTGTTGCTTTTCACAGCGGGCATCCTGTAGGTAGAAACTCCGACCGGAGTTTGTTGAATTAATTCCAAGGAAAGCTGGCATTGTTAGGCAAGCACAGCTCATGCCTAACCTATAAACGACACTGAATTATAAAACGCGAAGTATCAAAATACAAACAATCCACTTTCCCATTTAAGCAAAAAACAATTAAATAAGAATCATTAACAATGATATCACCCTATTAACCCTGTTAAAATGGCATTCAGAGTTTCATCATGTTATTGTTTAAAATAACTTTTTATTTAATTTCATTTTTTCTGAAATTTCTTTTAAATAAGTAAGTTTTAGACTAAAGATAAAGTTATAAATTCATCATATAAATAGAAAAATGTTAGTAACTGCTCATATTTTCAATAAAAGCTACAATTCAACTAAGTGAAGTTAGTTGGATTCAATACAAATCAGTCAATCTAAAATACATTTGAGAAAGCGATTTTTATTGAAAATAAAATTTATAATTATTTTAACGCAGTTCAATTAGCTATTTTTTATACAATTAAACTTAAAAAAACAGCAACATTCTTTGTTACAACTAAATAAAAATAGAGTGTTTTTTGATTATTAATTTTAAATTACACCATGAGTTTTATGATTTTTTTAATTGGATTGGCATTTTCTACCGACTTGCCATTCCTCATCTTAATTTAAAAATTTGCTTACAATTGTACTGATACTTCATTTTTTTTCTGCACGTTCTTATTGAATTGACTTATTATACCATCCCGATGCAGTGATTTTACTGACTTTTTTGCTCGGGTCTTGATGACTAACTCTCTGTGAGAACGTTATTTTTTATCCATAAGTATAATTGACAAAATTTCAGTACTCACTAATCTTATAGCAAATTTTGACACCGTCTGATTCGCACATGAGAACATTAGGATTTCGAGTCAGATCAACATTCACCAGGACAGGAGATCTATTGAATGTCTGAAGCAAATGGCAAAAAAGCCGTATTACATCTTGATGGCAAAGAAATTGGTTTACCAATCTACAGTGGCACTTTAGGTCCAGATGTAATTGATGTCAGCAGCATATTGAAAGAAGGTCATTTTACTTTCGATCCTGGTTTTATGGCGACAGCTGCATGCGAGTCTAAAATTACGTTCATTGATGGTGACAAAGGTATTTTATTACACCGCGGTTACCCAATCGACCAATTAGCAACTCAAGCAGACTATCTTGAAACTTGTTATTTATTATTAAATGGCGAGCTCCCAACTGCTGAACAAAAAACAGAATTTGATGCCAAAGTTCGTGCTCATACTATGGTTCATGACCAAGTTAGCCGCTTCTTCAATGGTTTCCGTCGTGATGCTCATCCTATGGCAATCATGGTTGGTGTTGTGGGTGCATTATCTGCGTTCTATCACAACAACCTCGACATTGAAGACATCAATCACCGTGAAATCACTGCGATTCGTCTAATTGCAAAAATTCCAACGCTTGCTGCTTGGAGTTACAAATACACAGTAGGTCAACCATTCATCTATCCACGTAATGACTTAAATTACGCGGAAAACTTCTTACACATGATGTTTGCTACTCCTGCTGACCGTGATTACAAAGTAAATCCTGTTCTTGCTCGTGCAATGGATCGTATCTTCACGCTTCACGCTGATCACGAACAAAATGCTTCGACATCTACAGTACGTCTTGCTGGTTCTACTGGTGCAAACCCATACGCATGTATCTCTTCAGGTATTTCTGCGCTTTGGGGACCTGCTCACGGTGGTGCAAACGAAGCTGTTCTTAAGATGCTTGATGAAATCGGCAGTGTAGAAAACGTTGCTGAGTTCATGGAAAAAGTAAAACGTAAAGAAGTTAAACTCATGGGCTTCGGTCACCGTGTGTACAAAAACTTCGACCCACGCGCTAAAGTCATGAAACAAACTTGTGACGAAGTTCTTGAAGCATTAAATATCAATGATCCTCAATTAGCGCTTGCTATGGAACTTGAACGTATTGCATTGAACGACCCGTACTTTGTTGAACGTAAACTTTACCCTAACGTAGACTTCTACTCAGGTATCATCCTTAAAGCGATTGGTATCCCAACAGAAATGTTTACAGTAATCTTTGCTCTTGCACGTACAGTAGGTTGGATCAGCCACTGGTTAGAAATGCACAGCGCACCATACAAAATCGGTCGTCCTCGTCAGCTTTACACTGGCCCGACTCAGCGCGATATCAAACGTTAATATTCGAAAGAAAATTAATGATAAAAAAGCTGCCTTCTGGCAGCTTTTTTATTGTGGTATTTTCAATTCAATTTAAAACTTATTCTTCATCAAACACACTTAATAAATGATGACTAATCCCATCAGCTCGGAGCCAAGCCAACTCATAACTCGCTTTAGCCAAAGCTAGAACGCGTCTTTCAAATTCAACCCATATTGTTTTGACTTGAGGTTCTGAAATACCCAAACCACTCTCGTGTGCCAGATGCTTATTTTTTTCACATATTTTCAAAGCATGATAAAGCTTGCGGCCCTTACTCGCCCCTTCCATCAACCGAACACGCTTACTTAAAATAAATCCCTCTACATGCTGCAAGTTCGCATGAGGCAACATAGGTACTAGGATTTGATTCAACTGATCATCTAAGCGCTTCCACACAGCCAAGCGTTGCTCTGCTGTATAAGTATTCCATTGAATTACTTCATGGTTAAAACGGCGACAACCACGGCACACCTGATCACCAAAAACTGTTGAACAACGCCCTGCACATGGGGTGAGAGAGAGCATTCGATGATCATTACTCAAAACAAACTCCTTAAATAAACCATATACTTTTTATGGTTTTCTCGCTTATTACACATTTTCGCGCTAAAATATGCGCCTTAAATTTATATCTTAATACATTTGGAGTTTTCCATGAACGCTACTGTAGAACAGCTTGCACCTGTAGAACAGCAAGCGACCGCGGGTTGGGTTGTTGCAGCACTATATCAATTTAAAGAAGTTCAAGATCCTGCAGATCTTCAGCAACGTCTATTAGACTTAGTGAAAACAATTAACCTTTGTGGAACTCTGATTGTAGCAGGTGAAGGAATTAATGGTACTGTTGCGGGCGATCGTGTAGCAATTGATAGTCTCTATCAATTTTTGCTTAATGAAGGTTTTGCTTCTATGGAATACAAAGAATCCCATAGCTCTGACAAACCTTTCCGTAAAATGAAGATTAAACTTAAAGAAGAGATTGTAACTTTAGGTGTTGAGGTTAAACCCCGCGACTTAGTGGGTCACTACCTCGATCCAAAAGAGTGGAATGATTTAATTGCACGTGATGATGTAATTTTAATCGACACACGTAATGACTATGAATATAAGGCAGGCACTTTTAAAGGTGCAATCGACCCTAAAACTGAGACATTCCGCGAATTCCCAGAATATGTCAAAAAAGAGCTAGAGCAACATAAAGATAAAAAAATTGCGATGTTCTGTACAGGCGGTATTCGCTGTGAAAAATCAACATCATTACTTCTTCAAGAAGGCTTCCAAGAGGTTTATCACCTCAAAGGTGGTATTCTTAAATACTTAGAAGAAACCCCTGCCGATGAAAGTTTATGGGAAGGCGAATGTTTCGTATTTGATGGACGTACTGCTGTAACTCATGGCGTTGAGGAAGGCGTAAATATTAAATGTCATGCTTGTGGTTGGCCATTAACTCCAGAAGAGTCAGCTTTAACAAGTTATGAACATGGTGTTTCATGCGTGTATTGCATCGACAAGACAACTGAAAAACAAAAAGCTGGTTTCCGTATGCGTCAGTCGCAAATCGCAGCTGCAAAGCGTAAACGTTTATAATTTTTAATGAAAAGGCATTTAGTTTTCTAAATGCCTTTTTACAGAAATCCTAAATAATAAAAATATTTTAACTACATAGCCCTTCAAAACTAATTTATTCACTTCAAGCTAGTTTTGAAACTTTTAACATCCAAACTCCACCAGATTATGAAAACAACTCGTTCAACATCCCGATTAAAGCTCTAAATTTAAGATAAAACCTTAAAAAGACTGCTTCATTCTTTAAACAATTAAAAAAGCCAAATAATAAAAAACGCCCTAGAAAGGACGTTATTTATTATTTCTTCTAATAAATTAATTTGGAGTATGGTACATCAAATATAATTCATTCAAATTATCTGGAATTTCTTCTGCCAGTTCATCCATTAACTGTCCATTACGACGGAAAGATTCCATCTGAGGATCTTCTTCATCAATTCCACTAAATACCATCATTGGTAAAGTTAAATCAATTAATTGTTCTTCATGTTCAGGGGCAAACCATGCCTCTTCATTTAAGAACATTGCATCAACAAATCCCACACTCCAGTCGCCTAAGCTAGATTCAACATCAGCTTCTTCAATTTCAAATGGAAATACAATTCCATTCTCATTTGCTAAATCTTGTCGAATTGACTCTAACCACGCCTTGATTTGCTGAATAATTTCAGCAGGAACCTTTTTATGGTTATTATCAAACAGCTCATCTAACCAACGGTCAAACTGAGGGCCTACTGCAATTGCACACAGAAAACCATGAGTTGCAGCGAAATCTAGACCATACTCATTGTGGTCTCCATCTAGATATTCACTTAATTGGTCTAAATCTAACGCACTCATTGTGTTACCTGACTATAAAAAAGAAATCTACGATAGCATAGCATTTAAGCTGACGATGCCCTATTCAGATTTGATTAGTCTTCATCATCAAGATCATCATCGTCTAAATCATAATCAAAATCTTTCAACTCACGCTCTAAACGGCGTTGAGCCAATAGATCATCAATTAATCTACGTTTTTCTAATGATTCTTTCGCAGTGATTTTGCCTGATGACTCATCAAAACCGACATCATCATCATCACCGTAGTTATCATCTAGTTCAAAATCTGTAGAAGACACTAAAACTACCTCTAATGAAAAAATGTGAATGGGTCTAGGCGCTATTTATCTCTCTTACAGAATCATGTCAAGTTTTATTTATATTTTTTTCATTAAACTGCATATTTGTACTTTTTTTCACCCGAAAAATTGTGTATTTATAAAACTCAACTATTTTTTTGATCAAGAAAAAATTCTATGATCTTTTCGATGATTTAAGCTTGAAAAAAATGATTTTAGCCCAATATTCAAAAAACAGACGTGAATTCAAAGATATTTTTTATTTAACGGTTACCGATCAAACCCAAAACATTTCAAGCAAATTGTGCTATCATGCACGGTTTTTCACTGCCACAGATTCAACGAAGAGTAAGCAAAGATGAGCGATATGCATTCCCCTACTTCTCAAGTAGCGGCTCTGATTAGCCGAGGCAAAGAACAAGGTTACTTAACTTACGCTGAGGTTAACGATCATCTGCCGGACTCGATTACTGAAAGCGAACAGATTGAAGACATTATTCAAATGCTTCAAGACGTTGGTATTCCTGTACACGAGCGTGCACCTGAATCTGACGATACCATGTTCGGTGAGTCAACTGACACAGCTGATGAAGTTGCTGAAGAAGAAGCTGCTGCCGTACTTGCATCGGTTGAAAATGAGCCTGGACGTACGACAGATCCTGTACGTATGTACATGCGTGAAATGGGTACAGTTGAACTGTTAACCCGTGAAGGTGAAATCAGCATTGCAAAACGTATTGAAGAAGGGATCCGTGATGTCCTTAATTCAATTGCGTACTGGCCAAATGCTGTTGAAGTTGTATTAAAAGAATATAATGATTTCTTGACTGGCGAACGTCGCCTTGCCGATATTTTATCTGGCTATCTTGATCCGGAAACTGACGAAGATATTCCTGAAGTTCTAGAAGAAGAAACAGAACTTGAAGAAGATGATGCGCCAGCTACACCAGCAAAAGAAGTTAAGCTTGACGATGACGAAGAAGATGAAGAGTCGGAAAGCGACGATGATTCTGAAGGTGAGTCTGGTCCAGACCCTGAAGTTGCAAAGATTCGTTTTAATGAACTTGAATCTGCATGGACTAAAACAAAAGGTATTATTGAGAAACATGGCCGTAACAGCCCTGAAGCAGACGAAGCTTTAGAGGCGTTAGCTACTGTGTTTATGATGTTTAAATTTACACCACGTTTATTCGATATCATTTCTGAAATGATTCGTGGCACACATGAACAAATTCGTGCCAATGAACGTGAAATCATGCGTTATGCAGTACGTCGTGGCCGTATGGATCGTACTCAATTCCGTACATCTTTCCCTAAGCAAGAATCTAATCCAGCTTGGTTAGATGAACAAATTGCTAAAGCTCCTGCTGAAATCAAGGCGCATTTAGAAAAAGTTCGTCCGGATGTTTTAGCGTTCCAGCAAAAAATTGCAGATATTGAGAAAGAACTTAGTTTAAGCGTTGCTGAAATTAAAGATATTTCTAAGCGTATGGCAATTGGCGAAGCGAAAGCACGCCGTGCTAAGAAAGAAATGGTAGAAGCCAACCTTCGTTTGGTAATTTCGATTGCGAAGAAATATACCAACCGTGGTTTACAGTTCCTTGACTTGATTCAAGAAGGGAACATTGGTTTGATGAAAGCTGTAGACAAGTTTGAATATCGTCGTGGTTATAAATTCTCGACTTATGCAACTTGGTGGATTCGTCAGGCGATTACCCGTTCGATTGCCGATCAGGCTCGTACAATTCGTATTCCTGTACATATGATTGAAACAATTAACAAGATCAACCGTGTATCTCGTCAATTGTTACAAGAAATGGGCCGTGAACCAACACCTGAAGAATTAGGTGAACGTTTAGAAATGGACGAAGTTAAGGTTCGTAAGGTACTTAAAATTGCCAAAGAACCAATTTCAATGGAAACACCTATTGGTGATGATGAAGATTCGCATCTTGGTGATTTCATTGAAGATCAAAACATCACTTCTCCAATTGATGCTGCGACTTCAGAAGGCTTAAAAGAAGCAACACGCGAAGTATTGGAAAACTTAACTGAACGTGAAGCAAAAGTATTGAAGATGCGTTTTGGTATTGATATGCCAACCGATCACACCCTAGAAGAAGTGGGTAAGCAGTTTGATGTAACACGTGAACGTATTCGTCAGATTGAAGCGAAAGCATTGCGTAAATTACGCCACCCTTCTCGTTCTGAACACTTACGTTCTTTCTTGGAAAATGACTAAGTTTTGAAGGCTTGAAATTTCAAAACCAAGCCCCATTTAATAGAAAGAGCTATAAACGCCTGCGATAATGCAGGCGTTTCAAATCATGAGGTAACTTATGTTAGACCGCACTCCATCTCGCGAACTACAAGAACATCTTTGGGTATTTCCGATGGATTATCCAATTAAACTTATTGGCGATGCGGGTGAAGAATTACGTGTTGCTGTAGTCGATATTTTGGTGAAACATTTCCCAGACTTCGACCACTCAACATTAAAAGTTCAAGAATCTCGCACCGGCAAGTATCATTCTTTAACAGCACAATTGCGCTTTGAAGAATTAGAACAAGTTCATGCACTTTATGCTGACTTGGCTGCTTGCCCGCAGATTAGAACTGCGCTTTAATTTTAAGTTCTTCAATCAATACCACAGTCAGACACTCTTACTGTGGTATTTTTTTGAGAAATTTTTAAGCTATCAAACAGTGAAAAAACAATACAAATATTTAGAAACCCTATTATAAAATCCTTTAAAATTACAGGGTTTTCGGATTCTATCTTGCAGATATTAACTGGGTGCCGCAGAAACCAACTTATAGGAAGATATTGTGATGAGCCTTGATAAACCCAACTTGATCATTCGCCAATGGAACGATTTACAAGATTATCAAAGCAAGTTCGAAACCATGAAACTCTTAACAAACGAGCGTGATCAAGATACGCCTGATGAGTTATGGTTACTTCAACATCATAATGTCTTAACACAAGGTCAAGCTGGTAAACCTGAGCACATCCTAATTTCATCAGATATTCCAGTCGTACAAACTGACCGTGGCGGACAAGTGACTTGGCATGGGCCTGGTCAACTCGTGGCTTACTTCATGTTTGATCTTAATCGTCTAAAATGGAACGTACGTACATTGGTCAGTTTTGCTGAACAATTCATGATAGATGTTTTAAAAAAATATGGAATTGAAGCTTATGCCAAGCCCGATGCACCTGGAGTATATGTAGATGGCCGCAAGATCGGTTCTTTAGGTTTTAAAATTCGTCGTGGTCGAAGTTATCATGGATTAGCATTAAACTTGGACTGTGCCTTAGATGGATTCCAGACCATCAATCCTTGCGGCTATGCAGGGTTAGAAATGGTACGTATACAAGATTTAGTGACTCCTTATCCATCATTTGGTCAACTTTGTCAGGACTTTATTGAGTATATTAATAGTACTGGGTACTTTAATGACCCTAAAGTCAAATATGAATAAATCGCTTTGCGATGAAATAAAAATGGATTAGAGTAATTACTCTAAATTTGCTTTCGCATAATTTTAACAAGGGATACGCGAGTGATTTCGACAAAAGCGGTAAAGCCGACTCTGCAACTTGCCTACGTTAAGCTCATGATGGATGTTATTGGTCGTGGCTTGGTCATGGCAAGTCAAGTGGACACTGAAATACAAGAGGAAGTATCTAAATTTCCTGTTCACTTTGTACTTTCAATGAATGTTTTCCCGAATGGACCAGCATTTTTTGCTCGAGTGACAGAAGACAAACAGTTAGAACTACTTCAAAGAGCTGAAAGAAAACCAGACTTAACGATTACATTCAAACACGTCACTCATGCCTTTTTGGTATTTTCTTTTCAAGAAAGTACTGCTCAAGCATTTGCCAATGACCGAATGATTGCCGATGGTGATGTATCTGCTGCTATCCGTTTAGTACGCTGCCTAAATAAAATGGAAGCTCTTATTTTACCTAAATTGGTTGCTTCACTAGCAGTCAAAGAATACCCAACCGAACTTAGCCTAAAAGAAAAATTCAACGAGGCTGCAAATATTTACCTAAAAGTAGCCAAGTCCTATTTCAAGCGGAGCGCATAACATGGCCAAACCATATTACGAATTCTTTTGTCCTGTAAAAGTCATTGCTGGTAATGCTGCGTTAGAACATATTCCGTTTGAGCTTGCAACTTTGGGTGCAAAACGCCCTCTTATCATTACAGATAAGGGTGTACGCGCAAATGGCTTATTAAATCCGATTGAAGCTGCATTTAGTACAACTGATGCTGTCATTGGTCATGTTTTTGATGATGTTCCACCCGACTCGAGTTTAGAGGTTGTTCGCCTTGCAGCAGAAGCTTATCGTGCAAACAAATGTGATGCGATCATTGCTGTAGGTGGTGGTTCAGTCATAGACACTTCTAAAGCAACTAATATTTTAGTTTCTGAAGGTGGAAATGACTTACTGCAATATGCAGGTGCTCATAACTTACCGAAGCCATTAAAACCATTTTTTGTGATTCCAACAACTTCAGGCACTGGTTCTGAAGTAACAATGGTTGCAGTGGTTTCAGATACTCAAAAGAATGTTAAGTTAGCATTTGCTTCTTATTATTTAATGCCACATGCAGCGATTTTAGATCCACGCATGACACTTACATTACCGCCTCATTTAACTGCAATGACTGGTATGGATGCATTAACGCATTGTGTAGAAGCCTATACATGTATGGCTGCCAATCCATTGAGCGATGCTTATGCAAGTGCCGGAATTAAAAAGATTAGTGAAAATCTCTTTAATGTCTTAGAAAACCCAAATGACTCACAAGGCCGCTTAGAGTTAGCTCAAGCTTCCACAATGGCGGGTATTGCATTTTCTAATTCAATGGTCGGCCTAGTTCACTCTTTAGGACATGCTTTAGGTGCTGTTGCTCACCTACCCCACGGTCTATGCATGAATTTATTCTTACCTTATGTACTTGAATATAATAAACAAGTAAATGGTCAGAAAATTGGTGAGTTACTATTACCGCTTGCTGGTGCAGATATTTATGCACAAACGCCTGCAACCCAGCGTGCAGATAGAGCAATTACAACTATCTTAGCAATGCGTGATCGCCTATTTACTTTAACAAAGTTACCACGCACTCTACGTGAAACAGGTAAAGTAACTGAAGCACAGCTTGATGAAGTTGCAGAAAAAGCACTAAATGATGGCTCAATTATTTATAACCCGAAAGAAGCAAGCTTAAAAGATATTCGAGATATCTTAGAAAAAGCTTGGTAATTCGATACGTTAAACTCCAAGAAATTCCATAAAGGTCTGATTTATATAATGAATCAGACCTTTTTTATCACTAAGCATTTTTATTGATTATTTTATTTGAAACATATGGCAAAAAAATTGCTAAAAAATAGATGAAAGTACTGACAATTTATATCAATTTAGGATAGATTGGCGCACTTTATCTTTTTCTGTAGGGGGGATCGTTCGTCTCAAACGATCCTTAACACCAAGCTGATCCTTGATCAACGATTATGAGGATAACGCCGTTGACAAATTTATCTGGGACTAAACCAACAGGCAAGCTTCAAAAGAATCTTGTACTTTGGCATATTGTTATTATTGGTTTAGCTTACATTCAGCCATTAACGTTATTTGATACTTTTGGTTTAGTGTCAGAACGAAGTGGTGGTCATGTACCAACTTCCTACATTTTTGCATTAGTCGCAATCTTATTAACATCGATCAGTTATGGACATATGATTAAGCGCTACCCTTCTTCTGGGTCGGCCTATACGTATGCTCAAAAATCAATTCACCCTAATGTTGGCTTTATGGTGGGTTGGTCTTCTTGGTTAGACTATCTACTGTCACCGCTTGTTAATATTATCTTGGCAGATATTTATCTAAGAGCTCTTTTTCCAGAAGTAAATAACTGGTTATGGGTGATTGGTTTAACAACGCTTATGACTGTTATTAATTTATTTGGTGCGCGGTTCGTTGCACGTTTTAACAGTACGATTGTTGTTATTCAGCTTGGCGTAATTTTTTATTTTGTTTATCAAGTATATACCTTACTTACTCAAGGTGTATATGCAGATGGAACTTTAAATCCAGATAAAGCGGCATTGTGGTCATTAACTCCTTTTTGGAACGATATGACATCTGTCAGTTCTTTAATTGCTGGCGCGACTGTACTCTGCTTCTCTTTTACCGGATTTGATGCTTTATCGTCTCTTGCTGAAGAAACAAAAGATGCAGAAAAAACGCTACCAAAAGCTATTTTTTCTACAGCATTACTTGCAGGTATTATTTTCATTGTAAGTACTTACTTCATCCAATTATATTTCCCAAGCAATCCAAACACTTACTTCAATCCTTTAGATGAATCACAACCTGTGATGGTCGCTGCGATTGGTAGTTTGATGTTTAAAACTTTGGTTTTATATTTTGCTGTAGTCGCTGTGATGGCATCAGGTATTTCTGCACATGCGGGTGTATCACGCTTAATGTATGTGATGGGACGAGATGGAGTCATCAACAAGAAATTATTTGGTCATATCAGTCCAAAATTGCATACCCCAACTTACAACATTCTTATTGTAGGTGTGGTTGCTTTATCTGCTGGCTTTTTAGATCTTGAACATATTGTTAACTTGATTAGTTTTGGTGCTTTAACTGCTTTTAGTTTTGTTAACTTCTCTGTAGTTTCTCGCTATGCATTAAGAGATGGCAAGAATAAAACGCTTAAAGACATCATTAATTATATTGTTATACCAACGCTTGGTTTTGCCAGTGTGTTTATGATGTGGTTAGAAATTGATAAGCTTGCCTTACAAATTGGCTTAGCTTGGGCCGTAATTGGTGTAGGTTATTTGGCCTATAAAACCAAAGGCTTTAAATATAATGCTCCGCAACATAACGAGCATGAGTAATAAAAAAGGCGCTTAAAGCGCCTTTTTTATAGTCAAATTAACCAAAAATTTTATTTACAATGCTTTGTACACGTTGAGCATAAAGTTTTGCTGTTTCAAGATCACCTGTCGGAACCTCTTCCACACTTGCATCAGAAGGCGATTGAACTAAAAGCCCTACCGAACCGCCTAAGTTGTTTACATCTTCACGTGTTGCATCTTTCGTATTTGCTGGCAATAAACCAAGACTCACCCAAATGCCGCCATGCTGTGATGCTAAAGTTTGCAGTTGAATAAGAGTTACTTGCTTATCACCATTTAAGCTCGCGCTGTTTGTAAAACCAGCAAATACTTTATCTTGCCAACCACGTGTAAACCACACTTTTGAAGTTGCATCAGCAAACTTTTTAAACTGCCATGGCGCTGTACCCATATAAGTAGGCGCACCAAAAACAATCCCCTTCGCATCATTTAATGTCTGCCAATCTTGATCAGTAATATTTCCCTCTTGATCAATTTGGATGAGCTGAGCATTAATTTCGTTTGCAAACGTTTCAGCCACGACTTTAGTGTGGCCATAACCAGAGAAATATACAACCGCGATATTAGAGTTAGACATGGAAGCAAACCTTTGTTTTATTAAATTCCACTTTATGATATATTTTAGAAACTAGGTGTCAATTAGTTACTAGTTGGTAACTAGGGTAATTTTTTCAAGAAATTATAGGTAAATGGTATGAATGAATGTCTAAAATATAATATTTTTCAACAACATTGCCCTGCTCGTTTATTTTTTGAAAAAATTGCAGATAAATGGGTTTTATTGATTTTAAATGTTCTTGAGGAGGAAACTCAGCACTTCAATTTGCTCAAAAAGAATATTCAAGGTATCTCCCCTAAAGTCTTATCACAGAAGTTAAAAATGCTGGAGAGAGACGGTTTTATTGAGCGTAAAATTCAGAATACATCCCCAATTCGTGTTGATTACTCACTTACTGCTTTAGGGCAAAATGTAGCTTCAATGGCATTCCAATTAAAGGAATGGGCCGAAACCAATATTGAGCAAGTTTTAGCAGCTCAAATCACTTATGATGAAAAAGTGCTAGAGCAAGCTTAACTCATACTTCCCTTAAAATTTTATAGCTCATGAGTGGCTCATCTTAATTAATTTTAATCGGCTCAGGTGGCGCACTTATTTTAAATTGAATAGTTAAAGGTTCGCATTGTTTTAACTCCTGCTCATTTTTCAAATAGGTGCTTTCTAAACCATATTTCCAAGTACCATTCATGACTTCAAATGCAGGATAATTGACAATGAAAGTTTTGGTTTCATTAGGCTGATATTCGTAAGTTTGAGTCTCTTTACACTCATTTTCTGGATAAGAACGTTTATTATTTCCAAATAAATAGAGTTCTAAAGGGACATAACAGGCTGGTTGTTGTTCTTGTATTTTCTCTAATCCCTTATTAGTTTGAGTAATCTGCAAAGCAATTGTGCCATTTAAAGTTAACTGCTGTGCATATTTAAAAACTGTTTCTTTTTCGATGGGTTCACGCGTTACATTATTCAGGAACTGTAATTTACGATGCAAGCCATTACAGTCATCTTCAGCAGGTGCAGGTAGCCAAATTTCATTATCTTTTGAGTCACCTTTCTCACCATCGGCAGGTGTCTCATAATCACCTGGTTTACCAGGTTTAGTCGGATTTCCCGATCCACCTAAACTGGCGCCACCTGCGAATAAATCCTCTCCGCAAGCAGTCAAAAGACCACCCATTAAAATGAAACTCATGGATATTATTAGTTTTTTATAAGTTGTTTTCATCATATTGATAAGCTCCGAAACGGAAAGTTTTGGTTGCCCCCTCTTTACCTTCATCGAGTGCACAACGTTCAATGGCTAACTTAAGTATTTGTAGTGATAGATCTTCCCACAAGCGTAAACTTGCGTCTTTGAGTAAAGTGATCGATTCATCTGTTAATTCATCAGCAAAAATTGCTTGTTCTAAATAGGGTTCTTTTTCTGGCTGAAATAAATTATGAACTCCGGCAGCTAAATGTGCCTCTAAGTTATTCGTTAATAATTTTCGAACCTCGAATTGCTCAACATCAGGCATAAAACTACGCTGCTGCAACATCACAAGGCCATCTTCTTCTTTCACAATGTTCAAACGCTCAAGTTCGTTCAGAATAGATCTTGGATGTTTTTCAGTTGAAATTTTCTTTACCAAACTTTCAAAGCTAATCTGATTTTCACTAATAAAAGGAATTTTTTCTGCTAATCCCTCTGCAAGCCACAAGCCAATCACCCGAGCAGGAACACTTACTGGCTCTGCTACTTTTGCTTCTGTTAAAGGTTGCCCAGCCTGCATTGCCTTTTTAAATGCATTCACGTCTTTGCGATGTAACCCTGAAAGTAAACTGACCGCTGAATCAGTTGGCTTTTGTTCTATACGCTCTAGCTCAGTTAAAGCCTGTTGATAGAAAATAGGTTTTAAAGCAGTCACAAAGTCGTTATATCCCACTCCTGAACGAATTAACCATTGCGTCAGGTATTCCATTAACATTAATACCTGCTTCTGATTAAGTTCTGCATTGTTCGATTGGAGTGTGGTCATAGGGTAACAATTTTCCTTCATATTTGAAAAATAGTATGGGCCGAGCAATTGTCACACTGAACGGTTTAAGATGCAATTTTCATTCTTAGACCTCTTTGGGAAACCGATCAACATAATGATTTGGCGCATTAAAATGGGTAAAAGAAATACTGATTGAGACGTCTAAACTTTCTACACTATGCCACCAACCAATTGGGATAAACAAAGCTTCCCCAGCATTCAAAATACATTCCCCTGGAGTGATTGATCTTGCCAAAGGATATTTTTCAAAATCAATTTTATTTGCATTATTTAATTCACTAAACACCCAATGATCGTTATACAGATGAGGAACTTGTAAGGCAGGAATTAAAGTTACTTTTTTGCGTCCATAAATTTGAACCAACATATTATTCGTTAAATCATGATGTAATGGCGTAAATGTTCCTTTAGGTCCAAACCATAAAAAACTACGCTCATCTTTTAAAGCCAAGTCGCAATAACCTTCTGCAAAATTACCAATATCTAAAAATAGCTCTTGAAGCATCTGATGACTGTTAGTCGCATTATTTGCAGTCATATAAAAATCATTACTGGCATCAACTGACATAACTTTTGATACAAACTCTGACATCTTCATTTTCTGTTTTAGTGATAGAGAATGTCTTTCAAACTGTTCATCTAAATTTCTATTCATCTGAACTTCAACTAAATGATGGCCAAATTTAGAAGCAAAATATTGCGGAGACCATTTGTGCAAAGCTGACCAATGTTCTATTCCTTCTTTTAAAATGACAGGCCGATGTTGACTATAGTAATTCTTTATAAAAACAGAGAACCGTGGAGCAGTAATTGAAGGAATTTCTTCACTATAGCCAGAATTTAGCTGTGCCAATTGATCTACAGTTTCTATTAGCCATTCACGTTTTTTAAGTTGATGATGCTTTTTCTTCAAAATTTTATATAGCTGATTATTTTCTAAATTATTTAGATATTCTTTTACTTTTAAACCATCATGCCCCTGCTCTATTAATATTTTTACTATTTCCTCAGACGTAACCTCATTTAAAACTTGTTCAATGATCCACTCTTGATCATGATCCAATAAAGTCTGAAATTTCAAATCATTCATTTCAAATCTTGGCTCAAATCCATTTGCTTTTAACACATCGACTAATTGTTCAATTCCACATCCTTTTTCTAAATTTTCTTCAAGCCAGTTTTTCCATTCTAATGGCAACTGGTCAAACCATTTTTGACTTTGTTCGAATATTTCAATTTGATTATAAGCTGCCATGTTGAACCTTTTTTCAAATTTGATCTTTACAACTGCATTATAATTGATCTATTTTAAAAATGTTAAATTTTCACATTTTTAATAAAAAAAGGGTTCATGTGATGAATAACATAGTAAAAGGAAGCAGCATTGCTTTGATTTTTATAGCTTTAAGTGGGTGTGGGTCTGACGATAATGATTCGACACCGACACCGACACCGACACCGACACCGACACCGACACCTATTAGG